>NZ_VMQU01000009.1 GCF_007714205.1 Mycobacterium helveticum | reverse complement strand
CGTCATGGCGGGGCGGTGGTGGGGCTGCTTCCACCGTGACCGTTGGCGGGGGTGCCGCTGTGACCGTGACCGTCGACGGCGGCGGAACTGGTGCGGCAGCCGGGATCGTCGCGACAGGTTTCGTGGCATCCGGGACGGGGAGCGGTCTGGTCTTCTTGCCGGAGATGTAGAACCCGAGCCAGGTCACGAGTCCGAGCACGAGCGCCACCGCGACCGCGACGATGAGGATGATGCCGGCGCGTTCCGCGGCTGCTCCCCAGGAGACACCCGCGTCGTCGTCCTCGGCGTGCGACCAGGCCAGTTCGTGCGGGGCGTCGGCGAGCGGAGGGACGATCGCCGTCTCGTCGGCGGGCGGACCGATCGCGGTCGCATCACTGTCCGCGGCGGCCGCAGTCGTTGGCTGCTCCTCGCCCGTGTTGTTGACGCTCATCTTCAGAGGCTCCTGTTCGGTTCGTCTCTGAATGTTCGCACCGGGGGGTGACAACTGTGCGGGAAATGTCCGCCACCGCAAGCACGGGGAGTTCGCCGATGACCGGGACGTTCCGGCAGAACACCCTTGTGACAGTTTCGTCGAGGAGGGTTCCAGACCACGGCGAACGTCAACCAAGCACGATGGTCCACAACTGGTTAGCGGCAGCTGCCCGTTCCACTGCGGCTGGCCGGTGCAATTCCAGTCGCCCTTCGCCCACCACCCGTCGTGCAGGCGTCAGCACGCGAACCGGCCGGCTCAGGTAGGGCAAATGCGATACCTGACGTTTCCCTCGGTGAGGATGCGCTGGCCCCACGTTCTTCGAGAACGGCTTCTCGACTGCTCGTGCGAAACCCTGGCCATCTGGACGTGGGGACGATTACGGTGAGCACACCGAGTGCGCGACGGCGCGCTGGGCGCAGTTGAGGAGGGTTGACTCGTGACCGTTTCCCGATGCCGATCCACCCCTCGGATGATGACCATGAAACCCTTTGCCGCGGCTCTGATTCTGGCGCTGCTGTGCGTTCCCGCCGCGCACGCGGCCCCCGACCCGCACATGCCCGACCCGCTGCGCGACTACTGCCCCGGCGGCGGCGCCGGCAACGTGCTCATGGGCGGCTGGTGCGACGGGGAACATTACCCCGATGGGTCGTACTGGCATAAGGTGATGGCGGGGGGCGCGTACTCGCTGCCGATCATGGTGCCCGGCCAGAGCACGCCGGCCGACCTGGGCATGTCATGTGTGATCGACCCGGACAACGGGCCGGTTCCGCAGCCCGCACCCCCCGGCGGCTGTGGCGGCGCGGTGAAGTAGCCCGCCGAGACGACACAACCGCAAGCCAGAGCGCAAATACAGAACTGCAACCCATCCAGGCGGATGGTCGGGGTCCGCGAACACGACCTGCGCTATCCGAGAAGTTCGCCGTGCAGCGAAGCCGCAGCTCACGCGGGCATGCGATGGCGAGCCAGACGGCTGCTACAGCAACGCCCGGGGGCTTCCAAAGCACGGACGGATGATTGCTACCGTCGCGACCCCGCGCACGAGGCCCCATGGTGTCACCGATTTCGTCTGCCGCGAGGGTTTTCCCGTCATCGGATCGCGGCGTGGCGCGGGCGTCACCCTCGACGACAGTCGCCACGCGTGACCAGACCGCCGGGTCTGGTCGAGCAGTTCTCAGGCGCGGGCCCGCCGGGTGCCGGTGAGGTCCGGTGGCGGCGTCGGCGCCGTCCAGTGCAGCTTGAAGCAGTAGCCTGCGGCAGGTGTGCAGCGCCGCGCCGGCGGGCAAGGGGTAGGTCACGGGCCGTTGTTTGACGGGCTAGATGCCTACTCTGATCTGCGTCAAAGCTGGTGCGCGATACTGGGATTGAACCAGTGACCTCTTCCGTGTCAGGGAAGCGCTCTCCCGCTGAGCTAATCGCGCTGGGGGTTCGAAAGCGGAGGTGGAGACGGGAATCGAACCCGTGTGCACGGCTTTGCAGGCCGTTGCCTCACCACTCGGCCACTCCACCGCTGGGACTGATGCCACTTGCACCTTCGAGCGGATGACGGGATTCGAACCCGCGACCCTCACCTTGGCAAGGTGATGCGCTACCAACTGCGCTACATCCGCGTGCAGCGGGCGAGAGCGTCGCCCGGTGCGAAGGACGACGATAGTCGACAGCGGCGGGCACTGACAAATCTCTAGGTACGTTGCGGTCCCAGGCTGACCGAAGGCTAACCCGGGACGTTCGCGCGAGCATGTGGCGCGCACCGCGGTCTTCGCATCGTGCTAGTCTTCGACGTCGTTCGCCTCTCGGTGCCGGTCCCGTGGCTCAGTGGAAGAGCGTCCGCTTCACACGCGGAAGGTCGCTGGTTCGATCCCAGCCGGGACCACCAGGTCACAGCGTGAATCGTCGGCACCGTGCAACTTCCGTGCAACGTCTGTCGCGTTTCTTCGGGTGACGAGGGCTAGATGAACGAGTCGGATCGGCCGGTCGTGAGGCTGAGCGCTGGTCAGCGGCAGTCGTCGGCCGCCTCGTGGCTGGTGCGCCTCCTTGGTGAGGCCGGATTCGAGTTTTCGCAGACGAGTTTGTCCATGGATCCGTTCATCATCGGTGCGCCAGGTCGCCTGCAAATCACCGGTGACGGGGGAAGACTCCTCCCCATGGATCACCGCGGTGTCGAGCGACCCGAGCCACCGGGAAGAGATCGATCGACTGGTTCAGCGGAGCGGCAAATTGGCTTCCCGGGATTTGGTGTCTGACGAAGATTTCCGTGGTGCTCAGCCGGCATCACCCGTGCGGTGATGATGGTCGCCGAGGAGGCGACGTCATGGCCGGGGGTGTGTCGCGCCCGGATCGCTCGTTGGTGAGCTGCACCGCGTAGCGGTCGAACAACGTGGCGAGCACGATGCGCAGCTCGTATTCGGCGAACGCGGCGTTTAGGCAATGGCGGACGCCGCCGAATGGGATCCCGGCGTAGTCCCCTTTCGCGTCCACCGCCGCCCGAGACCGGCGCCCGAGGGGCTCGAACGCCAGTCCCGGTCGGCTCGGGCCAGGCACGGCGTCGGGGGCGAAGACGGGCCGCGAAGTGTCAGTTGCCGGGCGTCTCGTACCTGCTTGTTCGATCGGGCCGGCAGGTACGGGTATCGAGATGGTCGACGGCTTCATCGACGTCGCCGTTGAATCCTTTGCCGCACAGCAAAAGTATCTCCCGACCAGAGGGTCAAAATTCCGCGTGGGGGTCAGTTTTCACGTGCCGTCGACACTCGTCTTGCCGTAGCGTTCGTACATCCGGAGTCGAGGGGCCAGCGTAGCTGAGCCGCCGTAGCCGTTGATGAAGTCCGACGTGGCGGTGCTGGTGTCGAGGATCATGTCTAATACGCTGACGTCAGGACAGCGTGTTCCTGCCTCCTGCGTTCGGTTGGTGCGTTGAACATGGCTGCCGAGATGTGCGTAGTCGATCCGACCGGTTTCGGGGTGGCCGAACATGAACGGAGTCATCGGATGAATGTGGTCGACAGTTTGGACCCGGCGGCTGGTGGTCCGTTGTCCGATGGAGAGCGGGCGGATCTGGTGCTGATGCGGGAGGAGGAACGGCTGGCGCGTGATTTGTACCGGCGGTTCCACCGGGCGTGGGGTGTGCCGATCTTCGACAACATTGCCGCCAGCGAGCAGCGTCATTATGACGCGATCGGGCGACTGCTCGAGCGGTACGGCGTCCCCGATCCGTCGGTAGGGCAGCCGCCCGGTGTCTACTCCGGCCCTGAACTGCAGGACGCCTACGACATGTGGCTCGCCCGGGGACTGTCCTCGGCCGAAGGGGCTTACGCGGTCGGAGTCGAACTCGAAACTGGTGACATCGCCGACCTGTCTGCGGCCGTGCAAGGCAGTGACGAGGCAGCCATCCAGAGGGTGTACGAGAACTTGCGTGCCGCTTCCGAGAACCACCTGCGGGCGTTCGAAGCGGCGATATCGGGTCGGCCGATAGGCGGCGGTCGAGGGTGGCGCCGGCACAGGCACGGCGGCGGGGATGGTTGCGACGGTGGTCACCACGGTGGTGGAGGTGGTCACGGCCACCGTGGCGGGCGGGGACGACGCGACAGTTGAGGCGGATCGGCGCGGTCCGTCGGCGTCAGCGGGCGCGGATGGCGTGCTCCACGGCAGCTTCGCTGATCTTTTTGGCGCAGAAGAATCCAGTCGTCGCATGCGACACCTTCTTCGGCCCCGGCCATCCGATCGGCGGCCACACTGCAGGATCAGGCGATCGGAACGATGACCGGGTCGCCGGGTCACCAATCGGTCGGGGTGGCCACCCCGAAGCTGTCGGCGGTCTGCAGTGCCTTGATCAAGCGCAGCAGCTCAGCAAATTTGCGGCCGGTGCTCAGCGGGTGGTAGGTCCACCGCTGTCAACCACGGGCCGAGAAACAGGCCAAACAGCGAAAATCAAAGTATTCCAACACTTTACGAGGGTCCCCAACGCAGATGAGGAGCCTCGACTCATCGGCCAGTAAGGTGACCGCCTCGTCACTCATCTCGAACCGTACGTCCCAGCCGTAGGTGACCACTCCGGCGGCGCCCTGGTGTGGAGCCACTCTCAGAACCACCGCTGATGCAGCCCGGCTCGATCGGAGACCTGAACGCTGACCGGGGCTCCCTGGCCGGCCATCGTCCGGACCGCCCCAGCTGAAAGGCCGAGGGTGGCTGGCCCCGGCAGCGTGAGCAGCCACCATCATGCGGCCGAGACGCTCGAAGGCTCTGCCTGCAGTTTTTTCGAGGGCGTGGGGCAGTCGCCGGAAGGCTCGCCTCTGGCGACCGACTACCGCTGGCGCCCGACACCAACCGGGGACCCGGCGGCCGGTTCCCTCAACCCTCGAGCCGATCGAGCGGCACCCCGCAGCTGACCCCTACGCCTTCCATGGCCTCTTCGAGCGGCACGTCGAGGGCGCTGGCCACCGTGGTCGTGTAGCGCATCAGCGCAACCGAGGCCACGATCTCCACGATCTCGGCATCGGTCCATCCGAATGCTCGTAGTTTGTCGGTCATCTCGTCAGTCACCGCGGCCGGACGACGACCGACCGTCCGGGCGAAGTCCACCGCGGCGTTCTCCTTGTCGGTCAACCGGGGAGATGGTTTGCCCTCGATGAGATCCACGCACTCCTGGCGGCTCCACTTCTTGCCCATCAGGGCGATCATGTGGGCCGCGGTGCAGTATTCACATTCGACCTCGTAGGCGGTCACCGCGAAGAACACGCGCTTGAGCTCTTCACGGATGCTTCCCTCCATCGCCGTATTCAGGCTCAGGGTCCACAACGCATCCGTGGTCTCGGGCAGGTAGTTCAATGCCTGCTGGAGCCCGGGCACCATCTTGTAATACGCCTTCACCCGCTCGAAGACCTCGCGCGTGCGTCCCTGCGCCTGGCCGGGATCGATGAGCTTGATTCGCGCCATCACTGCCTCCTTGGGTTCGTCGGTTGATAGCGATCATGTGTCGCAGCTTTCGGTCCGGTCTCCACCGGCCGGCTGGGATCGGCACCCCACTCCATCCACGAGGCGTCGTAGAGGGCGGCGTTCTCGTGTCCCATGACATGCAGCGCGAAGAGGGCGTAGGCCCCGAACACGCCGCCGCCGCAATAGGTGATGACGCGGCGAGAAGGCTCCAACCCGACCGGCTCCCACAGCCGGGCCAGCGCGCTGGCGGGCAACAATCGGTGAGTGACCGGATCTACATGCGACGGCGCCGGCACGTTGTGGGCGGTGGGTATGTGGCCGGCCCGGTGGTTCGGGTACAGGCGCGCCGCACCGGTAAAGAAGACTTCGGGCAACGCGTCGACGATGCAGACGTCGTCACAACCGATGGCTTGAGCCACTTGATCGGCGTCGACCCGGAGCTCGGGCCGGACCCGGGCGGTGAACGTCGCCGGCGAAGGGTCGGGCACCCCGCTGTCGACCGGGAGACCTGCGGCCAGCCAACAGGTGAAACCGCCGTCGAGCAGCATGACGGCGTCATGGCCGTAGTACCGCAAAGCCCACCACAGCCGAGCGGCCCAGGTTCCACCTTGGCCGTCGTAGACCACCACCGTGGTCCCGTCGCCGATCCCGAGGCGACTCATCAGGTCCTCGAATCGCTCCGGCGATACCACCACGACCGGGTCATCTGGATCGGAGAGGTCACCCATCACATCCACGAACACCGCGCCGGGAATGTGGGCCTCGCGGTAGGCGTCACGCTCGGCGACGGCCTCCAACGTTCTCCCGGCGGTGGGCCGGATGGCGAAGCGGGCATCCACCACCCGGACCGACGGGTCGTCGAGGTGCTCGGCCAGCCATTCAACGGTGGCCAGGGCCTCAGGATTGCGGTAGGTCACGGTGTCGGCCCTCGGCTTGTTCGCGCCGGTGCTCCGCGAGTGTCCGGTGGTCCTCCCCGGGCCGCCGCGCCGGGGTTATGCGCCGGCGTCGGTCGAACCAGCTCGATGCCGGGCTGCGACAGAGCGACGGTAATTACCGCACCGGCACGGTCCACGCGCGCCGCGCACTCCGGCCCGGCTGGTCCGGTTCGCCCTGTGCCGAACACCGGGATCAGGGGATTGGACACGCTGGTCTCCGGTCGATAGACGAAACGGGTGGTGCTGGTAGGTTGCGCCAGCATTCGATAAATGTCAATATCTCGATATGCCAGGTTCTCGGAAGGCCCAGGTGGACGCGGGTACGGCGCCGATAACGCCGAGGCCCCAAGACGCAAGGACCTATCCGACGCTGGACGAAGCCATGTCTCGCGACGAGGCCGAACGGATCGCCAAGTTGTTCAAGGCCCTGGCCGACCCGACCCGAGTCCAACTCCTCGGACTGCTCAGAACGAGACCTGGCGGGGAATGCGGCTACGACCTGACCGGCCCACTCGGTATCTCCCAACCGAGCGTGAGCTACCACATCAAGATCCTGCACGAAGCCGGCCTGGTCACCAGGCAGCGTCGCGGAAGCTGGGTCTTCTACCGCATCTGTGAAGAACGGCTGGCCGACATCCGCCGGGCGGCGGGACCCATCCCGCCGGACAGCGCCGCCTGAGGGAACAGCCCCAAGCGGGCTGTGTGCGCGGGGTTCAGGCAGACCCGACCGGCCCTACGACAACGGATCCGCACGCGACATCCGGACGAATCACGCTGCGCCAGAAGGTGTCCGACTGCCTTGCGCACCTTCACCGGGCCAAAAAGTTCCGCGCGATCCGAAACTACCTATCCACCGTCGCCAAACACGGCCAGCAATGTCTTCGATGCCCTCGCCGTGCTGGCCGAGAGCCGACCATGGCTGCTCGCGTGGCCTGACCAGTTACCCCGCATGTTCATGGGAATGGCGTGCCGAAAGTTCGCCCAATTCGGCCAGATGCCGGTCGGCCAACTTATGATGATCCTGCAGCATTCGCTCGGTGAGCTTGCGATGCTCGTCCATATGCCGCGCGGCCAATGACTCATATTCGCTGCTGGACAGACCACCCTGCTTGGCGGCATCGCGATGCTCGGCCAGGTGCCGGTCCGTGAGGGCTCGCAGGTCAGCGAGGTGGCCGTCCGCCAACTCGCGATGCTCTCGCAGGTGAGCCTCGGCCATTTTCTCGTGCTCAGCTAGATGCGCCCGTAAGACCTCGGCGCTTTCCTTTGATGCGGACATGCGATGTCCTCCTTCGGCTAATGTCATTGATGTTAGACGAAAGTCGCGGGTCGCGGTGGGCGCCTTGCTGGCCTGAGCGGCCGCCCCAATCGGATTGGCGATCGTCAGTGGCGAATGGCACCGCGGCGGCCTCGGTCGAGGCGCCCATCTGCGTCGCGGGATCTTCATAACACCTAAAAAGGTGTTCGGTCGTCGTCGCTGTGGGGTGGGGCGGGTCCGGTGTAGGTCGGGCATTCGGTTGGCGCCGCGGTGCGGGCCTCGTGGTTCCGGCGGCGTTCGGCACAGATTTGCGCCGCCCGGTGCTGGGCGCGGGTGTGGCGACGTTGGGGCATCATGGCGGGGCGCTGGCGCAATAGTCGGTTGTCGGGGTGGCCGGATACCGATGCGCGCGGCCGTGCCAGAGCGGACGCGAGCAATCCGTAGTCCCCGACTGCGACGTGAGCTCACCAGCTCTTGCCCAGCGCCGGATCGTCGTCACCTGCCAGCGTGTGCGCCGCCTCGAACAGCAACGCGTGCACGAACGACTGCGGCAGGTTGCCCCGCAGCTGGCGCCGGGCGACGTCGTACACCCGTGCGTACCGCAGTCACCGCTGGATACTTGGTTTGCCCACGCCCAGACGTTCGCGCTACGCACCGGACACGCGACCACGCCGGGCACACCGGCCGGCCCGGGGCGACAATACGTGTGATCGATGAGACCACGACTTCGTGAGGACGGTGGACTGTGAGCAATCTAGAGGGGATCGGCGTGCTGAAACTCGAATGCCCGCAAGGCCATCCCGTCGGCAGGATCCTCAGGGACGCCCCCCACCAGTCGGTCCAGTACGACCCGGGCGCCGCGGTGGGGCAACGCCGGTTCTGGCCGGACGAAGACGATCAGCCGCGCTTCGCCACGCACTGCCGATTCTGCGACAAGCCGGTGGGGGAGGCCGCGGCCACGTTGCAGTCCAAGCTGGCCGACCTGCTCAGCGACACCACCCGGGGCACCGCCGTCGCCACGTTGCCGTACCTGTAGGCGGGGCACCGCCCCACGTACTGTAAGAGCTACAGTAGCCACCGTGCGGCGCGCCGACGCAACGACGCGGGCGCCGACGCGAGAGGAGTCCCGTGACGCAGCACCCCCCGACCCCGCACGGCAGCCCGCGCCCGCCCGAAGGGGACTGGCTGGGCACGCCGTACCTGTCCTTGCAGCGGCAGGGGCCGATCGCGGTGTGCACCATCGACCGCCCGGACGCGCGCAACGCCCTGACCCCGGCGATGTACTTCGGAATCCGTTATGCCGTAGGCCGTCTCAACGCGGATCCGGATCTGGCCGGGCTGCTGATCACCGGAACCGGTGACGTCTTCGCGCCCGGCGGCGACATGGGCGGCGCAACCGGCGGCGCCGACGACTGGATCACCTTCGGCGCCGCGCTGGGCATGGACGTGACGCCGTTCGACGCGGTGCGCACCTCGGCCAAGCCGATCGTCTCGGCGGTGAACGGACTCTGCCAGGGCGGCGGCTTCCAGATCGCGCTGTGCAGCGACCTCTCGGTGGTCAGCGAGCGGGCGACCTTCCGCGTGCCCGAGCTGTTCCGCGGCTACGCCGACACCTACTACGGCCAGATGCTGGCGCGCCTGATCGGGCCGGTGCGCACCCGCGACCTGATGTTCACCGGACGGGTGCTGAGCGCGGCCGAGGCCTACGACTGGGGCCTGGTGAGCCGGGTCGTGCCGCATGAGAGCCTGCTCGCGAAGGCGCGCGACCTGCTGGCCCAGGTGTGCCGCACCGCCCCGCGGGCCCGCGGGGTCATCAAGTCCAGCATCGACAACTACCTGGGCCTGTACGACCGCATCGGCATGACCGCCAGCCTCGGCGACGCCGAGGCGCGGGAGGGTTTCCGCGCCTTCAAGGAGCGCCGCTCGCCGGACTGGGTGCATCCGCAGCTGCGCGCCGCGGGGCGCCTGTGAGGACGCCGCTCATACCTTGCGCGCGCGGTCCCGCCAATACGGTTCCCGCAGAGCAGTTTTGAGGATCTTCCCGCTGGCATTCCGGGGAAGCTCGGCAACCAGGTCGACGGTGCGGGGGCATTTGTAGCCGGCCAGATGCCGCCGGCAGAACTCGATGACGTCGGCGGGGTCGATCTCGCCGGCGGCCACCACGATCGCCTTGACGGATTCGCCCCAGTAGTCGTCGGGCACCCCGATGACGGCGGCGTCGGCGACGGCGGGATGCTTGATCAGCACGCTTTCCACCTCGGGCCCGTACACGTTCTCCCCGCCGGTGATCACCATGTCTTTCAGCCGGTCCTCGACATAGACGTAGTCGTCGGCGTCGAGGCGCCCCACGTCGCCGGTGCGCACCCACTCGTCGGAGGTGATCGTTTCGGCCGTCGCCCCCGGGCGGTTCAGGTAGCCGCTCATGTTCTGGTTGCTGCGCACCCAGATCTCGCCCGGCCGCCCCGCCGGCAGCGGATCGCCCGTCTCGGGATCGACGACCTGGATCTCCGTCCCCAGCACTGCTTTTCCGGCCGACAGTTGCAGGTGGGGCCGGGTGGGATCGCGATGGTCGGCGTCACCGAGCGCCGTGACCGCCCCGCACAGTTCCGTCTGCCCGTACACCTGAACGAATTTCGCGGCGGGCCAGGCCGCCAGCGCCCGGTGCAGCAGGGGCAGCGGCATGGGGGCGGCGCCGTACACGATGTAGCGCAGGCCCGAGAGCGCGGCGGTCGCCGCCTCGCCGCCGTCGAGGAACCTGGCGATCACCGGCGGCACGAAGAACGCGTGCGTCGCGCCGGCTTGCACCGCCCCGACCAGCGCCGCGGCGTCGGGCTCGCGGGTCATGATCGTCGGCACCCCGGGCCGGATGCCGAACAGGGCATAGCCGATTCCGCCCACGTGGAACAGGGGCATGGCGACCAAATTCGCGTCGCCCTCGCCGAAGGGAAGCGCCGGCGCGAGGTTCGCCGCGTGGTTGACCAGCGCGCGCTGGCTCAGCACCACGCCCTTGGGGCGCCCGGTGGTGCCCGAACTGTAGATCACCAGCGCGGCGTCGTCGCCGGTGACCCCGGCGTCGGGGTCCTCGGGAGGCGCTGCGGCGAGCAGGGATTCGTACTCGTCCTCGCCGTCACCCACCACGACGATGCGCCGCAGGCCCGGCACGTGCGCGGCGGCCGCCTGCGCCGCGGCATGCAGTTCGGCGCCGACGAAAAGCAGGCGCGCCCCGCTGTCCTCGAGGACATGCACGAGTTCCTCACCGGCCAGACGCCAATTCACCACGGCGGTCACCGCACCGATCGATGCGGCCGCGAACAGGGTTTCCAGGCAGGCCGGGTGGTTCTTGTCCAGGAACGCCACGCACTGCCCACGCGCGATCCCGGCGGCGCGCAACGCCCCGGCCGCGCGACGAATCCGCGCCGCCCAGTCGGCCCAGGTCCACTGCTGCTCGCCGTAGCGGATCGCCGAGGCGTCGGGGCGCTGCCGTGCGTGCTGCTCGATGAATCCGATGAGCGTGCCCGTCGTGCTGGTGATGGCGTCGGCTGCCGGCATAACCCCTCCGAGTTCGGTGTGTCCCCATCCGTGATACGCGGTGCGCCGCAGCCGCGGCAACCCGTCAGAGCATGGAGTCGATCATGGCCCCGCCGTCTTGGGCGGCTTGAGCGGTCGCGTTGTCGTTCTGTCGGAAGTCGATGAACGCCGACAGCCGGGTCGAGGTGTTCAGCAGCTCGCTGAACGTGCCGAGAACGGGAACCGTGCGCCGCGGCGACGATACGTCGGCGGTGTAGTCGATAGAGGCCTTCTGCTGAAAGTTGTTGCCTTGCAACATTTTTATGATGGGCCCGGTAAGGTTCCGCACGTTGGTCAAATCGGACGACGGCTTGCTGGTCAACTGGTCGATATCGCCCTGCAGCACCGCGACCACATCGGTCCCGTCGGCCGTTCTGACGGTGACCTGAAGCTGTGCGCTGGAATCGGCGTTGTAGAGCGCCACCCAGTCCGGTCCACGGTCGCCGACCGTCCAGCCCGGCGCGGGGGTGATCGAGATGCCCTGCGCGATGTCGACCGGGTCGGCGGCCAGCAGCGCCACCGCCGCCGGCGCCGGTGCGCGCGGCGGCTTGTCGGCCGGGCCGGCCGCGGCGGCGAGCAGGACCGCCGCGGACACCGCGGCGACGGCGACGCGACGCAGCGCGCGCGCGGCCCGCGTCGCACCGGAAAACGCACCGGAAAGCGGGAGAGTGTGCGTTGCTGACATCGTGGCTCCTCGTGGCCTCCGGGCGGTTGCGCAAAATCGTAAGGTACAAATCGCGATATGGGCAGACCTCGCCGAACGGACTCCCGACCCGACAGAAGGACTGCGACATGGTGAATGCCGACCGCGCCCGTTCCCGCACCTTCGTCGTGACGGGAGCGGCGTCCGGGATCGGCCTGGCCACCGCGCGGCGCCTGCTGGCCGAGGGCGGCTCCGTCGTCGGCGCCGATGTGGCTCCCCCGCCGGACCTGGGCCCCGACTTTCGCTTCGTCACCGCCGATGTGACCGACGAGGCCGCGATCGCCGCCGTTCTGGACGCGGTGCCCGGCCGCCTCGACGGGGTCTTCCACGCCGCCGGCGTGGCCGGCGGCGGCCCCGTTCACCTGCTCGACCGTGCCGAATGGGAGCGGGTGATCGGCGTCAACCTCACCGGCACGTTCCTGGTCGCCAAGGCCGCGCTGGCCAGGATGATCGAGCAGCCCAGGGTCGACGGCGAGCGGGGTTGCATCGTCACCGTCTCCAGCATCGAAGGCTTGGAGGGAACAGCGGGTGGCAGTTCCTACAACGCGGCCAAGGGCGGCGTCGTGCTGCTCACCAGGAACATGGCGCTCGACTACGGCCCGAGTGGCATCCGGGTCAACGCCATCTGCCCCGGATTCATCGAAACACCAATGGCCGAAAGCGTTTTCGGCCTGGAGGGAATGGCGGGTCCGCTGGCCTCCATCACGAAGGAACACGCGCTGCAGCGGCTCGGCCGGCCGGCCGAGGTCGCGGCGATGGCGGCCTTCCTGCTCTCCCCGGACGCCTCGTTCGTCACCGGGCAGGCCATCGCCGTCGACGGCGGCTACACCGCCGGCCGCGATCACGGCGTGGTCAAACTCTTCGGCCTGCCCGAGTGAGCCTCTAGGATGCCCCCATGGCAGGCTCCCTTTCTCCCGACGACGCGATCGAGGCGATCCGCAGCGCCGGGGGAGCACGGCCCGGCTGTCGCGCCCTGCACGCCAAAGGCACGTTGTACCGCGGGACGTTCACCGCGACGCCCGAGGCGGCACGCCTGTCGCGCGCACCGCACCTTGACGGCTCCACGGTCCCGGCGCTGATCCGCTTCTCCAACGGATCCGGCAACCCCGAACAGCCCGACGGCGCCCCGGGGGTGCGCGGTCTGGCGGTGAAGTTCACGCTGCCCGACGGCGCGACCACCGATGTCTCCACGCAGACCGCCCGGCTGTTCGTCGCGAGCACCCCGGAGGGATTCATCGACGTGCTCACGGCGATGCGGCCCGGCCTGCTGCAACCGCTGCGGATGGCCCGGCACCTGCTCACCCACCCGCGGCTGTTCGCCGCGCTGCCCGTCCTGCGTGACGCCAACACCGTTCCGGCCAGTTACGCCACCACCGAATACCACGGCCTGCACGCCTTTCGCTGGGTCGGTGCCGACGGCAACGCCAGATTCGTGCGCTACCACCTGGTGCCCGCCGCGGGGGCCAAGGTGTCGGGGCCCGCCGCCCATAGCGAGTCGCCCGACTTTCTCACCGACGAGTTGGACGCCCGGCTCGCACGCGGGCCGGTGCGGTTCGATTTCCGGGTGCAGATCGCCGGGCCGCAGGACTCGACCGTCGACCCGTCGGCGCCGTGGCAGGGCACCCAGGTCGTCACCGTCGGCACGCTGGAGGTCACCGGGCTCGACACCGAGCGCGAGCATGGCGGTGACATCGTCGTGTTCGACCCCATGCGCGTGACGGACGGCATCGAAGCCTCCGACGACCCGGTGCTCCGGTTCCGGACCCTGGCCTATTCGGCGTCGGTCAAGCTGCGCACCGGTGTCGACCGCGGTGCGCAAGCGCCTCCCGTCTGAGCGTCGCGAGCACGCGGCAGGCTAAGGTTTCCTGCCTGTGGTGCTGTCCGACATGGTGCTGATCGGCCTGGCCGGGTTCGGTGCCGGGGCGATCAACGCCCTCGTCGGCTCCGGCACCCTGATCACGTTCCCCACCCTGGTCGCCCTGGGCTATCCGCCCGTCGCGGCGACCATGTCGAATGCGGTCGGACTGGTGGCCGGCAGCGCGTCGGGCACCTGGGGCTATCGCGCCGAACTCGGCGGGCAGTGGGATCGGTTGCGATGGCAGATCCCGGCATCGCTGGCCGGTGCCGCGCTGGGCGCTTTCCTGCTGCTGCACCTGCCGGCCAGGGTGTTCATCCAGGTCGTGCCCGTGTTGTTGGTGACGGCCCTGGCGTTGGTGGTGACCGGCCCGCGCATTCAGTCGTGGGCCCGCCGGCGGGCCGAGGAGGCGGGACGGTCCGCCGAACACGTCACCCCGGCACGCATGGCCGTACTGGTCCTCGGCACGTTCGCGGTCGCCGTCTACGGCGGCTACTTCACCGCCGCGCAGGGCATCCTGCTGGTCGGCGTGATGGGGGCCCTGCTGCCGGAATCGATGCAGCGCATGAACGCGGTCAAGAACCTCACCACGCTGCTGGTGAATATCGTTGCGGCCCTTGGCTACGCGTTGGCGGCCCCGGACCGGATCAGCTGGCCGGTCGCCGGGCTGATCGCGGCCGGTTCGCTGATCGGAGGGTCGATCGGGGCGCGATACGGGCGTCGGCTGTCGCCGAATGCGTTGCGCGCCACGATCGTGGTGGTCGGTCTGGTGGGGCTGTACCGCCTGGTCACGGTGTAGCCGGGACCGTTGCAAGGCAAGCCGTCAGAGTCCGAAGTGCGGCAGCACCAACGGGAATCGGGGCAGCGCCGGAAGCTGCGGCATGATCGGTACGGGCGGGCGGAAGACCGGCAGCGACGGGGCGGGCAGGACGGGCGCCTTCGGCAGCACGGGCGTCGGCAGTTGCAGCGGCTGCGGTGCCGGCAGCTGCAGGGCCGGCGGCTTGGGCAGTTGCAGCGGCTGCGGTGCCGGCAGCTGCAGGGCCGGGGGTTTGGGCAGTTGCAGCGGCTGCGGTGCCGGCAGCTGCAGGGCCGGCGGCTTGGGCAGTTGCAGCGCCGGGGATTTGGGTAGCTGCAGCGCGGGCGGTGCGGGCAGCCGCAGCGGGGCCACCGCAACGGGGTGCGGCGCCAGCAGCGGCGCGATGTCGGGGACGGGCGGCAGCGGCGCCGCGGCGGGCACGGGAACCGGCACCGGAAGCGGGGCCGCGACGGGAACCGGGGGAGCCGGAGCGGCGGGCGCCGCCACGGCGGGCCTCGGCAGGTCCGGTATCGCGACCCTGGGCGCAACGACCTTGACGGGGCGCGTCATCGGCGCCGGCTGACTGTGCGGGGCGGGCACCTGGCGGGTCGGGACGATGATGTTCTGCTCGGGGCTGGGCTGCAGCGCGACGGTCGTGCGGACGTTGATCGCCAACGCGATCTCCAGCGCCAGTGCCGCGCAGGTGCAGATCACCGCCAGCACGCTGCCGGTCAGCAACAGCGGCCTGCGGCGTCTCTGCGCCGGGCCCGCACGGCGGCCCTCGATCCCGCCCAGCAGCGCGGTCTCGGCGTCCGCCGACTCCTCCGGGACGTCGCTGTAGGCGACCGGGCGCCCGTCCGGCGGACCGGGCACACCGGGGTAGTCGTGGACGACGTAGGGCGGCACCTCGCCGGTGCCGGGATCCTGCGCGTAGGCCAGGGCCCCGGTGGACAACACCAACAGCGGCGCGTTGGCCGACGCCAGCGCCGCGCCGCGCGCCAGGGCCGCCTGCGGCTCCTCCGGCGCGCTCACCGCAAACGGCGTCACCGACTCCAGCGCCGCCTTGAGCCGGGCCGTGTCGACACCCTGGCCGACCAGGAACACCCCCTCGGGAGGCGTGTTGGACGCGTCACCGACGGCGACCATCGCGGCCAGCTGGACGGCGGTGTCGGCCAGGGAAACGGCCCGCCGTTCCCTACGCACCCCGGTGATCGAACCGTCCTCGGAGTCGATCACGCCGATGGTGGCGAAATTGGGATCGACGAGCAGCATCGCGGTACGGCGGTACCCGATCGCCTGACCGACCGTCTGGGTCAGCGCGGCGGCGGCCAGGAACGCCGAAACCAGGGTGACGTTGCGAATCCTGTTGTCGGCCAGCGCTTCCTGCAGCGCAGCAGCCTCGATCGGGTTCGTGCAGGCCACCCCCGTCGACGCCAATCGGTGACCACCCTCCGCGGCGCCCTGCTGGGTGCCCAGGATCGCCGAGATCACGTGTCCGGGTGCGTTGCGGGTCGCGGTGTCCGCGGCGGCGATACGGACGGTGTCCTCCTCGACGGTCACACCGTCGGCGTTCTCGCCCTCGAGGAGCACCATCCGCACCGCGGTGGATTCCATCGATATCCCTAGTACGACGTCCACCACGCCTCCCGAGTCCGCCTGCGGCGTGCCCCGCCGGCTGCGAGGCGCCACCCGTCCGTGCCATCTACAAAGCTTCTCTAAGTTTGTCACCGGTGAGGGCTCCGGCGTTAGCGTCCGGACGCGGCTGGGCGCTGTGAGTCAGCTATGAGTTGACGGGCCGTCGGGAAACGGCGCGCGCGGGCGGCTACCAGCGCGCGGTCGTGGCCAGCGCGGCGTCGACGGTCGGGTAGGGGGGCAGCACGCCGCCCAGCCCGCATGCCTCGACGATCCGGGCGACGAGTGGGTCGCGGCTCACCAGGCGCAGCTCGATCCCGCGGGTGCGACACCGCTCCGCCTCGTCGGCCAGCACCGCGAACGCGCAGCAGCCCATGAACTCGAGTCCGGTGACGTCGACGACCAGCGTCCCGGGCGCGGTGACGACGCCGGCGGCTTCGCCGATCAGTCGGCGCCAGGTGTGCTCGTTGCAGGCGTCGACCTCACCACCGGCGTTGACGAGCACCGCCCCGCCGACGCGGTCGGTCGTCGCCCGCAGCGTGCTGTGTGGATCGCCCAGGTCGCAGACCAGCCGCGTGCTCAGCGTCATAGGGGGGGTGGATAAGGTATCGGCAAATACTGCACTCATGTGCTGGACTCCCTGATCGGCTGGCGTCAGAAACGCCGCGATGGTGGCCCGTCCTATTGTCTGAAGACAGACTTCGCGAAGTGCGAATCTCCTTTGTATAACGAGACAGAGCGGTCTGTCTACCCGTAGCGCGCTAAGAGTATCGTAAGGGTCCTTATGGCAGGCCCCGAGGCAGCGGCACCCGCGGTGCCGGCGCGTGAGCGAATCTTGAGCGCGGCCTATGAATTGTTCAGCCGCCGCGGGATTCGCGCGGTCGGCACCGACGAGGTGATCGAGCGCGCCGGGGTGGCCCGGGCCACGCTGTACCGGCACTTCGCGACCAAGAACGACCTCGTGCTGGCCGTGCTGGCGCGCCGCGAAGAACTCTGGACCCACGGGCTGATCGAGGAGCAGTCCCGCCGGCGCGCCGACACGCCCGAGCAGCAGTTGTTGGCGATCTTCGACGTGTTGCACGAATGGTTCCAACTGCGCGACGGCTACGAGGGCTGCTCGTTCATCAACGTGCTGCTCGAGGTCGGCCCGGACCATCCCGCCGGCCGGGCCAGCATCGCCCACATCAACCACGTCCGCGACATTGTGCGCCGGCGCGCACTCGCGGCGGGGCTGACCGACATCGAGGAGTTCGCCTCCTCCTGGCACATCCTCATGAAGGGCGCGATCGTTCTCGCCGCGGTGGGCGATCAGGACGCCGCCCTGCGCGCCAAGACCATGGCCGGCGCTCTCATCGAAACGCATCGGCCCGCGGCGTACCCCGGCCGCGGCGAGGCGGTCGGCTGACCCGACGGGGCCGGCTTCACACGGGGTCGGCGGCGGTGGTGCCGGTTCTGCGACCGTGCTCGGCCTCGAGTTCGGCGATCGCCCGGGAGGTGCGCTCGCGCAGCAGGATCGCGGCCGTCACACCGCACACGACGGCGACGACGAGCGCGATCCAGGAGAACCGCTCCATCCAGCGTTCGGCGGCCATGCCGGCGAAGTAGACCAGCGCGGTGGTGCCCCCCGCCCAGCAGATGGCGCCCGACACGTTGGCCACCAGGAAGCGCGGGTACTGCATGTTCAGCGCTCCGGCCAGCGGCCCGGCGAAGATCCGCAGCAACGCGATGAAGCGACCGAAGAACACCGCCCGAACGCCCCAGCGGCTGAACAGCCGCTCGGCCAGCGCGACGTGCCCGGGACCGAAATGCCTCGGGAACCGCCGGCCCAGCCGGTCGAACAGCGGCAGGCCGAACCGGCGCCCGATCGCGTAGCCGACGGAGTCGCCGGCCACCGCACCGATCACGGCGGCGGCGCCGACGAAGAACGGGTTGACGGCCAGGTCGTCGTACGACGACATCAGCGCCGCGCTGACCAGGATGATCTCCCCGGGAAGCGGGATGCCGAGGCTTTCGAGCCCGACGACGGCCCCGACCACCAGGTACACCGCCAGCGGCGGGATCGAGTGCAGCAAGGCCTCCACGTTCATGGGTCAAGAATGCCTGACTCCTGCCCGGGCCGCGGTGCAAAACCTCCTTCCCGGGCGCCGGAGCCGTTGTGCGGCCCGCGTGGCGCGCTGAGTCGCTCCAGCCGGGGACGTTTGGGCACCCGGCCGTCGGACGAGGACCGGCCGCGCAGCCGGCGCCAGATCCACGGGACGAAACTCTCGTGCGCCCAGCGCAGGTGCCCCAGGGTTCCGGCCGAAAACGACAACCGCCCCGGATCGGCGCTCGCACCGGCCCAATCATGGTTACTGCCAGGCAGATTCAGCGCCTCGGCGGCCGCGGCGGCGAACAGCACATGGCCCTTGGTCGAGGCGTGCACCCGGTCGACCGCCCAGGTGTCCACTTCGCGCATCGAGACCGCGTTGTACAGGTCGACCAGCCGGAAGCCGTAGTGCCCGGCGGCGGCGCTGATCGCCTCGTTGATGCGGGCGAGCCGCGTCGACACCAGGCGCCCGAGCGGCAGGAACTGCGCGACGTTCGGGAAGGTCGTCGTCACCACCGTCGCGCCCGATTCGGCGAGCGCGGCATGCAGGTGGTCGAGGTCGGCAAGAGCGCGGCCGAACGAGCGGCCCGGCTGGATGACGTCGTTCATCCCGGCGCACACCGTGATCAGGTCGGGCCGCATCGCCAGGGCCTGCGGAAGCTGCTCGGTGAGCACGTCGGTGATCCGCTTGCCGCGGATCGCCAGGTTGGCGTAGTGCAGGCCGGGGTGCAGCGCATCGATCATGGCGGCGAGCCGGTCGGCGAAGCCCAGCAGGCCGACGGCGTCGTCGCCGTCCCACAAGCCCTCGGTCTGGCTGTCGCCGATCGCGACGTAGCGGCAGTACCCGGCCCGATCAGCCCCGCACACGAAGCCGAGACTAATAGCAATTCGCGCGGAAATGCGTTGTGACCCGGCCCTCGCCCGACGCGCAGGAGTGTGTGTGCACGACGAGGGATTCACTCTCGCCCCGGGGGTTGGGGGGGGGGGGGGGGGGCCCCCCCCCCCCCGGGGGGGGGCGGGGGGGGGGGGGGGGGGGGGGGGGGCGCCCCGCCCCCCCCCCCCGCGCCCCCCCCCCCGCCCCCCCCCCGCCCCCCGCCCCCCCCCCCCCCCCCCCCCCCCCCCCCCCCCCGACCGGGACTGCATCGTCTTCGGTGATCGGCGGTTCGCCTTCGCCCAAACCGACGAGCGTGCCGCCGACCCCCCGGGTCGATCGCCGTGATCCGGCGCGGCCAGGTTTTTACAAGAATGATTTGGGCTAATTCACAGGTGGTTGCCGACGATGGAGGCGAGCGGACGGCGTTACTGTGGTCACGTCAGGGCTGTCACGGTTGTGAGCAGAAGGTAACCAAGGGGTAATCGTCGGTTTCTGCCTGCATGGCGTCGTCTGTCTCGGCAGGGGAAGGGCTGGTGGCATGACTGGTCGGACACGAAGTGGCCGGTTGCAGGGACTCGGGGCGCGGGTGCTGGCCTCGATCGGGCGCCAGGAGTGGCTGGACCGGCCGAGCTACCGGCTGGAGCACCTGCTGAGCTTCGCCTACAACGGGTTGGGCGGTGCGCGCAACGGGGTCACCAACGCGCTGCACGGCGTGTGGCTGGGGCACCCGGTGCACCCGCCGTTGGCGTCGCTGACCAGCGGGTCGCTCGGTACGACCGTCGCGCTGGATGCGCTCAGTCTGCTGCCGGGCCAGCGGCTCACCGAAGTCCGCAACGCCTCGCGGTTCGCGGGCCGCGCGCTGGGGGTGGGCATCCTGGCGAGCGTCGGGTCGGCCGTCACCGGCGTCACCGATTGGCAGCACACCCACGAGGCGGACCGCCGGGTGGGGTTGGTGCACGGCCTGGTGAACCTGGCCGCGACCGCCCTGTACGCGCAGTCCTGGTGGGATCGCCGCCGGGGCCGTCACTACCGCGGAATCGCCCTGACGGCACTGGGTTACGGCATCACCGTCGCCGGCAGCTATCTCGGCGGGGCCCTGGTGTTCGAGTCCGGGATCGGGATAGACCGCGCCGGTGAGCGCCTGCGCACCACGGAGTGGACACCGGTGCTGTCCGCCGACTCGCTGAACGGGAAACCGGTGCGGGTAGAGGTCGACGGGGTGGGGCTGGTGGTGTGCCGGACCGGGCCCGATGAGGTCGCGGCATTCGGCGCTCTCTGCCCGCACCTGGCGGCTCCGATGGCCGACGGCTGGGTCGACCGGGGCCGGCTCGTGTGCCCATGGCACGGCTCATGGTTCTCGGCCGACTCCGGTGAGGTGCTGCGGGGCCCGTCGGCGGCCCCGTTGCCGTGCTACGAGGCCCGACTGGTCGACGGAACGGTCGAGGTCCGCGGCGAGGCGGCGTCCGCTGTCGGCGGGGCGACGGGGATCCGAAAGGGAGGAGCCAAGTGAACGCCTACGACGTGTTGAAGGACCACCACACCGTCCTGAAGGGGCTGGGCGGCAAGATCAGCCGGATGCCGGTGAATTCGCAAGAGCGGCAAGATCTTTTCGACGACATGCTGATCGAGCTCGACATCCATTTCCGCATCGAGGACGACCTGTACTACCCGGCCCTCAAGCAGGCCGGCAGGTTGATCGCGATCGCCCACGCCGAACATCGCCAGGTGGTCGACCAGTTGTCCGTGTTGCTGAAGACCCCGCGCAGCGCGCCCGGGTACGAGCAGGAGTGGAACTCGTTCAAGACCGTGCTGGAGGCGCACGCCGACGAGGAGGAACGCGACCTGATCCCGGCTCCCCCCGAGGTCGAGCTCACCGACGCCGACCTCGAGGAACTCGGTGACAAGATGGCCGCCATGATGGAGCGCTACCGCGGTTCGGCGCTGCACCGGTTGCGGACCAAGGGGCGGGCGGCGCTGGTCCGCGCCCTGTAGCGGTGCGCGCCGGCCCGCGCGCTCAGGCGCAGTCGGGGGTGATGCGGAGGCCGGGCACGATCTGCGGTTCGATCGCGACGACGGTGTCGGCCGCGTTGACCCAGGGAACGACGTTCCAGCCCGCGTGCCGGTCGGGGTCCGGGTCGTCGGCCTCGGAGGCGACGACGAGACCGCAATGCCCGTGGGCTCGCGAGGTGCCCGAGGTCGGGGCGGCCAACCGGGGGCTTCGGTCCCTACCGCGGGACCCCGGTCGCGTGATCCGCTACCCCTGGGAAACTTCGGCAGGTGCCGGATGGAGGCAGGGCAAGGAACGGTTCACGGCGGCCGCAGGCCGATACGGGCAACACGGAGCGGGCGCGCCGTGCTGCCGAGACCGCACTGCGTGAGTCAGCCGCACGCGGCGCGTCGGAGTTGCAGGACGCCGGGGCGACCGAGCTGTTGCGCTGGACCGACGAAACCTTCGGCCCTGACGGTTATGTGGTGGCGTCCAACATGCAGGACGCAGTGCTGATCGACCTTGCCGCCAAGGTGCGCCCGGGTGTGCAGGTGTTATTCCTGGACACCGGATATCACTTCCCCGAGACCATCGGCACCCGCGACGCGGTTGAAACCATGTACGACATCCGGTTGCTCAACGTGACACCGGAGCACACCGTGGCCGAGCAGGACGCGCTCCCGGGCAAGGATCTGTTTGCCCGCGACCCCGACGAATGTTGCCGGCTGCGCAAGGTCATCCCGCTGACCGACGCGCTGCACGGGTGCTCGGCGTGGGTGACCGGGCTGCGTCGCGTCGACGCGCCGACACGCGCCGGCGCGCCGCTGATCGGGTTCGACGAGAAGTTCAGGCTCGTGAAGGTCAACCCGCTGGCCGCGTGGTCCGAACGGGACATGGCCGACTCCATCGCCGAGCACAATGTGCTGGTGAACCCGCTCGTCGACGAGGGATACCCCTCCATCGGCTGCGCCCCGTGCACCGCAAAACCGGCTCCGGGCGCCGATCCGCGCAGTGGGCGCTGGCCGGGACACGCGAAGGTCGAATGCGGTTTGCACGCTTCGTGAGCAGGTAAAGCGCGGCCTTCGGCAGTGAACGCTGGATTGTGTTACCGCGCAGTATCTCCTGAGTCGCTGGCGCGAGGTAGCCCTGCCGGAACCTCCGTGAAAGGCGGGCCGCGTGGCGGAGATGCATCACTTGGTGGATTGGGACCCCAGAAGACCGATGCACGACCCCCGCGACTCGGGACTTCCGCCCCTACTAGGGGCCTTGTGCCGGTGGTCGAATCGGAACCAGCCACGAACGCGAGGAGACCGTAGATGACGGCCAACGACGAGGGCGGCACGACCTGCCACATCGACGTGCTGATCGACGAGCACGAGGAGCGGACCCGGGCCAGGGCACGGCTGTCCTGGGCGGGCACGAGGCTCGTCGGCATCGGCTTGGCGCGACTCGACCCCCGCGACGAGCCGGTGGCCAAGATCGGCGACGAGCTCGCCATCGCCCGCGCTCTGTCGGACCTGGCGAATCAGCTGTTCGCGTTGACGTCGACCGACATCGCGGCCAGCACCCACCAGCCGGTCACGGGCCTGCATCACTGACCTTTGGCCCTACAGCAACGAATCCGGAAAGCGTAGCAACGAATCATGAGACATCGCCCCGAGTTACCGGCCGCCTTCGAGGTGGAGGTCACGACGCACGGCCAGCTGCCCGGCGCCGACGACTACGCCCGGACCAAGATCGGCGAGCTCGGCCGGCTCACCCACGAGCCGGTGCTGCACGCTCACGTCAGGCTGAGCGAGCACGGCGACCCGGCGGTGGCGCGCCGGGTGGTCG
This sequence comes from Mycobacterium helveticum, assembly GCF_007714205.1. Classification (GTDB taxonomy): domain Bacteria; phylum Actinomycetota; class Actinomycetes; order Mycobacteriales; family Mycobacteriaceae; genus Mycobacterium; species Mycobacterium helveticum. The sequence goes on along the minus strand of NZ_VMQU01000009.1, from coordinate 55,592 downwards.
CGCAGGCCAACCTCGACGTCGACGGCCGGCTGGTCCGCGCCCAGGTCGAAGGTGTCACGGCGCGGGAAGCCGTCGACCGCCTCGAGGCGCGGCTCCGCCATCGGCTGGAGCGCACCGCCGAGCACTGGGAATCCCGACGGGGCGCGACGCCCCGCGGCGGGCCGCACGAATGGCGGCACCAGTCCGAGCCCACCCACCGGCCGAACTACTTCCCCCGGCCCGAAAGCGAACGCCGGATCATGCGGCACAAGTCGTACAGCGTGCCCACCTGTACCGTCGACGAGGCCGCGTTCGAGATGGAACTGCTCGACTACGACTTCCACTTGTTCACCGAAAAGGGCACCGGGCAGGACAGCGTGCTCTATCGCGGCGGCCCCGCCGAATACCGCTTGGCGCAGGTCGATCCGCAGTCCGCCGACGACCTGGCACCGTTTCAGCTGCCGCTGACCGTCAGTCCCGCACCGGCGCCGCGGCTGACCGTCGAGCAGGCGATCGAACGGATCGGGCTCCTCGGCCTGCCGTTCCTGTTCTTCGTCGACACCGCACGAGGGCGCGGCTGCGTGCTGTACCACCGCTACGACGGCCATTACGGACTCATCACACCGGCGAACTGAGCGTGCGCCGAGAGCCGCCGATAGCCTGAAATTCCCGCATGCCGCGGCGGTCCCGGAAACCCCCCCTGTCCGGGACCGCCGCTCTCGACAGTCTCAACGGCCTTGCGGCTCCCGAATCCGGCTGCGAAAGCGACTCTCTCCCTGCAAGTTTAGGGTCCCTGCAAGTTTAGGGTCCCTGGAAGTTTGGGGTCCCTCGAAGTTTGGGGTCCCTGGGATGTTGGGCGCTGAGCTCTACGCGCCGCGGCGATCGGCTCTCTCGGCGGCGTAGCGCAGCACCGCGCCCACCCCGTCCACGGGGGCGATCAGGTGATCGGCCCGCACCACCGCGGCGCCCACCGCGATCGCGGCGAACGGCAACGCCTCGTCGGCCCGCGCCACCCGTTGCACCGGCTCGCCGAGTTCGGAGAGCGCGTCGGCATCGGGGGCGATCGTGGTCAGCGCCCGGGCGGTGACCACGGTGGCGTCGCCCAGGTCGCCGACGATCAGGGTTTCGACGTCGCCGTCGCGCAGCGCCGCGCACACGGCGGCCAGCCCTTCGGCCGCCAGCCCCGAGGCGCGCCCGATCTCGGCTTCGAAACGCTCGGCCATGGCGGCCATCTCGGCGCCGCGGCGCCGGGCGAACTCCGCGGCCGTCATCTCGCGGATCTCGTCCCCCCCGATAGCGCTCTTGCGGGTGCCCGCATGCAGCTGTGTCACCCGGTCGGCCACCCGCCCGGGTAACGCGGGGACCAGCCCGGCCAGCGACCGGGCGTCACCGCACAGGAACACCACCTCGGGGCTCGATTCGTCCATCAGCCGCGTCAGATGGTCGGCGACGGCCCGGCAGTTCATGCGCACGGCCTCCTCGGTCGTGTGCTGAAGGTCGCCGTAACCGTTCCAGCCGGCGGTGACCGGCTTGTGCACCGGGTAACCGACACCGTCGATGCTCTTGGAGCTGACCGCGCTGCCCTGATACAGGCTCACGTCCGCGCCGGCGTGGTCGACCGTGGCGAACACGTAGGTCGGGCGCCGCATTTCGAGGTCGATCAACGGCATGACGTAGGGGTAGTCCGACAGGCGCACCACCGTGGCCGGTGGTGGGGCGGCCAGTTGCTCGTTGACCAGCACCTGCTCGGCGGTCGCGATCACCGCGCGGCCGCGCCGCCCGACGGCAGGCCGGTGGTTCAGCACGGCGCCGTCGAGGATGCCGAGGAGCTCCGCTCCCGCACCCATGTCCTCGAGCCGGGCGCGGATGTCGCGCCACTGCGCCTCCTGCGCCTCGACGGCGTCCAGGGTGTTGTGGGAGTCGTCGAAATACAGCGACACGAAGGGGCCTTCGGCCTTCACCAGCCATTTGAGGCGTTCTGATCGCATCGCCTCACGCTAGGAACTCCGGGCGCCCGCGCACGAGGGTCGTTAGCCCCCAGCTTCGGGCCTAAGGTCACCGCGCCTGCCGGACGCGCCGCAGCGCGTCGAGCTCGCGGGTGATGCTCGGGCTGACGTGCACGGGATAGGCCCGGTCGCCGGCGTCCAGGCAGCGCAGCGCGGGCGGCAGCCGGTCGATCTGCCGGCGCGCCCGCTCACGCGACTCCACCAGGCCCGAATCGTGCCGCGGCAGGCGCCGGCCGCTCTTCATGACGGGCACCAGCAGCGGCTCGCCGGCGAAGTCCTCGCCGGGCCTGGCGATGGTGTCGCCGGCGAACGCGCCGTCCTCCATCCGCCGCAGCACCTGTTTGCGGCCCGGGTAGATCACCTTGCCGCTGGAGAGCTTGGTCCGCCCGGTGCCGTCGTACTCCACCAGTTTGTAAGCCATGTCGAGGGCGGGAGCATCCTGGGAGACAACGACTTTGGTCCCGACCGCGAACGCGTCGATCGGGGATCCGTCGGCCACGAGCGCGGCGATGCGGTACTCGTCGAGACCCGACGAGGCGAAGATCTCGATGTGGTTCAGTCCCGCGGCGTCGAGCTTCGCGCGGGCGGCCTTCGCCAGGGCGCCCAGGTCCCCGGAGTCGAGGCGGACCGCCGCCACGTCGACACCCGCGCCACGGCGGGCCAGCTCGATGACGCGATCGACACCGCGCAGCGTGTCCAAGGTGTCGACGAGCAACGTGGTGCCGGGGTAGATCCGGGCGAACGCGTCGAACGCGTCGAGTTCGCTGTCGAAAGCCTGCACGAAGCTGTGCGCCATCGTGCCGAACACCGGAATCCCGTACTCGCGGGCAGCGAGCAGGTTCGAGGTGCCCGCCAGGCCGGCGAGGTAGCCGGCCCGCGCGACTTTGAGCGCCGCGTCGGTGCCGTGTGCGCGCCGCGCCCCGAAGTCCACCACCGTGCGGCCGCGCGCCGCGTCGACCACGCGGGCGGCCTTGCTGGCCAGCACGCTCTGCAGGTGAATCTGGTTCACCACGAACGTCTCGGCGAGCTGGGCCTCCAGGATCGGCGCGATCACCTGCACGATCGGCTCGTGGGGAAAGACCACCGTGCCCTCCGGCACCGCCCACACGTCGCCGGTGAACCGCACGGTGGCGAGCGCCCGCAGGAACTCGTCGGTGAACAAGCCCAGTCCGCGCAGGTAGTCGATGTCGGCCCGGGTGAAGTGCAGCGTCTCCAAATGCTCGAGCACGTCGGCCAATCCGGCGGCCATGACGTAGGACCGGGTCTCGGGAAGCTTGCGGACGATGGTCTCGAACACCGCCGTCCCCGACATGCGCTGGGCCGCATAGGCCTGCGCCATCGTGACCTCGTAGAGGTCGGTGAACAGGGCCCCGGTGCTCATTGCTCGTAGAGCGCCGACAGCCGATCCGCGTACTTCTCGATCACGGCCTTGCGGCGCAGCTTCAGGCTCGGCGTCAGATCACCGGACTCGACCGAGAGCTCGCGGTCGGCGATGGCGAACTTCTTGATCTGCTCCCAACGGTTCAACTCCAGGTTGAGCGCGTCGATGTATCCCGCGATGAGCTCCCGCGTCCTCTCGTCGCGCGCGATCTCGGGAAAGGGCTTGTCCGCCATATTGTTCTTGGCGGCCCAGTCCGCGATCGCTTCACCGTCGAGGCTGACCAGCGCCACGCAGTACGGTTTGCCCTCCCCGTACACGAGCAGCTCGCTGACATACGGGCACATGCCCTTGAACTTCGCGTCGATCGCCGACGGCGCAACGTATTTGCCCTGCGAGGTCTTGAACATGTCCTTCTTGCGGTCGGTGATCCGCAGGAACCCGTCGGTGTCGATCTCCCCGACGTCACCGGTGTGGAACCAGCCGTCGGCGTCGAGCGCTTCGGCGGTGGCGTCCGGCAGGTCGTGGTAAGCGGTCATCAGACCCGGCCCCCTGAGCAGGATCTCGCCGTCGTCGGCGATCCTGACCTCGGTGGCCGGGAATGGCCAGCCGACCGTGCCGAACCGGTAGGCATCGGGACGGTTGATGAACGAGGCGGCCGCGGTCTCGGTCAGGCCGTAGCCCTCGAGGACGACGATGCCGACGGCGTCGAACCAGCGCGCGACGTCGCGGTCCAGGGCGGCGGCCGCCGAGACGAAGAACCGCAACCGGCCGCCGAAGCGCTGCCGGATCGTATTGAGTACCAGGCGGTCGGCGACCTTGTAGGCCAGCGAAGACGCCAGCGACGGTCTCCTGCCGGCCTGCCGGGCCTCGGAGACGCTCGAGCCGACCCGGATCGCCCAGTCGAACATCTTTTTCGTGAGCAGTCCCTGCTCGGCGACCATCCCCTCGACGCGGGCGTGGGCCTTTTCGAAGATGCGCGGCGCGGCACCCATGACGGTCGGCCGCAGGGCCGCGAGGTTGTCGACGATCCTGTCGACTCGGCCATCGATCGCCGTGGGGAAGCCGATCTGCAGTGGCAACGCCAGCATCACCTTGCCGAACGCGTGCGCCAGTGGCAGCCACAGGAAGTTCAGGTCGTCGGGCCCGAGGATGCCCAGCGCGTCGATGGCCGCGGCGGTATAGGTCCACGCCCCGTGGGTCAGCCGCACGCCTTTCGGCCGCCCGGTGGTGCCGGACGTGTAGATCAGGCTGGCGAGTTGGTCCGGACCGATGCCCGCGACCCGTTCGGCGACGGCGTCGGGCGCGTCGGCGAGCAATTGCTTACCCATCTGCTCCAATTCGGGCAGCCCGATCACCCAGTCGCCGTCGCCGTTGCCGTCGATGAGAACCACCTTGTTCACGTCGGGCAGTTCGGCGCGGCGCTCGAGCAGCTTGTCGAGCTGGGCCTGGTCCTCGGCGACGACGACGCGGCTCCCCGAATTGGCGACGATGTACGCGACATCGGCGGCGTTCGTCGTCGGATACACCGTGGTGGTCGCGGCGCCCGCGCACATCACGGCGAAATCGACGAGCACCCACTCGTAGCGCGTCGACGACGCGAGCGCCACCCGGTCCTCCGGCGCGATCCCCAGCGCGATCAGCCCACCGGCGATGTTGGTGACGCGTTCGCCGACCTGCTGCCACGTCACGCTGTCCCAGGCGTGGTCCTGCGGATACCGGAAGGCTTCCGCGTGCGGGGTGACGGCGACGCGGTCGAGGAACATCCGCGCCACCGAGGGCGCGCGATTGTCGAGCTTGGTGAAGTCCGGCCTCTCCAGTGAGGCAAGTGGTGTTTTCATGTCGCTAATCCATTGACGCCGTGCCGAATACCGCGGGGTGGGTTATCCGTAACCCGATCCTGCGGCGACCCGGGCCCCGCGGATAGAGACGAAAGTCACCCGATCTCTCGGCGGCACGAACCGCCGCGCACCCGCGGCGGCGCCGGCCCGGCAGGGTCTTTTGTCACCGCGCCTACCAGCCAATTGCCCCGGCGCCGGGTCCGCCGCTCGCGTAGCGTACTGCGCGTGACGAGGTACCCGAGTCGGTGAAATGACGCGCGGTGAGAGCCGATCACGGCCGGCGGTGGCCACCGAGCGGGCCGCCGCGAGCGCCGTGTGCGCCGAGGAGTTGGCCACGCTGGACGTCTTCGCCGACATTCCGGCGGCAGACCTCGCTGCGCTGGCCGCCGACCTGGTGCCGCTGCGCGCGGGCCCCGGCGAGGTCTTGATGCGGCAGGGCGAGCGGGCGACGTCTTTTGCGATCATCACCTCGGGCCGCGTCGCGATCAGCCACCTCGGCCCGCGAGGCCAGGTCGCCGAGACCGAGCTCGCTCCGGGAACGATCGTCGGCGAAATCGCCCTGCTGCGAAGCCAACCCAGAACGGCGACGGTGACGGCGCTGGACGATGTCTGCGGGTACACCGGCCACGACGGCGCCTTCGACCGCATGCTGGCCATGCCGGTCGTCGCCGAGCGGATGGTCCGCACCGCACGGCAGCGGCTGGCCGTCTACATCGCCCCGATTCCGGTGTCGACCAACGACGGTGCCGCGCTGCTGCTGCGTCCGGTCCTGCCCGGCGACGCCGAGCGGTTCAAGAGCGACGGGTCCTTCTCGCGGCAGACGCTCTACCGCCGCTACCAGGGTGGCGCTCCGACCGACGCCCGGCTGGCCTACCTGTTCGAGGTCGACTACGTCGACCATTTCGTCTGGGTCGTCACCGACAGCGCGCAGGGGCCGGCCATCGCCGACGCGCGCTTCATCCGCGACGCGGACGACCACGGCTCGGCGGAGGTCGCGCTCACCGTGGCCGATGCCTACCAGGGCCGCGGGATCGGGACGCTGCTGCTTGGCGCGCTGGCGCTCGCCGCGCGCATCGACGGTGTCGAGCGGTTTCACGCCCGCGTGTTGTCGGACAACCCGCCCGCCCGCGCGCTGGGCGACAAGGTGAACGCCCGCTGGCGGCACGAGGAACCCGGGGTGGTCACGACGACGGGGGAGATCCCCGCCGATGCCGACGTGCCCCTCGACCCCGAGATGTGTGGGCGGATCCGGCACGTGGCCCGTCAGGTGATCCACGCGGTCGACTGAGTGGCCAGGACTCCGACGCGCCGCCGTGCTGCGGGCATCGGGCGAGCCGGGCGTCGAATGACGTTGCGGGCAGGGAAAACCCGGGCCGTTACATGCCCATCGCCGCGCCGGGGTCCACCATGGAGGCCCGGAGGCCCTGCGTGTGCTTGCTACGGCAGGCTGACGCGCGCAGCGCGATTATCGTCGCGAGCACCTGGCGACCGATCGACTGCTGGTATTCGCGCAGGTACTGCGCACGGAGCGGGTCGTCCTCCGCCAAGTGGTGAGTGAGTTGATGTTGCGTATTCCAAACCGCGTTCTGCGCCGCCTCCCCGACGGCTATCTCGAATTCGCTGAGAGTTGTTTTCAGATTCGGCGAATTGATTCTCGGTGGAGCTGCCAAGAATCCCATCGGCTTGCCCCTTCCCTGCATCGAACAGGATATTCCCCTGAAGAGGTCAAGCACGCCACGTAAAATCTGTTGGGCGTTACCGCACTTGACTCTACCGGTGGATCAAATTATAAGCGTATCCCGTGTGAAACGCCCTACTCTCCGTGTATGAGTCTTGTTTGAGTCCGATTCGTCGCCATACCGCCGGTTCGGTTGATTGGGTCGACTTGGTCCAGAATGGTGCGTAACCCGCGATTGCCGAGGGCCGCTCCGGCGCGTCGCAAGGAAGCGCGGGCCCGCGACCACGGCCCGACGTAGGGCGATGACCACCGGTTGGCTCGGCCCATGCCGTGCGCAAGGGCCGAGCGAGGGCGATGGGCCCCTCGTCGAGGGTTGCGGGCCACAGGGCCCGCCTGCGCCGCCGCGCAGGTCGCACAGCGGCGGACGGCGCCGGAATCGAGCCGGTCGCCGCGCGCGGATGCTGTGAGCGCAACGAGATAATTGCGCAAAGTGAGCCGAGGGAAACTTTGACCATCGCCGGTCCCAGAATTGTGTCGGGGAGCCGCGAAAGCGCCAGCCCGGGACTTTGGCTTTTCGGGCCGCAGGGTTTCTTCTTGTCGTCTCGCAACGGGCTTTGTCGATTTCGTCGTGGACGGCGTTGGTTGGCGCCATTGACATCGCCGTCGGCGGACCGGTAGGCCCCGCGGGGCAAAGTGCCGAGGTAGGCGCGGGAAGGCCGGTGGCCGGGCGATGCGGACGGGCCACCGGCCCGGCGACGCGGAGACCGCTACGTGTTCATCGCCTCGCCGGCGCTGTGCACCACGCTGCGGAAGAACTCGATCCGCGCGGCGCCCAACTCTTCGGCCAGGTTCAGGGCGGCCTCGATCACGGTCTTGCGTCGCGACTGCTCGGGGAGCACCGGGCTGATCTGGTCGACGAACGTGCGGACCGCCTCGATCGCCTGCTTGCGGCTCGATTCGAGCGATTCGAGCACGTCGTCAGAAACCTCGGCCCAGCGGGGCGCGGATTTCTCCGGGGTCTGTGTCATGTCGAACTCCTCAATACCTCAACACTGGTGGCTGCCGGCGGCATTGCCGCAACCGACGTCGGATTTGCTGCCGACGGCTCCGACGGTACGGCTGCGGCGCCGCCTGCGCGAGTGACAAAAGTCATTCCTGCTCGTGAAAGCCAAGGACTTTCGCGGCCGCCGGCGGGACATAAGGCCCTAACCGGCCGTCGGCCCAGGTTGTTAGCTTTGCGGCCATGGTTCTATCCGGCGCCGTCGCACCGCTCACGCACACGGGCATGTACTTCGGGCGGTCGTTGCGTGACTTCTTCGGCCCGGGCTCCGACGAACTGCCGATCGCGCGCCCGACCCTGGCCCTGACCGCGCAGGCTTTGCGCGACGAGATCGTGCTGATGGGCCTGAGGGCCCGCCGCCCGGTCAGCACGCCGCGGGCTTTCGAGCGCATCACCGACGAGGTGGCGGCGGGGCTCGAGTTCTACGGCGCCAAGGGATGGTTGGAGAAGCCGAAGGGATTTTTCGCCAAACCGCCGCCGCTTCCCGACGTCACCGTGCGCAAGGTCAAGGACCGCAGGCGCTCCTTCTACCGCCTCTTCTTCGACAGCGGGTACGCCCCGCGTGCGGGCGAGCCGGGTGCGCAGCGCTGGTCCGGGTACACGGCGAACGGGCGCGAGTACGCGCTGCTGCTGCGTCACCGCGAACCGCGGCCCTGGCTGGTGTGTGTGCACGGCACCGAAATGGGCCGCGCGCCAATTGATCTCGCCCTGTTCCGATCGTGGAAGCTGCATGACGAGCTGGGTCTGAACGTCGTGATGCCCGTCCTGCCGATGCACGGTCCCCGGGCGCGCGGCCTGCCGAAGGGCGCGATCTTCCCGGGGGAGGACGTGCTCGACGACGTGCATGCGACGGCCCAGGCGGTGTGGGACATCCGGCGCTTGTTGTCCTGGATCCGGATGCAGGAGCCCGACTCGTTGATCGGGCTGAACAGCCTGTCGCTCGGCGGCTATATCGCGTCGCTGGTCGCCAGCCTCGAAAAGGGACTGACCTGCGCGATTCTCGGCGTCCCGGTGGCCAACCTGGTCGAGGTGCTGGGGCGCCACTCCGGCTTGAGCAAGGATGACCCGCGCTGCCACACCATGGAGATGGCCGCCCCGATCGGCCGGATGACCTCGCCCCTTTCGCTTACTCCGTTGGTGCCCAAGCCGGGCCGGTTCATCTACGCGGGAATCGCCGACCGGGTCGTGCATCCCCGCGAGCAGGTGGTGCGGCTGTGGGAACACTGGGGCAAGCCCGAAATAGTTTGGTATCCGGGCGGTCACACCGGATTCTTCCGGTCGCGTCCGGTGCAGCGCTTCGTCTGGGACGCGCTGCGTCAGTCCGGGCTGCTCGACGGTCCGTCGGCCCAGCGCCGACGCCCCGCCTGATCGCCGGGTCCGACGATGATGCCGCTGGACCCGCTGGCCGCGGCGATGATGACCGCCGAGGTGGTGTCCAACCCGATGCACGAAGGTGTCGTGCTGATCCTGGCGCCGCCGGCCGAAGCCGGACCGGGCTACGTCGACGGGCTCTATCGCGAGGCGCTCGCCGGCAACGGCTCGCTCGACCCGAGACTGCGCAGGTACCCACACCGCGGCGTGGACACCGGTGGGCTGTGGGTGTGGCGTGCCGACGATGCCGTTGACATCAGCCGGCACATGGTGCGCCGCACGGTTTCCGGCGGTCGCGACGAGTTATGGCGGCTGATCGGCGAACTGGACGGCGAGCGACTCGACCGGTCCGGACCGATGTGGATGTCGTATCTGATCGACGGCCTCCCCGGGGGCCGATTCGCTTTCTACATCAAGGTGCATCACACCGTTGTCGACGGGGTGGCCGGCTTCCAGATGCTTGCCGGTGCGCTGACCGCCGATCCGCACCGCCGGTCGATGCCACACTTCTTCGCGGACCGCCGTCCCGGTTCGCCGCCGCGGCCGGCGCCCGGGTTGCTGCCTCGGGTGACCGCACCGATACGGTCGCTGGCCGGCACGGCGGCGTCGGGAGCCGGGCTGATCGGCGGCGTGGTCGGCGGTGAACTGCGGGCCGTGTTCGACAGCCTGGTCGAGCACACCACCGTGTTGCCCCTCGGGGCGCCCTACACCCGATTCAACGGGCGACTCGGCCCGCAGCGCGCCGTCTCCGCGGCCAACTGGTCCAGGGACCGCGTCCGGGCCGTGCAGCGGGCGGCGGGGGTGAGCGGCAACGACGTGGTGACCGCCATGGTGGCCGGGGCCGTGCGCCTCTGGTTGTGTGACCGCGGCGAACTGCCGGGGCTGTCACTGGTGGCGGCCTGCCCGATCACGGTGCGCGATCACGAGAGTGCTGCCGCGGATGACCCGCACGGCAACAGATTCGGCCTCTGGGCGTGCCCGCTGGGCACCGACGTCGAGGATCCGCTGGCGCGACTGGCGTTGATCAACCGGTCGATGACCGAAGGCAAGCGCTGGGTGGCCAGACGCGGGGCGGCGGCGTCGCTGCTGACGGCGGCGGGCAGCATCGCCGCCACGGTGGTCCTGCCGCTGCTGCCGTTCACCCAGAAACTGCGCACCGGATTCAACCTGCCCATCTCGCACGTCCCCGGCCCGGAGTGCGACATGTATTGGAATGGTGCGCATGTCGAGGAGATGTATCCGGTGTCGACGGTCTTCGACGGGCTGGCGCTCAACGTGACGACGTGCTCGTACGCCGGCCGGATCGGGTTCGGCTACGCGGCGGGCCGCGACGTGGTCCCCGACATCGAGGCGCTGATCCCGATGACCGAACGGTCGCTGAGCGAACTCGAGTCGGCGCTGGGCGTGGGAGCCTGAGCGGGTGCGGGCGGGCGGGTTTTGCCCGGGCGGTCGGGGTTTTCACCGTGAACCCACGGCGGTCGCGCGTGTCGCCGCCCAAGGTTCACACCCCGCGCCCTGGTTGCACACGCGACGGGCAACCGCCCGCGCGGCTAGCAACTCGTGCTGGACAGGGTTTCGGAGGCACCCGCCGCCTCCTGGTGTGCGGGAGCCTCGATGCGGTGGAAGCCTCGGCGGTCGTAGAGCCAGGTGACCAGGACCCCGATCAGCACGCCGATGGCCAGCCCGATCACGCCCACCGTCAGCGAGCGGGACAGCCCGGCACCGGCACGGCCGTCGAAGTACAGCAGGGCTCTGGACCCCACGAACGCCTGGCGCATGGGCTCGAATCCGGCCAGCCATCCGAAGAAGCGCGGCGTTGCCTCCAGCGGGATGGTCGCACCCGTCGATGGCAGGCCGAAGAAGAGGAACACGAACAGGCTGATCAGCGTGCCCAACGAGCCCAGGGCCGCGATGAGCGACGACGAGGTGATGCCCACCGTGGCGACGACGAAGGCGCCGAACAGCCACAGCGACACCGGGTGGGGCACCGGCATGCCCAGCGCGGACGCTACCCACAGATAGACCGCGGACGTCGACAAACCCAGCACGACCACCAGGGCCCACTCGACGAGCAGCGTCTGCAACCGCGAAACCCGGACCTTGCCGGGCAGCCGGTTCGCCGGCCGATAATAGGGCCCGAACTCCGCGGGCACATACCCCAGCAGCGCATCGGTCGTCATGCTCACCACGATCGCGGCGGTGACCCCGCCGATCAGCAGCATCAACGAGAAGTAGAAGGCGGAAAGGCCCGCACCGGTGCCGCCGGGCAGCGGATTGTCGGCCACGGTCCGGACGTCCATCGGGGCGGCCAGCACCAGCGTGGCACCCCCCGGCGGCGCGGCCGCTCCGTTGAGCTGTTGCAGCAGCGGCGTGAGCTTGGCGCCGGCCTCGGCGTTGACGGCCGCCATCGCGTTGCCCATGGCCTTTTCGGCGATGGCGGCTCCCATCGCGCTGGCCCGCGGATTGGTCAGGATCGTCACGACCGGCCTGACCGGTTCCCCGGGCTGCAGCGTTGCCTGCGGCAGGGCGAGCAGTCGCTGGGTCAGGTCCTGCGGCAACGACACCGCCGCGTAGATCCGCGCGGTGTCGAGCTGGTGCCGTGCCGCGCCGGCCGACAGCACCCGCAGGTCGAACCGGTCCTTGTCCACGTTGGCCACCAGGCCGTCGGTGATGGTCTTGCCCGTCGCTCCGGTGTCCTCGTTGACGATCGCGATCGGGAAATGACGCAGGTTGGCCGCCGGGTTGAGGATGCCGCCGAAATAGAGCATGGCGAAGCCGGACAACAAGGCCAGCGCGATGATGACCGGCGCGACCCAGAAGCGCAGCCGGTGCAGGGTGTTGCGGCCACCCCGCTCGGGCGCCTCGTGCTGTGGTTGATGGTCGGACATGGTGACTCCTTGGGGCGCAGACTAATTGGCGACCCGGGCCGGGCGGTGGCCCTGCCTGCTGCCCGCCGGTTTGTGGGAGAGGTCACGGCGTCGTAGTCGGCGGTGATGCCGAACGCCAGTTCGTCGACGTAGCTGAGCATGCCGATGACGGTGCGCAGCTGCATCGCGATCCGCGGAACCGGCAGCAGCTGCTCCACCGGGTGACCCATGACCTGCAGCCGCTGGCGCGGACCCGGCACATTGGTCGCCAGCGTGACGATGCTGCGCTGCGGCAGCCGGGTCAGCAACCGAACCATCCACGCGCTGACGACGAAGGGCACGTAATCGGTCAATGCCACAAAGGTGTTCGCCGCCTGGCGCTCGCCGCCGGCTTTGAGCCGGCCCATCCGGGCGTGCACCAGTTGCAAGCGCCTGAGCGGGTCCGGCTGCTCGACCGGCAGCGAGGCCAGCATCGCGGACACCCGGGTGCCGGCGCGGTTCATCGCATCCGGCGGGCGCACCGAGACCGGGACCAGGGTGCGCAGCGAGTTGCGCCTCGGTGTCTCGCCGCGGCGCAACAGCGTGGCGCGAAAGCTGTCGGTGATCGCCGCGAGCGCCACGTCGTTGAGGGTCACCCCGAACGTGTGGCACACCGTTTCGACGTCCTTGAGTGACACGCGTGCCGCGCTGTACCGGCGCATGCCCGCCAGCGAGCCGTGCAGCCGGGACCCCGCCGCCGGGGTGAGCACGCCGGTGACGAATTGCGCCGCGCCCAGGGCGGTCTGGGTGGCGACGCCGGTCGTGGCCATCGACGCGCGCCACAGGCCGCCGGCCCAGGTCAGCGGATTGCGGCCGAGCCCCGCCGAGAGGGCTGTCGACGGCGGAGGCTCGGTGGCGGCGCGGATGTCGGTGGCGAAGGTCGCACCCGCGCCCGCATCGCAGACACCGGCCAGCATCCGCGTCGCGGCGATCCCGTCGGCGACGCCAGTGATGAATCTTCATCAGGGCGCCCCACCGCCCGTCCGGGAGGCCTTCGATGACCCAGCACTCCCACAACGGGTGATCGCGATCCAGCCTGCGCTCCATCAGATCGGCGATGGTCCGGAACAACACCGCGTCGTCGCCCGGCTGCGGCAGCGCCGCCCAGCGCAGGTGGTGGGTGATGTCGAACGCGGTGTCCTCCACCCATTCCGGTGCCGCAATCTCGAACGGGTGCTTGCGCACGCGCTGCCGGAAGCGGGACACGCCGCGGATCCGTTCGGACAGCGTCGCGGTCAGCGCCGCCTGCTCGGGAAGGGGTCCGTCGATGACGGCCGGTGTGCCGATCACCAGGCTGACGTGCCGGTCGGCGTCCTCTGCCTCCAGGAAGCCGGCCTCCAGCGTCGTCAGCTGCTCCATTGCCGGTCATCTCCGATCCACGATGATCGGCTTCACTATCCGCCGCGCGCGGCGAGGGTCGATAGTGCCGTTAGACCCCAAGCGGCGGGGCCGGTCTCCCCGACGGTTTCACGACGCGGCGGGCGGGGGCCCCGACGCCCACGTGGGTCATGATGTGATCCAGGACGAGGCCGGCGAGATCGCCGTCGTCGGCGACACGGGGGAGGCCGCGCCGCCGCAGGAACGTATCGAGGCGCCGGTCGGGTGACCAGTCGGCGTAGATGGGACCGGCATATCGCGAGTCCAGGAATTCGCAAGCGAGATCGTCTAAGTCGGCATCGGTCAACAAAAGCGGTGGATGGCCACCCATAGTCGCCTGCTCCTTAGTTCAGCCGCGACCGCCCCTGCCCGGTCACGTCAGACGGGGGCAATTGTGCCACCGCGCGGCCGTCGGCGGAAGGGCCCAAGGTCACCTGCGGGGACGCGCCGCCAGGCCGTCCGCGGGGCGAAACGGCCTGGCCGCGAGGACCATCGACCCTGTCGGACCGCGGGGGCCGCCGCGCAGACTCAACCCCATGGCCGACACCACGAAACGGATCGCCCAGGCTGCGGCCCTGGCCGGTTTGCTCTACGCCGCGCGGCGGTACTACCGCAACTGGGGCGCAACCAAGGCGGAGTGTCGGATGTCGCTGCCGGGCGACGCCCTGGTGGGAGATCCGGCCATCCAGACCACCGAGGCGCTGTACATCGACGCGCCCACCGCCGCGGTCTGGCCCTGGCTGTTGCAGATGGGTCAGGACCGGGGCGGCTGGTACGGCTGCGCGGGGCTCAAAGACATGCTGGGCCTTGAGCATCAGGACGCCGACCGCATCCATCCCGAGTGGCAGCAGCGTGCCGTCGGGGACATCGTGCGCCTGGCTCCCGCGGGCTGGATGGGGCTGCCGGACGGGGTGACGCTGACCGTCGCCGAGATCGTGCCCGAGAAATACCTTGTGCTGCATGCCGCCCGGCCGGAGCGGCGGTGGAACGCGGTCTGGTCATTCCACCTGCAGCCGCACTGGCAGGACCGCGTCCGGCTCCTCACCCGCGCCAGGATCTCGCTGCGTCACCCGGGCGAAGTCTTCGCCATGGAGGCCTTCCGGCCGCTGATCGCGCTGACCACGCGCGGCTTGTTGCTGGGCGTCAAGCACCGGGTGGAGCGGGCGCCCGCGCCCGGCCTCGCACTGCCGGCGAAGCCGACTGAGGCTGCCGAAAATGAGGCTGCCGAAAAAAGTTGACGCGCCACGGCTGTGGAGTGACGGGCACGGGCACCGCTGCCCGGGCCGTCCGGACCCGGTTATTTGGTGGCGATCGTGACGTGCTTCTTGGCGGGCGTCGGCTCCCGAACCGCCACCGAGACACTCAGGATGCCCTTGTCGTAGGTGGCCTTGATGTCGTCCTCGTCGGCGCCGGCCGGCAGCGACACGGTGCGGACGAACGAGCCGTAGGAGAACTCCGAACGGCCGTCGAACTCCTTTTTCTCACTGCGCTCGGCCTTGATGGTGAGCTGCCCGTCGCGGACGGTGATGTCGACGTCCTTGGCCGGGTCGACGCCGGGTATCTCGGCGCGCACCTCGTAGCGGCCATCCTTCATCTCGTCTTCCAGCCGCATCAGCCGGGTGTCGAACATCGGGCGGATCCCGGCGAACGACGGGAACCCCGCCAACAGGTCGGCAATCTCCGGGAACAGCGGATGTGGCTTCTGCGCCACCGGCAGGGTGCTGGTCATCGTGTACTCCTCGGGTGTGGTTCGTTGACCCAACGCCTTAGATCCGACCACGATCCCGGGCGGCACGGTAGGGACGGAAGTCCTCATTGGGTGTTGACAGACCGAATTTCGGTCGAACGCGGGGATACTCAGGTGATGACCACGACGTCGCGGCACCGCGGCGGGAAGGCGGAAGGTTTCCCGGCGGCGCCGCGCGGTCTGGAGTTCCTGCCGAACTCGCCCACGCTGGTGAACGCGGACGCCCGAGCTCGGCCCGATCTCGGTGTGTTTCGTTCTGCTCGTGAGTGATTCGTTGCGATCTCTGTCCCAGACGCTCGCGCACAGTGTGGAAATCCACCAGGGCGGGGGGCACCGGCCAGCCCGGCGGGCCGATGCCGTCCCCGTGGCTGTTCGACACCGCGGCCGGTGTCATCCCGATGGGCGGTCACAGGCATCGCCGTGTCCCGCTGCGGCGGCCGGATCGGCCGCACCTGCCAATTCTGAGCGGCGCGGGCCGATTGGCCGCCCCGGCGAGGTCAAACGACCCTAGTCGCGGCCACGGCGCCGGTCTAGCGTCGCTATGGGGCGAATGTGTGCCCAGGCCGAAGGCGTTATCCGACAGGGGTTCTGGAGGTTTCGACATGGGAGATGCGATCCCGCTGGGGCGGATCGGCGGTTTTGCGGTGAAAATCCACTGGAGCGTGCTGGTCATCCTGTGGCTGTTCACCTGGAGCCTGGCCAGCACGTTGCCCGCGGCCGTCAAAGGCTATTCGTCGGCCGGCTACTGGGTGGCCGGCGCGTGCGGCGCCCTGGTGCTGCTCGCGTCGCTGCTGGCCCACGAGCTCGCCCACGCCGTCGTCGCCCGCCGCGCGGGGGTGTCGGTGGGAAGCGTGACGCTGTGGCTGTTCGGCGGGGTGACCACGCTCGGCGGCGAGGCCAAGACCCCCAAGGCGGCCTTCCGGATCGCCATCGCCGGCCCGGCCACCAGCCTGGCGCTGGCGGCGATGTTCGGCGGGCTCGTCGCGGCGCTGCGGGCCGCGCACGCCGCCCCGATCGTGGTGGGCGTTTCGTCCTGGCTGGCGATGATCAACCTGGTGCTGGGCCTGTTCAACCTGTTGCCGGGCGCCCCGCTGGACGGCGGCCGGGTGCTGCGCGCCTACCTGTGGCGCCGCCACGGCGACATCGCGCGCGCCGGCATCGGCGCGGCGCGCGCCGGCCGGGTGCTGGCGTACGTCCTGATCGCGTTGGGGCTGGCCGAGTTCGTCACGGGCAGCCTCGTCGGCGGCGTGTGGCTGGCGTTCATCGGTTGGTTCATCTTCGCCGCCAGCCGCGAGGAGGAGACCCGGATCTCGACCCAGCAGCTCTTCGCCGGGGTGCGCGTTGCCGACGCGATGACGGCCCGCCCGCACAGCGCGCCCGGGTGGATCAGCGTCGACGAATTCATCCAGCGCTACGTGCTGGGCGACCGCCATTCGGCGTACCCGGTCGCGGGCCGGGACGGCTCGATCGTGGGGCTGGTTACCCTGGCTCAGCTGCGCGACGTCGCGCCCGACCGACGCCCCACCACCAGCGTGAGCGACATCGCGCTGCCGCTGCACGCGGTGCCGACCGCGGCACCGCGGGAGCCGCTGAGCGCCCTGCTCGAACGGATGGCGGCGGCCGGTCCGCGCAGCCGGGCCCTGGTCGTCGACGGCGGGCAGGTGGTCGGCATCGTCACCCCCAGCGATGTCACCCGCCTGCTCGACGTCTATCGGCTCGCCCACCCCGGGCCGGTCCCGGCGCTCGAACGCGGTCCCGCCGAAAGGTATTCCGGTGCAGGAAGTTCCGGGCCCTGAAGTTCCGGGCCCTGAAATTCCGGGGCCTGAAGTTCCGGGCCCTGAAGTTCTGGCCAGTGAGGAGTTGACGATGAAACCGATCGTCGTGGGCATCGACGGCTCGCAGGCGGGGATCGTGGCCGCGCTCTGGGGCGTCGACGAAGCCATCGGCCGCGGCTCGCCGCTGCGACTCGTCTCGGTCATCACGTTGACGCACGCTTCCCCGGACGACTACGCCCGCGACCTCGAGCACGCCGAAAAGTCGCTGCGCGAGGCGCGATCCGCGATCGAGGCCACCAAGAAACCCGTCAGCGTCGAAACCGACATCCCGCGCGGCCCGGCCGGACCGATGCTCGTCGAGGCGTCGCGCGACGCCGAGGTGGTGTGCATCGGCTCCGTCGGGATCGGGCGCTACGCCAGCTCGCTCCTGGGATCGACGGCCGCCGAGCTCGCCGAGAAGGCGCACTGCCCGGTCGCGGTGCTGCGCACCGACTCCGAGCAGCCGCCGCCCGACATCGACTGGGTCGTGGTCCGCATGACCGACGCACCCGGCAACGACGTCGTCGTCGAATGGGCCGGGTGGGAGGCCAGGCTGCGGCGGGCGCCCATGCTCGTCCTGGGCGGCCGGCCGGAGGAGCTCGCCGGAAGCGCCGACGGCGCATTCGAGCACCGGGTGCGGGACTGGCGGCAACGCCACCCCGGGGTCCGGGTCTACCCGGTCACCACCAAAGACGCCATCGCCGACTTCCTGAGCGCCAACGACGAGCGGGTGCAGCTCGCGGTCATCAGCGGCCCCGAGGCCGCTCAGCTGGCGCGGCTGATCGGCCCGCACGGACATCCGCTGTTCCGCCATCCCGAGTGCTCGGTGCTCGTCGTCCGCCGATAGCCGCGCCACGTGCGCGGCGCCCAGCGACGGCGATGACCGACGCGGTGGTGCGCCGTGACCCGGCGGTCGCCGACCCGGTGCGGCGATGAAAACCGCTGAGGCCAAGCCTGTTTCGGCTAACGGGCGACGATGACCGGCACCCGTGCCAGCTGGGCGACGGTTTCGCCGACCGAGCCCACCAGCATCCCGGCGAACCCGCCCCGCCCCCGGCTGCCGACCACCACCAGTTGCGCCCGATCGGCTTCCCGGACGAGCCGGAGTGCCGGCTGGTCCTGCACCACGACGCGGCGCACGTGCACGTCCGGATACCGTTCCTGCCACCCCGCCAACCGCTCTGCCAGCACCTCTTCGCCCATGGATTGTGTTGCAGGCCAATCGATTCCGGGCCATTCCGACACGTCGAGGTCGCTCCATGCGTGCAGGGCGGTCAACCCGGCGTGCCGGCGCGAGGCCTCGTCGAACGCGATCGCGGTCGCCGACTCGGAGGCGGGCGAGCCGTCGATGCCGACCAGGACCGGCCCCCGGTCCGGCGGCGGTTGCGACGGGTCCTCCTCGTGGACGATCACCACCGGGCAGTGCGCGTGCCGAAGCAGGGCGGAACTGACCGAACCGAGCAGCCGGCCGGGCCAGCGGCCGCTGCCCTGGGCGCCCGCGACCATCAGCTCCGCGTCCTTGGACAGGTCGATCAACGTGGGAAGCGCCCCCGACGCCAGGATCTCGGTGTGCACGGCGGCGGGACCGCCATGTTCGGTGGCCTCTTCGACCACCCGCAGCGCCCCCTCGACCAGTCGGCGACCGTGATCCTGCTGCCAGCGCATCACCCCGGCGGGCATCGGCGTTCGCAGCCAGGTCGACATCTCCGGCGAAACCGCGTGCACGAGCGTCAGCGGGACCTTTCGCAGCTCGGCGTCGCGCGCCGCCCACCGCACCGCCACTCTGGCGGCGGGCGAGTCGTCGATGCCGACGACAATCCCCATTGCTCTCGGTCCCATCGGTGCGTTCTGGGATGACATGGCCTGTCCTTCGTGCGTCGGTACCCGCGTGGCGATGCGTGTCGGCCGGGCCGGAGTCGGCCCCGCCGCTGATTCACGACGCTATCGAGCCGGCGACGGCTCGGTCAGAGGCGTTTGTCACCAGCCGGACGGCGGCAGCTCCCACGGGTGCGGCCGCGTTCCGGCGCGTTCGCGCCGGTCTTTTCACGAACGGTATTGTTGAAACCCGGCGCCTGAGGAGCGCGGTCGGGACTTCCGAAGGAACATGATGGGTGCATGATGGTCGAGGTCACCCCGGTGCGGGAATCAGTCGGCCGTCGCCGCAGGGTGCTGCAGGTGTTGCGGGCGTCGCCCGATCCGATGAGCATCGCCGCGATCGCCGAGGTGTTGGGCGTGCATCCCAACACCGTCCGGTTCCACCTCGACATACTGCTCGGCGACGGCCAGGTGGAGCGGGTCGAGCCGGGCCGCAAGGGGCCCGGGCGCCCGGCGCTGATGTTCCGGGCGGTCCGGCAGATGGACCGCGGGGGAGCGCGGCACTACCGGATGCTCGCCGAGATCCTGGCGGAGGCGCTTGCCTCCGAACGGGATCCGCGCGCCAAGGCGCTGGGCGCCGGGCGCGCCTGGGCCCGCAGGACCCAGTCCGCCGCGCAGCCGCCCGGCGCGGAGGCCATCGGCGCCGCGGCGGCCGTCGATCGGCTGGTCGGACTGCTCGACGACCTCGGGTTCGCCCCCGAGCGCCGGACCGCCGCGGGGCGGGAGCAGATCGGCCTGCGGCACTGCCCTTTCCTGGAGATCGCAGAGAACGGCACCGGCGTCGTATGCCCCGCCCACCTCGGCGTGATGCAGGGCGCCCTGGCGGCCTGGGGGGCGCCGGTCTCGGTGCGCCGCCTCGACGCGTTCGTCCAACCCGATCTGTGCGTGGCGCACCTGGCGCCGCGGGCGGGTGCCCGATGAGAAGCGGCGCGGCGGCGGTGGCGGTCGCGGTCACCTTCGTCTGGCTGGGCATGGTGCTGGCCATCTCGTTCCTGGAGGCGCCGCTGAAGTTCCGTGCGCCCGGCGTCACGTTGCCGCTCGGCCTGGGCATCGGCCGGCTGGTCTTCCGCGCGCTCAACGCCGTCGAGATCGCCTTCGCCGTCGTGATCGCGGTGGCCGTGGCCGCCGGCCCGGTACCGGTGCGGTCGGCCGTGGCGCTGTGCGCGGCCGTCGCGGCGCTGGTCGTCCAGGTGCTGATGGTGCGTCCCTCGCTGACGCGTCGCTCCGATCAGGTGCTCTCCGGACTGGACGCGCCACGCTCCCGCGCCCACCACTTCTATATCGGTTTGGAGGTGGTCAAGGCGATTGCATTGGTCGTGGCGGGGATATCCCTGTCAGCCGGCTGACCGTTCGACAACCCACCTCAACCCAAGGGGCTCGATTCATGGAATCCATCTCGTTGACCAGCCTGGCCTCCGAAAAGCTGGCCGAGGCCACGAAGTCGCACAGCGGGCGCGCGGCGCACACCGTGCACGGCGGACACACCCACGAACTCCGGCAGACCCTGCTGGCCCTGCTCGCCGACCACGACCTCTCCGAACACGACGGGCCCGCACAGGCGACGCTGCAGGTTCTGCAGGGGCACGTGCGGTTGACGGCCGGCGCGGACGTGTGGGAGGGCGAGATCGGGGACTACGTCGTGATTCCGCAGGAACGGCACGCCCTGCACGCGGTCACGGACTCGGTGGTGCTGCTGACCGTGCTGAAGACCCTCCCGTCGGCGGCGCCCTCCTGAGCCATCCCGCCCGGGCGTCAGACCGCGCGCAGGTAGCGCTTGGCGATGACGCGCTGGGCCACCGACACCACCGGCCCGCCCGCCCTGCTCCACCAGGTCGCGGGCCGGGAGAACGACGACACCTCCGCGAACACGTCGTCGGTGTCCGGGTCGTGGCGCACGACGAAACGCTCCTCGCCGGACTCCGGGTGACCCGGCAGCGTGCCGTAGCCGAAGCCGCGGATGTCGGGTTCGTCGACGACGTACACCACGCGGCACGGTGCGGGCAGGAAAACCATCCGCACCACCACCACCGCGCCCGGGACCACGGTCTCCGAGCTGGCCCGCACCCGCAGGCCCGACCCACGCTGCATCCCCCAGTGCATGACGGCGTCGGCGGCTCGCTCGAAACGCTCTCGGCCCGTGCCGATTTGGGCCGCCACGTGCAGGTGCGCGTATCCCGCCGGCAGCCGGCCGGACGCGGTCGCCCCCACCTCGGGGTACGTCAGCGAAAGCGCCTCGAGCGCTGCCAGGTTCATGTGCCCAGCGTACGGTCAACGATGTGACCACACACACTGTCGCCCACGCGTCCGGAACGTTCACCATCGGCGGCGACCTGACCGTCAACCGGCTCGGCTTCGGCGCCATGCGGCTCACCGGCAAGGGGGTATGGGGCCCGCCCGCCGACCGCACAGAATGCGTCCGGGTGCTGCGGCGCGCCGTCGAGTTGGGCGTCAACTTCATCGACACCGCCGACTCCTATGGCCCCTACGTCTCCGAGGAGATCATCCGCGAGGCCCTGCACCCCTATCAGGGCCTGGTGATCGCGACCAAGGCCGGCCTGCTGCGCACCGGTCCGGACGTCTGGATCCCCCTGGGCAATCCGACGTATCTGCGCCAGGAATGCGAGATGAGCCTGCGCCGCCTCGGCGTCGAGACCATCGACCTCTACCAGCTGCACCGCATCGACCCGGACTTCCCGCTGGCCGACCAGTTGGGCGAGCTGGTGGCCTTGAAGAACGAGGGCAAGATCCGCCACATCGGCCTGTCGGAGGTCAACGTCGACCAGCTCACCGCGGCCCAGCGGGTCACCGAGATCGTGTCGGTGCAGAACATGTACAACCTGTCCGCCCGGGGCGCCGAGCCGTTGCTGGACGCCGCGACGAGCCAGGGCATCGGCTTCATCCCGTGGTTCCCGCTGGCCGCCGGACCGCTGGCGGACCCGGATGGGCCGCTGCGGCACATGGCGGCCGAGCACGACGCGACGCCGTCGCAGCTGGCGCTGGCCTGGCTGCTCAACCGCTCGCCGGTGATGTTGCCGATCCCCGGCACCTCCAAGGTGGCCCACCT
This sequence comes from Mycobacterium helveticum, assembly GCF_007714205.1. Taxonomy (GTDB): domain Bacteria; phylum Actinomycetota; class Actinomycetes; order Mycobacteriales; family Mycobacteriaceae; genus Mycobacterium; species Mycobacterium helveticum. The sequence continues at coordinate 33,496 of NZ_VMQU01000009.1, read as the reverse complement.
TCAGGAGAACGTGGCCGCCGCCGGGATCGAGTTGAGCGAACAGGAGGTCGAGCTGCTCGGGGCCATCGGGGAGCAGAACGCCTGACCGCGGCGCAGCGCAGGCGGATACGGTGTCCCGGTGACCAGCGAACAGGCCCGGCACCCCGGCGGCGGATTCAATCCGCCCGAACCGACGACCAAGGGCGGACCCGACTACGGCCGGTTCGTCGACGCGGTGCGCAGGATGCAGGATCACGCCCGCGCCGTCGACGCCCCGGACGAGGTGATCACCGAGGCGGCCAACCTGCTGGAGAAGGTGTCGGCGCTGTTGAGCCCGTACGACGCCGACGAGTGGCGGTCGCCGTCGGGACGGCGGATGGACCTGCCGATGCGCGGCAACATCCTCGCGATCCCGATGTCGGCACACAAAACCGACGACGGCCGGATCCGCGGCCGGGCCCGGTTCGCCCGGTTCCATCTGGGACGCAACGGCGCCGTGCACGGCGGCTGCCTGGGGATGCTGTTCGACAGCGTGCTGGGGCTGACCTCCTCGGTGCTCACCGGCGGCCCCTTCCAGCGCACGGCCTACCTCAAGATCGACTACCGCCACATCGTGCCGATCGAGAAGGAACTGCAGTTCGACGCCGGCATCGACCGGGTGGACGGGCGCAAGATCTTCGTGTCGGGCCGGCTCAGCGACGGCGCGGAGCTGCTGACCGAGGCCGACGCGCTGTTCGTGCGGCTCAAGCCTGGCCAGCCCTGAGGAGCCCCGGCCCCGATAGCATGGCAGCGATCGTCACCGCACCCGAAAATTGGAGAACCGACCCGATGAGCGCCGCCGCCAATCCCGCCCCCGGAGCTGTCCCGATAAGGGTGCCCGCGGGGACCACCGCGGCCGCCGCCGTGCGGGACGCGGGGTTGCCCGGGCGCGGGGCGCCCGACGCGATCGTGGTGGTGCGCGACGCCGAGGGCAAGCTGCGGGACCTGAGCTGGGTGCCCGACGCCGACGCCGAGGTCATCCCGGTGGCAGCCGACACCGAGGAGGGGCGCAGCGTCCTGCGGCACTCGACCGCCCACGTGTTGGCCCAGGCCGTCCAGGACCTGTTCCCGCAGGCCAAACTGGGCATCGGGCCGCCGATCACCGACGGCTTCTACTATGACTTCGCCGTGCCCGAACCTTTCACCCCCGAGGACCTGGCGGCGCTGGAGAAGCGGATGCGTCAGATCGTCAAGGACGGGCAGCTGTTCGACCGGCGGGTCTACGAGTCCAAGGACGCCGCGCGCGCCGAGCTGGCCGGCGAGCCCTTCAAACTCGAGCTCGTCGACGACAAGTCCGGCGATCCCGAGGTCATGGAGGTCGGGGGCGACGAGCTCACCGCCTACGACAACCTCAATCCCCGTACCCGGGAACGGGTCTGGGGTGACCTGTGCCGCGGGCCGCACATTCCGACCACCAGGCACATCCCGGCGTTCAAGCTGACCCGCAGCTCGGCCGCCTACTGGCGGGGCGACCAGAGAAACGCCAGCCTGCAACGCATCTACGGCACCGCCTGGGAGTCCCGGGAAGCGCTCGACCGCCACCTCGAACTGATCGAGGAGGCCCAGCGCCGCGACCACCGCAAGCTGGGCGCCGAGCTGGACCTGTTCAGCTTCCCCGATGAAATCGGTTCCGGCCTGGCGGTTTTCCACCCCAAGGGCGGCGTCGTGCGCCGCGAGCTCGAGGAGTACTCGCGGCGCAAGCACATCGAGGCCGGCTACGAGTTCGTCAACACCCCGCACATCACCAAGGCGCAGCTCTTCCACACCTCGGGACACCTGGACTGGTACGCCGACGGGATGTATCCGCCGATGCACCTCGACGCCGAGTACGACGACGACGGCACGGTGCGCAAGCCCGGCCAGGACTACTACCTCAAGCCGATGAACTGTCCGATGCACACGCTGATCTTCGCCTCCCGCGGGCGTTCCTATCGTGAACTTCCCTTGCGGCTCTTCGAATTCGGCACCGTCTACCGCTACGAGAAGTCCGGCGTGGTGCACGGGCTGACCCGGGCGCGCGGGTTCACCATGGACGACTCGCACATCTTCTGCACCCGCGAGCAGCTGCACGACGAGCTCGCGTCGCTGCTGCGGTTCGTGCTCGAGCTGCTCGGCGACTACGGGCTGGAGGACTTCTACCTGGAGCTCTCCACCAAGGACCCGGAGAAGTTCGTCGGCTCCGACGAGATGTGGGAGCAGGCCACCGGATCGCTGGCGCAGGTGGCGGCCGAGTCGGGCCTGGAGCTGGTGCCCGATCCCGGCGGTGCGGCGTTCTACGGCCCGAAGATCTCGGTGCAGGCCCGCGACGCGCTGGGCCGCAGCTGGCAGATGTCGACCATCCAGGTGGACTTCAACTTTCCCGAGCGCTTCGAACTCGAGTACACCGCGTCCGACGGGACCCGCCGGCGCCCGGTGATGATCCACCGGGCGCTGTTCGGGTCGATCGAGCGGTTCTTCGGCATCCTGACCGAGCACTACGCGGGGGCTTTCCCGGCGTGGCTCGCGCCCGTTCAGGTGGTCGGCATCCCGGTGGCCGACGAGCACGTCGCCTATCTGGAAGACGTTGCCGCGCAGCTGAAGTCGCGTGGGGTGCGCGTCGAGGTGGACGGCAGCGACGACCGGATGGCCAAGAAGATCGTCCACCACACCGCCCAGCGGGTGCCGTTCCTGCTGTTGGCCGGGGACCGCGACGCGGCGGCCGGGGCGGTGAGCTTCCGCTTCGGCGACCGCAGCCAGATCAACGGCGTGGCGCGCGACAGCGCCGTCGATGCCATCGTCGGCTGGATCGTCAACCGCGAGAATGCCGCTCCCACAGCAGAACTGGTGAAGGTGGCACCTGGTGAGTGACCCGGAAGGCGGCGTGGAACACCCCGACGAGACCATCCTCGACACAGGTGTCGGTGAATGCGACCACCTGCAGCGGTTGTGGACGCCCTACCGGATGACCTACCTGGCCGAGGCGCCGCGCCAGCGCGACAACGCCAAACCCGCGGAGCCGTTCACCGACATTCCCCGTCTCTCCGACGAGCAAGGGCTGGTGGTCGCGCGCGGCGAACTCGTCTACGCCGTGCTCAACCTGTATCCCTACAACCCCGGGCATCTGATGGTGGTGCCCTATCGGCGGGTCTCCGAGCTCGAGGACCTGACCGATCCGGAGAGCGCCGAGCTGATGGCGTTCACGCAGAAGGCGATTCGCGTCATCAAGAGCGTCTCGCAACCACACGGCTTCAACGTCGGCATGAACCTGGGCACGTCGGCGGGCGGGTCGCTGGCCGAACATCTGCACGTGCACGTCGTGCCGCGCTGGGGCGGCGACGCGAACTTCATCACGATCATCGGCGGGTCCAAGGTGATTCCGCAGTTGCTGCGCGACACGCGCGCACTCCTGGCCACCGAGTGGGGCAGACAGCCGTGAACCATGAGTCGCGGCGCGACGATGCAGAGCGGAGCGATGAGGAGGAGCGGCGCACATGAGTAAGGCGCCCTTCCTGTCGCGGGCGGCGTTCGCGCGGATCACGACTCCCGCCGCCCGGGCCATGCTGCGCCTCGGTCTGACGCCGGACGCCGTCACGATCCTGGGCGCCGTCGTGTCGGTGACGGCGGCGCTGACCCTGTTCCCGATGGGCAAGCTGTTCGTCGGCACGCTGGTGATCTGGTTCTTCGTCATGTTCGACATGCTCGACGGGGCGATGGCCCGCGAGCGGGGCGGCGGCACCCGCTTCGGCGCGGTGCTGGACGCCACCTGCGACCGCGTCAGCGACGGCGCGGTGTTCGGCGGGCTGCTGTGGTGGGCGGCATTCGGCCTGCACGACCGGCTCCTGGTGGCGGCAACGTCGATCTGCCTGGTCGGCTCCCAGGTGATCTCCTACATCAAGGCCCGCGCCGAAGCCAGCGGGCTGCGCGGGGACGGCGGCCTGATCGAGCGCCCGGAGCGGCTGATCATCGTGCTGGTCGGCGCCGGCGTGTCGGACTTTCCGTTCGTCGCGTGGCCGCCCGCGCTGCCCGTCGCGATGTGGTTGCTGGCGGTGGCCAGCGTGCTCACCTGCGTCCAGCGGCTGCACACGGTGCGGACCTCTCCGGGCGCGACGGAGCCGATGCCGTGATCCTGAATCCGGACCGTCTGACCGGCGCCGTCAGCGACTGGACATACGCGACCGGCTGGCGGGCGGTGCGGGCGATGCCCGAATTCGCCGCCCGCACCGCGTTCGGCGCGGGGGCGCGTTTCGCGGCCCGGCGCGGCGGCCCGGCGCAGCTGCGCAAGAACCTGGCCCGCGTCATCGGGGTGGAGCCGGCCGCGGTGCCCGACGCGCTGATGCGGGCCTCGCTGGCCTCCTACGCCCGCTACTGGCGGGAGGCGTTCCGGCTGCCGACGATGGACCACCGGGCGCTGGCGCACCGGCTCGACGCCTCGTTCGTCGGGCTCGACAACCTGGACGCCGCCTTTGCCGCGGGCCGCGGCGCGGTGTGCGCACTGCCGCACAGCGGCAACTGGGACATGGCCGGGGTGTGGATGGCGCAGACGCACGGCACGTTCACCACCGTCGCCGAACGCCTCAAACCCGAGTCGCTGTACCGGCGCTTCATCGCCTACCGCGAAGGCCTGGGCTTCGAGGTGCTGCCGCTGTCCGGCGGACGGCGACCGCCCTTCGAGGTGTTGTGCGACCGGCTGCGCGCCAACCGGGCGGTCTGCCTGATGGCCGACCGGGACCTCACCCGCACCGGGGTCCAGGTCGACTTCTTCGGCGCACCCACCCGGATGCCGGCCGGGCCCGCCAAGCTCGCCATCGAGACCGGGGCCGCCCTGGTGCCCGTGCACTGCTGGTTCGAAGAGGACGGCTGGGGCTTTTCGCTGCACCCCGCCCTGGACGCCAGCAGCGGTGACGTCGGCGCGATCACCCAGGCGCTGGCCGACCGGTTCGCCACCAACATCGCCGGCCACCCCGAGGACTGGCACATGCTGCAACCGCAGTGGCTGGCCGATCTTGCGCCCCGCGCCGACGCCGGACGGGCCCGCCCAAAGGAAACCTGATGCGCATCGGGATGGTGTGTCCTTACTCGTTCGACGTGCCGGGCGGGGTGCAGTCGCATGTGCTGCAGCTCGCCGAGGTGATGCGGGCCCGCGGACACGAGGTCAGCGTGCTCGCCCCGGCGTCGCCGGATGTGTCGCTGCCCGAGTACGTCGTGTCGGCCGGCAGGGCGATCCCGATTCCCTACAACGGGTCGGTGGCGCGGCTGCAGTTCAGTCCGGCGGTGCACGGCCGGGTCCGGCGGTGGCTGGCCGACGGCGAGTTCGACGTGCTGCACCTGCACGAACCCAACGCGCCCAGCCTGTCGATGTGGGCGCTTCGGGTGGCCGAGGGCCCCATCGTGGCGACCTTCCACACCTCGACGACCAAGTCGCTGACGCTGACCGTCTTCCAGGGCATCCTGCGGCCGATGCACGAGAAGATCGTCGGTCGGATCGCGGTGTCCGACCTGGCCCGGCGCTGGCAGATGGAGGCGCTGGGGACCGACGCGGTGGAGATCCCCAACGGCGTCGACGTCGCGTCGTTCGCCTCGGCGCCGCGGCTGGACGGATATCCGCGGCCGGGCAAGACGGTGCTGTTCCTGGGGCGCTACGACGAACCCCGCAAGGGCATGGCGGTGCTGCTCGAGGCGTTGCCGCGGGTGGTCGAGCGCTTCGCGGATCTCCAGCTACTTGTCGTCGGCCGCGGCGACGAGGAGGAGTTGCGGGAGCAGGCCGGCGAGCTGGCCGAACATCTGCGCTTCCTCGGCCAGATCGACGACGCTCAGAAGGCGTCGGCCATGCGCAGCGCCGACGTCTACTGCGCGCCCCACGCGGGCGGCGAGAGCTTCGGCATCGTGCTCGTCGAGGCGATGGCCGCCGGCACGGCGGTGGTGGCCAGCGACCTCGACGCCTTCCGCCGCGTGCTGCTCGACGGCAAGGCCGGGCGCCTGGTTCCGGTCGGTGACGCCGAGGCGCTGGCCGGGGCGCTCATCGAGGTGCTGGAGAACGACGCGCTGCGGCGACGGTATGTGGCGGCGGGTTCGCAGGCGGTGCAGCGCTACGACTGGTCGGTGGTGGCCGGCCAGATCATGCGGGTCTACGAGACGGTCGCCGGGTCGGGCGCCAAGGTGCAGGTGGCCAGCTGATGACGTGGCTGATCGTCGCGGTGGCGGTGGCGGTGGCGGTGGTGGTGCTGGCGATGGTGGGCGCCTGGGCGTACCGGACCGCCAACCGGCTGGACCGCCTGCACGTCCGCTACGACCTCTCCTGGCAGGCGCTGGACGGTGTCCTGGCGCGGCGCGCGGTGGTGGCGCGTGCGGTCGCGATCGACGCGTACGGCGGAGGACCCGAGCGCCGCCGGCTGGCCGGGCTGGCCGACGCCGCGGAAAACGCCCCCCGGCACGCGCGGGAGTCGCGTGAAAACGAGCTCTCCGCCGCGCTGGCGATGGTCGACCCGGCGTCGCTGCCGGCGGGCCTGATCGCGGAGTTGGCCGACGCCGAGGCGCGGGTGCTGCTGGCCCGCCGCTTCCACAACGACGCCGTCCGCGACACCCTCGCGCTGCGCGAGCGATTCCTGGTGCGGACGCTTCGTCTCGGCGGAACCGCCGCGCTGCCAAGCTATTTCGAGATCGTCGAGCGGCCGCACGCGCTGGCGCACGGCGATCAGGGGGTGCTCAACCACCGCACGTCGGCGCGGGTGGTGCTGCTCGACGAGACCGGCGCGGTGCTGCTGCTGTGCGGCTCGGATCCGGCCATCGCCGATGCCGACCCGCCGAAGTGGTGGTTCACGGTCGGTGGCGAGGTGCGCGCCGGGGAGCGGTTGGCCGAGGCCGCCGCCCGGGAGGTGACCGAGGAGACGGGCCTACGGGTGACGGCGGCCGACATGGTGGGTCCCGTGTGGCGGCGCGACGAGGTCTTCGAGTTCAACGGCTCGGTGATCGACAGCGAGGAGTTCTACTTCGTGTGCCGGACCCGGCGCTTCGAGCCGGACTGCACCGGTCGGACCGAGCTGGAGCGGCGCTACATCCACGGTCACCGCTGGTGCGATGCCGCCGACATCGCCGAGCTGGTCGCCGCGGGCCAGACCGTCTATCCGCTGCAGCTGGCCGAACTGCTCGGCGAGGCCGCCGCGTTCGCCGGCAGCCGGGCGCCGCGGCAGCTGCCGTCAATCCGCTGAATCCACGACGGCTTTCGCCATCTCGGCGACAGTGCCGGCGCGCGGGAGATCCCGGTCGTCGTGCTCGAGCACGTCCCCGGGCGCTAGGCTAGACAGAGTTGTCTACGCGATGAGGAGTGCGGTGAGGAGTGAGCAAACCGTGCCGGATGTCACAACGGCCGTCGGGGCCGGATCCCGGGGGGCCAGGGCCTCCGTCCGGGACCGGCTGCTCGCGGCGGCCAATGACCTGTTCTACGCCGAGGGCGTCCAGACGGTCGGCATCGATCGCATCATCGAGCACGCCGGGGTCGCCAAGGCGTCGCTCTACAACGTGTTCGGGAGCAAGGAGAACCTGGTCCGGGCCTACCTGGCGGCCCGACACGCGGAGACGCTGGCCGGGTTGCGGCGCGCGATAGACCGCCACACCGACCCGCGTCGGCGGCTGTTGGCGGTCTTCGACGCGCAGGCCGAACTCTTCGCCGACCCGGGTTTTCGGGGCTGCGCGTTCATCACGGCCTGCGCCGAGGCGCCCGAGGGCGGCGTGATCGCACGGGCGGCCGACGACTTTCGCGCCGAAGTCCGCGGGCTGCTGACCGAGCTCGCCCGCCAGGCCGGCGCCCCCGACCCGGCCCTGCTGGGGCGCCAGCTGCAGCTGCTGTACGACGGCGGCGGCGTCGGCGCTCAGATGGACCGCGATCCGCGCGCCGCCGCGGCGGGCAAGGCGGCGGCCGAAGTGCTGCTGGACGCGGCCATCAGCTGATCCCTGCGGCGGCCGTCGGTGGAAAATCGGCTGGTGGCCGACCACTACACTGGAATGGCAGTACGGCAGCGACGAGACATCAAGAAGAGGTAGCAGTGGATACCGCCGCATCGAACGGCCGCGGCCAGACCGGCACGGCCCGGGTCAAACGCGGCATGGCCGAGATGCTCAAGGGCGGCGTCATCATGGACGTCGTCACCCCGGAGCAGGCCCGCATCGCCGAAGGCGCCGGCGCGGTCGCGGTGATGGCGCTGGAGCGGGTGCCCGCCGACATCCGCGCCCAGGGCGGGGTGTCGCGCATGAGCGACCCCGACATGATCGAGGGCATCAAGGACGCGGTCACCATCCCGGTGATGGCCAAGGCGCGCATCGGGCACTTCGTGGAGGCGCAGATCCTGCAGAGCCTCGGCGTGGACTACGTCGACGAGTCCGAGGTGCTGACCCCCGCCGACTACACCCACCACATCGACAAGTGGAAGTTCACCGTGCCGTTCGTGTGCGGGGCGACCAACCTGGGCGAGGCGCTGCGGCGCATCGGCGAGGGCGCGGCGATGATCCGGTCCAAGGGCGAGGCCGGCACCGGGGACGTCTCCAACGCCACCACCCACATGCGGGCCATCAGCGGCGAGATCCGCCGGCTGACGTCGTTGTCCGAGGATGAGTTGTACGTCGCCGCAAAGGAATTGCAGGCGCCCTACGAGCTGGTCGTCGAGGTCGCGCGGGCGGGCAAGCTGCCGGTCACGCTGTTCACCGCGGGCGGTATCGCCACGCCCGCCGACGCGGCGATGATGATGCAGCTCGGCGCCGAGGGCGTGTTCGTCGGCTCGGGCATCTTCAAGTCCGGCGACCCGGCGCAGCGCGCCGCCGCGATCGTCAAGGCCACCGCGTTCCACGACGACCCCGACGTGCTGGCCAGGGTGTCGCGCGGCCTGGGCGAGCCGATGGTCGGCATCAACACCGAGCAACTCGCGGCACCGGAGCGGCTGGCCCGGCGCGGCTGGTAAGAACACTCCGTGTCGATCGAGCAGATCCTCGATCTCGAGCAGCTCGAGGTCAACATCTACCGCGGGCGCGTGTTCAGCCCGGACTCGGGGTATTTCCAGCGCACGTTCGGCGGCCACGTGGCGGGACAGTCGCTGGTGTCGGCGGTGCGCACCGTCGAGCCCGGCCATCTGGTGCACTCGCTGCACGGCTACTTCATCCGGCCCGGCGACGCCACGGCGCCCACGGTGTTCCTCGTCGAGCGGCTGCGCGACGGCGGCTCGTTCTGCACCCGGCGGGTCAACGCCGTCCAGCACGGCGAGACGATCTTCTCCATGTCGGCGTCGTTCCAGTCCGACCAGGAGGGCATCAACCATCAGGACGCCATGCCGTCGGCGCCGCCGCCGGACGGCCTGCCGGGGCTGAGCTCGATGAAGGTCTTCGACGACGCGGGTTTCCGCCAATTCGATGAGTGGGACATCCGCATCGTCCCGCAGGACCGCCTGCAGCGCCGGCCCGGCAAGGCCTCCCAGCAGCAGGTGTGGTTCCGCCACCGCGACCCGCTGCCCGACGACCCGGTGCTGCACATCTGCGCGCTGGCCTACATGAGCGACCTGACGCTGCTGGGGTCGGCCCAGGTCAACCACCTCGACGAGCGCGAACACCTGCAGGTGGCCTCGCTCGATCACGCGATGTGGTTCATGCGGGTTTTCCGGGCCGACGAGTGGCTGCTCTACGACCAGTCCTCCCCGTCGGCGTGCGGCGGGCGCTCGCTGTGCCAGGGCAAGATCTTCAACACCTCGGGCGAGATGGTGGCCGCGGTGATGCAGGAGGGCCTGACCCGCTTCCCCCGCGGATACCAGCCCGCGCGGCGATGACCGCCCCGACGATCGGGGTGCTGGCGCTGCAGGGCGACACCCGCGAGCATCTCGCCGCGCTGCGCGGAGCCGGCGCCGACGCGGTCCCGGTGCGCCGTCGCGGCGAGCTCGAGGCGGTGGACGGGCTCGTCATCCCCGGTGGGGAATCCACCACCATGAGCCATCTGCTGCTCGAGCTGGACCTGCTCGAGCCGCTGCGGGCACGGCTGGCGGGCGGACTGCCGGCCTACGGCGCGTGTGCGGGCATGATCCTGCTGGCCAGCGAGATCCTCGACGCCGGCGCCGGCGGGCGCGCGGCGCTGCCCCTGCGAGGAATCGATATGACGGTGCGGCGCAACGCCTTCGGGCGCCAGGTCGACTCGTTCGAAGGCGATGTCGAGTTCGCGGGCCTCGACACCCCGGTGCGCGCGGTGTTCATCCGCGCGCCCTGGGTGGAACGCACCGGCGACGGCGTGCAGGTGCTGGCGCGGGCGGCCGGGCACCCGGTCGCGGTGCGCCAGGGCCCGGTGCTGGCGACGGCGTTCCACCCGGAGATGACGGGCGACCGCCGCATCCACCAGTTGTTCGTCGACATCGTCAACGGCGTCGGCTGATGCCGTCGAGATCACGTACCCGGGGCCCACATTCGGCTTCCACGTATGCTCGTTGGGCGAACTTCGAAGAAGACAGAAGAGGTAGAGGACACCGATGAGCGGCCATTCCAAGTGGGCCACCACCAAGCACAAGAAGGCGGTCGTCGACGCCCGCCGCGGCAAGATGTTCGCCCGCCTGATCAAAAACATCGAGGTCGCGGCCCGGGTCGGCGGTGGTGACCCGGCGGGCAACCCGACGCTGTACGACGCCATCCAGAAGGCCAAGAAAAGCTCGGTGCCCAACGACAACATCGAGAAGGCGCGCAAGCGCGGCGCCGGCGAGGAGGCCGGCGGCGCCGACTGGCAGAACATCACCTACGAGGGGTACGCCCCCAACGGGGTGGCGGTGCTGATCGAGTGCCTCACCGACAACCGCAACCGTGCCGCCAGCGAGGTGCGGGTGGCGATGACACGTAACGGCGGCACCATGGCCGATCCCGGGTCGGTGGCCTACCTGTTCGCCCGCAAGGGCGTGATCACCCTGGAGAAGAACGGCCTGACCGAGGACGACGTGCTGGCGGCCGTACTCGAGGCGGGCGCCGAGGACGTCACCGATCTCGGCGACAGCTTCGAGATCCTCACCGAGCCGACCGACCTGGTCACCGTGCGGACCGCGCTGCAGGACGCCGGGATCGACTACGACTCCGCCGACGCGGGGTTCCAGCCGTCGGTGACCGTGCCGCTGGACGCCGAGGGCGCCCGCAAGGTGATGAAACTGGTCGACGCGCTCGAGGACAGTGACGACGTGCAGAACGTCTACACCAACGTCGACATCTCCGACGAAGTGCTGGCCGCTCTCGAAGGGGAGTGAGGCCGGTTCGGCCGAATCTGAGGGAGGCGAGTTTTGACCGATCCGCTGAAAACCAATCATCACGCCGACCATGCGGGTTTTTCCGGGGTGTCCGGGCTGCTGGCCATCGTCGGCATGGTCGTCCTGGGCCGCGGTTATGCACGCCTTGTCGTTGAGCTGGCCGCGGTCTCCGATGCCGACCGCGTGGCCGACATCGGCTGCGGCCCGGGCGGCGCGGTGCGGGCCGCGGCCCGGCGGGGTGCCACGGTCACCGGTATCGACCCCGCTCCGGTGATGCTGCGCCTGGCCGCGGCGGTGACGAAGGACCAGCCGAGAATCACCTTGTCGCAGGGCACCGCGGAAGCGCTGCCCCTACCCGACGGCTGGGCGAGCGTGGCGTGGTCGCTGCGGACGGTGCACCACTGGAAGGACGTCACGGCCGGTCTCGCCGAGGTACGCCGTGTGCTGGCGCCGTCGGGGCGGTTTCTGGCGGTCGAGCGCTGTGTGCGCTCCGGGGCCACGGGCTTGGCGAGCCACGGCTGGACTGAACAACAGGCCGAGTCGTTCGCGGCGCAGTGCCAGGAGGCCGGTTTGGACGGGGTGCGCATCGAGCGGCATCCCCAGGGCCGGGGAGCCGTGTGGGTCGTCCACGCGAGCCGGCCGTGAGTGTTCGTGGGTCGGCGGCGCCGGGGCGCGCGCGACCAGCGCGTGGAACTCGGTCGAGTAGAGCCGTCAGGCCACCAACTCGAACGCTGCCCGCAACACGTCACGGGTCAGAACCGTTGCCCCAGCGAGTTTCGCCGTCCATCCGATGAGCGCAGCGTAGGTCGCGCCACCGGTGACACCTCGGGCGGCCAGGTGGTCGATCAAGCCACGACGTGATTCCGAGTCGAGCGTCAGGTAATCGCCGGATGTGATTCCCGCCGGGTAGGCGCTGACGATGACAGCTTCAACCCGATGCGGCGGTGGCAGCCGCGCCAGGACGGAATAGGTCTCCAAGGCCGTATGCGCGATGAGATGAACGCCCCGGTTAAGGGTGCGCACCGCCGATGCGTGTCCCTCGTGCCACGTCGCGAACCCGGCGGCGAGAACACTGGTGTGCGGTGCGATCACCGCCGCAGACGATCGAGGGTTTCCCGAACGATCTCGTCGGTCAAGGGAGGCAGCGGACGTTCGGGACGCGCGACCAGGACGCCTTCCCGAACCAGCTCGACGGTGGTCGGCGCCGGTTCGATGTCGATGCGGCCATCGCGCTCGGTGACCTCCGCTTGGTCGTTGCCGCGCAAGCCCAGGTGGTCGCGAATCCGCTTCGGAATCACCAGCCGACTCGCCGCGTCAATGGTTGTCCGCGTGGCATGAACTCTATTGATGACGGCCCGGGCGTGTCCTGCGCGCCGACGTCGGGCACTCCGGATAGCCTATCGAACAAGCGTTCGGTGAAGGGGCGGTGCTGGTGCTGGTGATGGGAGTCGATCCGGGTCTTACGCGGTGTGGGCTATCGCTTGTCGAGAGCACGGGTGGCAGGCAGGTGACCGCGCGGGACGTGGACGTCGTGCGCACGTCGTCGGATACGCCGGTGGCCAAGCGACTGCTGGCCCTCAGCGACGCCGTCGAGCACTGGCTGGACACCCACCACCCGGACGTGATGGCCATCGAGCGGGTGTTCTCCCAATTGAATGTGACGACGGTCATGGGCACCGCGCAGGCCGGCGGCGTCGTCGCACTGGCGGCCGCCAGACGCGGGGTCGACGTCCACTTCCACACGCCCAGCGAGGTCAAGGCCGCGGTCACCGGCAACGGAGCAGCCAACAAGGCGCAGGTCACCGCGATGGTCACCAGAATCCTCGCGCTGCAGGCCAAACCGACACCCGCGGACGCCGCCGACGCCCTGGCCCTGGCTATCTGCCACTGTTGGAGGGCGCCGATGATCGCCCGGATGGCCGAGGCCGAGAAGAAGGCCGCCGAGCAGCGCAGGAAGTTCGCCGCGAAGATCAAGGCCGCGCGATGATCGCCTCGGTGCGGGGAGAGGTGCTCGAGGTGGCGCTGGACCACGCCGTCATCGAGGCCGCCGGGGTGGGATACACGCTGATGGCCACCCCCGCCACGCTGGCGACGCTGCGCCGCGGCGGCGAGGCCCGGCTGGTCACCGCGATGATCGTGCGCGAGGACTCGATGACGCTGTACGGGTTCGCCGACGCCGACGCCCGCGACCTGTTCCTGACGCTGCTGGGGGTCGCCGGCGTCGGGCCCAAGATCGCGCTGGCCACCCTCGCGGTGTACGACGCGCCCGCGTTGCGCCAGGCGCTGCACGACGGCGACGTCGCCGCGCTGACCCGGGTGCCGGGCATCGGCAAACGCGGGGCCGAACGGATGGTGCTCGAACTGCGCGACAAGGTCGGTCGGGGCGCGGCGGGCACGACGGCCGGCGCCACCCCCACCGGGCACACCGTGCGCGGTCCCGTGGTGGAGGCCCTGGTGGGCCTCGGCTTCGCCGCCAGGCAGGCCGAGGAGGCCACCGACAAGGTGCTGGCCGGCGACGCGGACGCGACGACGTCGGGCGCCCTGCGGGCCGCCCTCTCGCTGCTGGGGAAGTCGCGGTGACCGAACACGACTCCGGCGAGGGGCCCGAGGGCGATACGGACCGCGAGCTGTCGCCGTCGCTGACCGTCGGCGAGGGCGACGTCGACGTCAGCCTGCGGCCCCGCTCGCTGCGGGAGTTCATCGGCCAGTCGCGGGTGCGCGAACAGCTGCAGCTGGTCATCGAGGGCGCCAAGAACCGCGGCGGCACACCCGATCACATCCTGTTGTCCGGCCCACCCGGCCTGGGCAAGACGTCGCTGGCCATGATCATCGCCGCCGAGCTGGGGTCGTCGCTGCGGGTGACGTCCGGGCCTGCGCTCGAGCGCGCGGGTGATCTGGCGGCGATGCTGTCCAACCTGGTCGAGCACGACGTGCTGTTCATCGACGAGATCCACCGCATCGCCCGGCCCGCCGAGGAGATGCTCTACCTGGCGATGGAGGACTTCCGGGTCGACGTCGTCGTCGGCAAAGGCCCGGGTGCGACGTCGATCCCGCTGGACGTGGCGCCGTTCACGCTGGTCGGCGCGACCACCCGGTCCGGCGCGCTGACCGGCCCGCTGCGCGACCGCTTCGGGTTCACCGCGCACATGGATTTCTACGAGCCGGCCGAGCTGGAGCGGGTGCTGACCCGCTCGGCGGGGATCCTGGGCATCGGGTTGGGCGCCGAGGCCGGCGCGGAGATCGCCCGGCGCTCGCGTGGCACGCCGCGGATCGCCAACCGGCTGCTGCGCCGCGTCCGTGACTTCGCCGAGGTGCGCGCCGACGGCGTCATCACCCGCGACGTCGCCAAATCCGCGCTGGCGGTCTACGACGTCGACGAGTTGGGCCTGGACCGGCTGGACCGGGCGGTGCTGTCGGCGCTGACCCGCAACTTCGGCGGGGGCCCGGTCGGGGTGTCGACGCTGGCGGTGGCCGTCGGGGAGGAGGCCGCCACCGTCGAGGAGGTGTGCGAGCCGTTTCTGGTGCGCGCCGGCATGGTCGCGCGCACCCCGCGGGGCCGGGTGGCCACCGCGCTGGCCTGGACCCACCTGGGCATGACGCCGCCGGTGGGGGCCGCCGGGCTCGGCCGGCCGGGCCTGTTCGACTGAGACGCCGGTTACATCCGGACGCGCTTCGGGTACCCGTAGGCACCGGTCCAGCCTTGTCCATCGAGGTGATGTCATGAAGAACGCGGAGTTCGACCACTCCGGCGGGCTGCGCATGCCGCGCTCGCGCGGCGCGGTCAGCGGATTGTTGCTGGTCGTCCTGGGGGCGTGGGGCGCGTTGATCCCGTTCGTCGGTCCCCACTTCGATTTCGCCTACACGCCCGACCAGGTGTGGACGTGGACCTCGGCCCGGGGCTGGCTGGAAGTGCTGCCGGGCGCCACCACCGTGGTGGGCGGCCTGCTGGTGGCCTTCTCCGGCAACCGCCTCAGCGCGATGCTGGGCGGCTGGCTGGCGGTGCTGGCCGGCGCCTGGTTCATCATCGGCGAGGAGGTGGCCCCGATCCTGCGGATCGGCTCCGCCGGGGATCCGGTCGCGGCCACCGACCGCAAGCGGGCCGTGCTCGAGATCTCCTATTTCTCCGGGCTCGGCGCGCTGATCGTCTTCCTGGGTGCGGTGGTCCTGGCGCTCACGACGGTGCGGCCGGCCCGCGACGTGCCGCCCGTGGCGGCCCCGGCCCCGCAACCCGTGCCGGAGGTGTCACCGGGCGCGACGACCAACGCGCGTCCCGAAGGGGACCGCAAACGTGCCCGGGGCTGGCGCCGCCGGCGGGCGGGCGCAGCGTAGCCCGGCGCTGCCGACCAGGAGCCGATCGAAAAAGCGATTGCCCAGCCTCGAGGGGGCTGGGCAATCGCTTTTCGGCGTCCTACAGCAGTCCTGCAGCAGTCCTATAACAGGCCGAGCAACTGCAGGTCGGTGGCGTACTTGACGATGACCGGCGCCGTGACGTGCGGAATGTCCTTGTCCGGCCCGATCTTCGCGTCCTGCACCGCGGCGCGGAAGCGATCGGTCGGCGCCAGCGACCCGCGCAGCGGCTTTTCGGGCTTGCCGTAGTTGTGCAGCAACGGCAGCAGCGAGTACTGGCGCTGCTTCTCCGGCAGGGCCCGCAGCGCGGTCTCGAAGCGCTGCAACCACTCCGCGTAGTCGGCGACGCGGTGGATCCCGTACCCGGCGTCGACCAGCCAGTCGACGTACTCGTCGAGCCCGATCCCGTCGTCGTAGGGGTTCATCACGTGGTACGTCTGGAATGCGTCCCCGTTCTGCAGCGCCTGCGCGCCCAGCGTGGAGATCGCCGCGGCGATGAACTCGACGGGCAGGCCGTCGTAGTGCGCGCGCTGCCGGTTGCCGTCGGCGTCCAGCTCGTAGAACGACCCGGGCGCGATCCCGGTGGCCAACAGGCTCAGCATCAGCCGGGTGAACATGTCCGGCAGGTTGAGCTGCCCGGCATAGGTGGTGTCGGCCAGGATCATGTCGCAGCGGAACACCGCGACCGGCAGGCCGCACAGGTCGTGGGCCTCGCGCAGCAGCACCTCGCCGGCCCACTTGCTGTTGCCGTAGCCGTTGGCGTAGGTGTCGTTGACCTGGCGTGTCGCGCTGACCTGCCGGATGTCGGCGTCCTCGATGAACTTGCCCGGCTCGATCTGGTCGCCCACGCCGATCGTCGACACGTAGGTGTAGGGCTTGAGCTTGCTGGTCAGCGCGAGGCGGATCAGCTCGGCGGTGCCCAGCGCGTTGGGGCCGAACAGCTCGCTGTAGGGCAGCACGTGGTTGACCAGCGCGGCCGGGTCGACGATCAGATCGACCGTGTCGGCCAGCCGCTGCCACGTCTGGGGGTCCAGGCCGAGGTTGGCCTCGCCCTTGTCGCCGGCGATCACCTCGAGATGGTCGGCGGCCAGCTTCTGGTAGTGGGCGAGCAGTTCGGGGTCACCTTCGGGAGAGTCGACGCCGAAGGTCTTGTCGAGGCGGGCCCGCGCGTCGTCGTCGGACTTGGCGCGCACCAGGGCGATCACCGTGCCGTCGACGAGGTCCATCCGTTCCAGCCAGTCCAGCGCCAGGTAGCGGCCCAGGAAGCCGGTGGTGCCGGTCAGCAGCACCGTGCGCACCTCGGCGGCGGGCTTGGGCAGGCTCGGTGCGGCGGCCAGCGTCGCCCCGTCGAGGAACTTGTCCAGCGTGAGGTCGCTCGCCCGCACCGTCGTGGCGCCGCGCCCGTGCACGGTGGCGAACGTGGGCCGCTTGCTGCCCTGCCGCTCGGCCTCGATGTAGTCGGCGATGGCAGCCAGGTCGTTGGCCGGGCTGACGATGACGCCCACCGGCACGTCGATGTCGAAGATCTCGTGCAGCAGGTTGCCGAACGTCAACGCCGACAACGAGTCCCCGCCCAGCTCGGTGAAGTGGATGTCACGGGGCAGCTCGGTTTGCTCAACGGGGAGAGCCACACCCAGCAGGGCGGCGGCGGCCCGGCTCACCGTCTGCAGCACGGGTGCGTCGGCGCCGCTGCGGCGCAGCTCGACGAGCTGGTTGGCCTGCCCCTCGGTCAGCTCGGCGTACAGCCGCTCCAGCCGCTCGCCGTAGTGCGCCTTGAGCTTGGGCCAGGCCAGCTTGCGGATTCCGGTGAGCAGGCCGTTCTCCATGGTGAACGGCGTGGTCTCGATGATGAGGTCGCGCGGCACCTCGTAGGACTGCAGGCCGGTCTCCCTGGCGACCTTCTGCAGCGAGTCGGCGATCCGCGGCTTGAGCGCCGCCGGGTCGTCGACGCCGGCCAGGGCGTCTTCGGTCGGCACCACCACCGCCAGCAGGTAGGGCTGGGCGCTGTTGCCGTAGACGTAGATCTGCCGGATCAGCGGGCTGTTGCCGAAGACGGCCTCCAGCTTGGCCAGGGTGACGAACTCGCCCTGCGCCAGCTTGAGCACGTTGTTGCGGCGGTCGACGTACACCAGATGGTCGGGACCGGTCTCGGCGAAGACGTCTCCGGTCCGGTAGTACCCGTCGTCGCCGAACACACCGGCGGTGATCTCGGGGCGCTTGTAGTAGCCGGGGAACATGTTCAGGGTCTTGAGCAGCAGCTCGCCCCGCGGGTGGGGCCGGTCGGTGGCGAAGTAGCCCAGCTCGGGAACGTCGATCAGCTTGTAGTCGATGACGGGCGGGCGCTGCACCTCGCCGTCGAACAGCACCATCCCGGCCTCGGTGGAGCCGTATCCGTCCATCAGGTGCATCTCGAGCAGCGACTCCACCCAGGTCCGCAGCTCGGGGGAGGTCGGCGCCGAGCCCGTCATCGCGAAGATGAACCGCCCGCCCAGCAGGTACTGGCGCTGTTCGGCCAGGACCTCGGCCTCGATCGCGGCGCGGTCGGCGGATCCGCCCGCCTCGGCGAGCCCCCGCTGGACTCGGCGCTGGAATTCGCCGAACAGCGTTTCCCAGATGCGCGGCACGAAGTTCAACTCGGTGGGCCGCACCAGGGCGAGGTCTTCCAGCAGCGTCGAGAGGTCACTGCGCGCGGCGAAGTAGGCGGTGCCGCCGTTGCCCAGCGTGCCGTAGAGGATGCCGCGGCCCATGACGTGGCTCATCGGCATGAAGTTCAGCGTGATCGACGCGGCGCTCGGGCCGAACCAGTTCCTGCGCGCCCGGCACCACATCTTGGCCACGTTGCTCTGCGGATACATCGCCCCCTTGGGGGCGCCGGTGCTGCCGGAGGTGTAGATCAGCAGGGCCAGCGGGTCTTCTTCGGCCGGCGCGGCGCCGGGGCCGTCGGGCAGCGCGGTGCCGCGTTCGAGGGCCTCGGCCAGCGTCTCAACCTTCACCGCGGTGCCCAGCAGTCGACCGCGGGCGGTCTCCACGGCCTCGCGCTCGTCGTCGACCTGGGGGTGGTAGTCGAACACGACGAGCTTGGCGGGCGCGGCCCCGTTCTCGTGGCGGCTGAGGATCAGCTCGACGGCCACGGGCAGCTGGTTCACGCTGGCCGCGATCGCGGTGGGCGTGGTCTCGGTCGCGATCGGCTGCAGCTGGGTGATCGCCGCGCCGGTCTGCAGCGGCACCGACACCGCGCCGATCAGGCCCAGCGCCACGTCGATGGTGGTGAAGTCGACGCTGTTGAAGCCCAGGACGGCCACCCGGTCGCCGGGATGCACCGAGTCGTCGGCCAGGGCGCGCGCCAGCGCGTCGGCCCGCTCGCCCAGCTCACCGTAGGTGAAGGTCTCGAAGCGGGGGAGCAGCTCGAGCACCGTGCGCCCGGTCCTGGGGTCTGTGACGAACTCCACGGCGCGCTGCCCCAGGGCCGGCCGGTCGGCGTAGCGCTCCAGCACGGTCCGGATCACCTGCGGCAACCGCAGCCCGGGCTGGTCGAGGGCCGCGGCGACGGCCGGGTCCGGTCGCGCGGCGGCGAACTGCGGGTCGGTTGCGGTCAGGTGCTCGACGCGGCGAGCGAGCCATTCTTCGTGAGTCGGGTTCGACATAGACAGTTCCTTTTGCGTTTTATGACCTAAGTGACTAATTTGCGCAACCTCGCGCTGATAGTTAGAACGTTAGCTAAAGTAATGGAATTCCTCCAGGAGCGAATTTCGGGCGTGAGCTTCACGACAGGCCGCCACGACAGCCCTGCCCACGACCACGATGTGCGGCGCCCCCGGGTTTAACGGTCGGCCAGGATTCCGCCGAGGACGTCGAGTCCCTCGTTCAGCAACTCGTCGCTGATGGTCAGCGGGGGCAGCAGCCGGATCACGTTCCCGTACATGCCACAGGTCAACACGATGACCCCGGCCGCGTGGGCCGCGGTCGCCAGCTGGTGGGTCAGCTCGGCGTCGGGGTCCGCCGTCCCCGACTTCACCAGCTCGACGGCGACCATGGCGCCCCGGCCGCGGACGTCGCCGATCCGGTCGTCGTCGGCCTGGAGCCGGGTCAGCCGGTCGATCATCAGGCGTTCCAGCTGCCGGGCCCGCTCGACGAGGTTGTCCTGCTCGATGGTCTCGATGGTGGCCAACGCCGCCGCACACGTCACCGGGTTTCCGCCGAAGGTGCCGCCCAAACCGCTGACGTGCGGTGCGTCCATGATCTCGGCGCGGCCGGTGACGGCCGACAGCGGCAGGCCGTCGGCGATGCCCTTTGCGGTGCAGATCAGGTCGGGCTCGATCCCCTCGTGCTCGCATGCGAACATGGCGCCGGTGCGGGCGAAGCCCGTCTGCACCTCGTCGGCGATGAACACCACGTCGTTGTTGCGGCACCAGTCCAGCAGCGCGGGCAGGAACCCCTGGGCCGGGACGATGAACCCGCCCTCACCCTGGATCGGCTCGATGATCACGGCGGCCAGGTTGCCGGCGCCGACCTGCTTGTCCATCACGCCGATCGCCCGCTCGGCGGCCAGTTCGCCGTTGGTGGCCATCTCCTTGTCCGACAGGCCGTCGCGGTAGGGATAGGACAGCGGTGCGCGGTAGACCTCCGGCGCGAACGGCCCGAAGCCGCTCTTGTAGGGCATGGACTTCGCGGTGAGCGCCATCGCCAGATTGGTGCGGCCGTGGTAGGCGTGGTCGAAGGCCACCACGGCGGGCTTGCGGGTGTAGGACCGCGCGACCTTGACGGCGTTCTCGACCGCCTCGGCGCCGGAGTTGAACAGCACCGAACGCTTCTCGCCGGACCCCGGGGTGATCCGGTTGAGCTCCTCGGCGACGGCGACGTACTGCTCGTACGGCGTCACCATGAAGCAGGTGTGCGTGAACTCGGCCACCTGCGTACGTACCGCCTCCACGACGCGCGGCGAGGAGTTGCCGATCGTGGTGACCGCGATGCCCGAACCCAGGTCGATGAGCCGGTTGCCGTCGACGTCCTCGACGATGCCGCCGCCGGCGCGCGCGGCGAACACCGGCATGGTGACGCCCACAGCCGCCGAGACCGCGGCGGTACGGCGTTTGGTCAGTTCCAGCGAGTTGGGACCGGGGATTTCGGTGACCAGGCGGCGAGTCTGCTCGAGGCTGGCCACAATCTCCTCCTCACCGCGGCGTGCCCGTCACGCCACGAAATCCACCCTATCTGGTCGCGCGGGGCGCGGCGGGGCCGCCGAAACGTGCCTGCGCCGGCGCCGGACGGGGGCCAGGCGAGGCTTGTCACAGGCAGAGGGCAGACTGGACTCCGGGTCGACACACCGAGACGAAAGATGGACGCCGCGATGCAGAGTTTGGTCCTGTTCCTGCCGTTCCTGCTCATCATGGGCGGGTTCATGTACTTTGCGTCGCGTCGGCAGAAGCGGGCGATGCAGTCGACCATCGACCTGCAGGAGTCGCTGCGGCCCGGCGACCGGGTGCACACCACCTCCGGGATGGAGGCCACCATCGTCGCGATCGCCGACGACACCGTCGACCTCGAGATCGCGCCCGGCGTGGTGACCCGATGGATGAAACTGGCGGTCCGCGACCGGATCCTGCCCGACGACGATGTCGACGAGCGCGACCGGCACGAGGCTTCCGGCGGGCCGCAGGCCCCCGGCGAACCCGGGGATGCCGCCGACCCCTCCGGGGAAAGCCGGCTGCGCAGGGATTTCTGACGGTTTGCGGCGACCGGGACCGCTTGCGCGGCGCACGGAAGGGTGACACGTAGTCTTTGTCCTGGGCACGGAAGTCCTGGGCACGGAAGTCCTGGTTAAGAAAGTCCTGGGTAAGAAACCGATTCTCAAGGAGAGATAAGGAACGTGGCATCGTCTTCGGCGCCGGTGCACCCCGCCCGCTACCTGTCGGTTTTCTTGATCCTGCTCGTGGGCCTGTACCTGCTGGTGTTCCTGACCGGCAACAAGCGGACCGCCCCCAAGCTCGGCATCGACCTGCAGGGCGGGACGCGCGTCACCCTGACCGCGCGGACCCCCGACGGCTCCGCCCCCAGCCGGGAGGCGTTGGCACAGGCACAGCAGATCATCAGCGCGCGGGTCAACGGGCTGGGCGTGTCCGGCTCGGAGGTCGTCGTCGACGGCGACAACCTGGTCATCACGGTCCCCGGGAAGGACGGCAACGAGGCCCGCAACCTGGGGCAGACCGCACGGCTCTACATCCGGCCGGTGCTCAATGCGATGCCGGCGCAGAGCGTCGAACCCAAGCCCCCGCAGCAGGGTGAGCCCAAGCCCCCGGGCGACAACGCTCCCGCCGGTACGCCGGGGCAGCCGGCTCCCGCGCCGCCGGGGGCGAACCCGCCGCCGGCCCAGCCCGCGCCGGGCGGTCGTCCGGGCGCCCAGCCCCGGCCCTACCCGCAGGACCCGGCGCCGGCACCGAACCCGGCTCCGCCCGCTCCGGCACCGGCGCCCGGTGGCACCGCGGTGGAGCCCGCGCCCGCGGAGCGGCCCGCGCCGGCCGATCCGCGCAAGGACCTCGCCGAGCGCATCGCCGAGGAGAAGAAGTGGCGGCAGAGCACCCAGCAGGGCATCCAGTTCCTCGCCCTGCAGTTCGAGGCCACCCGCTGCGACAAGGACGACATCCTCGCCGGCAACGACGACCCCAATCTGCCCCTGGTGACCTGCTCCGCCGACCACAAGACGGCGTACCTGCTGGCGCCGTCGATCATCAGCGGCGACCAGATCTCCAACGCCACCTCGGGGATGAACCAGCACGGCATCGGCTACGTCGTCGACCTGCAGTTCAAGCCCGCCGCGGCCAGCGTCTGGGCCGACTTCACCGCATCCCACATCGGCACCCAGACGGCGTTCACGCTGGACTCGCAGGTGGTCAGCGCCCCGATGATCCAGGAGGCGATCCCCGGCGGCCGCACCCAGATCACCGGCGGCGACCCCCCGTTCACCGCCGCGACGGCACGCCAGCTGGCCAACGTGCTCAAGTACGGGTCGCTGCCCCTGTCCTTCGAGTCGTCGGAGGCCCAGACCGTGTCGGCGTCGCTGGGGCTGACCTCCCTGCGGGCGGGCCTGATCGCGGGTGCCATCGGCCTGGTCCTGGTGCTGCTGTATTCGCTGCTCTACTACCGGGTGCTGGGGTTGCTGACGGCGTTGTCGCTGATCGCCTCGGGTGCAATGGTTTTCGCGATCCTGGTGCTGCTCGGCCGATACATCAACTACACGCTGGACCTGGCCGGCATCGCGGGTCTGATCATCGGTATCGGCACCACCGCCGACTCGTTCGTGGTGTTCTTCGAGCGCATCAAGGACGAGATCCGCGAGGGCCGCTCGTTCCGGTCGGCGGTGCCGCGAGGCTGGGTGCGGGCCCGCAAGACCATCGTGTCGGGCAACGCCGTCACGTTCCTGGCCGCCGCGGTGCTCTACTTCCTGGCGATCGGCCAGGTGAAGGGGTTTGCGTTCACGTTGGGGCTGACCACAATCCTCGACCTGGTGGTGGTGTTCCTGGTGACCTGGCCGCTGGTGTACCTGGCCTCCAAGTCCCCGACGCTGGCCAAGCCGGCCTACAACGGCCTGGGCGCGGTGCAACAGGTCGCCCGCGAACGCCGGGCCGCCACGCAGGTGAAGACGGGACGGGCGTAACGCGATGGCTTCCCGGGACAAGACCGAAACGACCGAGGCGTCCACCAGTGCCGCCGCACCGACCGGCGACACCACCGGGCCGGCCCGCCGCAGCTTCGTCACGCGGCTCTACACCGGTACCGGGGCGTTCGAGGTGGTGGGCAGGCGCCGGCTGTGGTTCGGCATCAGCGGCGCGATCGTCGCGGTGGCGATCGTCAGCATCCTGGTGCGCGGGTTCACCTTCGGCATCGACTTCAACGGCGGCACGACCGTGTCGATGCCGCGCGGTGATGCGCAGACCGCCCAGGTCGCCGAGGTCTTCAACAAGACCATCGGCAAGGACCCCGAATCGGTGGTGACCGTCGGCAGCGGCGCCGGCGCGACGGTGCAGATCCGCTCGGAGACGCTGTCCAACGACCAGACCAGCCGGCTGCGCAACGCGCTGTTCGACGCCTTCGGACCGAAGGGCGCCGACGGCAAGCCCAGCAAGCAGGCCATCAGCGACTCCGCGGTGTCGGAGACCTGGGGCGGCCAGATCACCAACAAGGCGCTGATCGCGCTGGTGGTGTTCCTGGCCCTGGTCTCGCTCTACATCACCGTGCGCTACGAGCGCTACATGACGCTGTCGGCGATCGCGGCCATGTTCTTCGACCTGACCGTCACCGCGGGCGTGTACTCCCTGGTCGGCTTCGAGGTCACCCCCGCCACGGTCATCGGCCTGCTGACGATCCTCGGGTTCTCCCTCTACGACACCGTCATCGTGTTCGACAAGGTCGAGGAGAACACCCACGGCTTCCAGCACACCACCCGGCGCACCTTCGCCGAGCAGGCCAACCTGGCGATCAACCAGACCTTCATGCGCTCGATCAACACCAGCCTGATCGGTGTGCTGCCGGTGCTGTCGCTGATGGTGGTCGCCGTGTGGCTGCTGGGTGTCGGCACCCTGAAGGACCTGGCGCTGGTGCAGCTGATCGGCATCGTGATCGGCACCTACTCCTCGATCTTCTTCGCGACGCCGTTGCTGGTCACCCTGCGCGAGCGCACCGAGCTGGTGCGCACCCATACCCGCCGGGTGATGCGTCGCCGCGGGGCGGCCTCCTCCGACGGGGACGAGGCCGAGACGGCGGAGCCGGCGGATTCCGCCGGCGACACCGAACCCGCGCAGGACCGCACGGAAACCGCCACGGGAGCCGGCACCGAAACCGGCACCGACGCCGAAGCGTCCGGCAAGCCGGCCCCGAACAAGCCCGCCCCGGGCGCCCGGCCCGTGCGGCCCGCCGGCACCCGGCGTCCGAGCGGCAAGCGAAACGCCGGCCGGCGGTAGTCAGCATGGCCGGCCGGCGCGGATGGGCGATCGTTGCTCTGACCGCGGTGCTGGCGGGGGCGACGACCCTGACCGGGTGCTCCGGCAGCGCCGCGTCGCAGGTCGACTACGTCGTCGACGGCACGCTGGTCACCTACAACGCCAACACCGTCGTCGGGGCCGCGTCGGCCGGCGCCCAGGCCTTCGCCCGCACCCTCACCGGCTTCGGCTACCACGGGCCGGACGGGCAGGTCGTGGCCGACCACGACTTCGGCACCGTCTCGGTCGTGGACGGCACGCCGCTGGTGCTCGACTACCAGATCGCCGACAAGGCCGTCTACTCCGACGGCATGCCGGTGACCTGCGACGACGTCGTCCTGGCCTGGGCGGCCCAGTCCGGGCGGTTTCCCGGCTTCGACGCGGCCACCCGGGGCGGCTACGTCGACGTCGCCAACGTCGAGTGCAAGCCGGGCCAGAAGAAGGCCCGCGTGTCCTTCGCCCCGGACCGCGCCGTCGTCGACTACACGCAGCTGTTCACCGCCACCTCGCTGATGCCCTCGCACGTCCTCGCCGAACAGCTGCACACCGACGTGACCGCGGCCCTGCTGAACAACGACGAGCCGACGGTGAAACAGATCGCCCGGCTCTGGAACACCACCTGGGACCTCAAGCCCGGGCTCGATCTCCGGCGCTTCCCGTCGTCGGGGCCGTACAAGATCGAATCGGTCCTGGACGGCGGAGCGGTGGTGCTCGTCGCCAACGACCGGTGGTGGGGCCCCCGGGCGATCACCAAACGGGTGATGGTGCGGCCGCAGGGCGCCGACATCCAGGACCGGGTCAACAACCGCAGCGTCGACGTGGTCGATGTGGCGGCCGGTTCGGCCGGGGCGCTGGTCACCCCGGACGACTACCGGCGCGACGACTCGCCGTCGGACGGCATCGAGCAACTGATCTTCGCGCCGCGGGGGCCGCTGGCGCAGCCCGCGAACCGCCGCGCGTTCGCGCTGTGCACGCCACGCGACACGATCGCCCGCGACGCGGGGGTGCCGATCGCCGACTCGCGGCTGGAGCCGGCCACCGACGACGCGGTCGCCGGGGGGGAGGCCGGCGCCGACGCCGAGCGCTTCAGCAGGGCCGATCCCGCCGCTGCCCGCGACGCGCTGGGCGGTGCGCCGCTCACCGTGCGGATCGGCTACCACGGGCCCAACGCGCGGCTGGCGGTCACCGTCGGGACGATCACCAAATCGTGCGCCGCGGCCGGTGTCACCGTCGCCAACGTGACCCTGGACTCCTCGGGTCCGCGGGCGTTGCGGGACGGCAAGATCGACGTGTTGCTGGCCGCCACCGGCGGCGCCAGCGGCAGCGGGTCGACCGGGTCGTCGGCGATGGACGCCTACGACCTGCACAGCGGTAACGGCAACAACCTGTCCGGGTTCGCGAACGCTCAGGTCGACGGCATCATCGGCGGGCTCGCCGTGTCGGCCGACCCCGCCGAGCGGGTCAGGCTGGTCGCGGAGGCGGCGCCGGTACTGTGGGGGGTCATGCCGACGTTGCCCCTCTACCGACAGCAACGCACCCTGCTGATGTCGAAGAAGATGTATGCGGTGACCAAGAATCCGACCCGCTGGGGCGCGGGCTGGAACATGGACCGATGGGCCCTGATGCAATGAGGTTCTTTCCGTGACACGTGCCGGTGCGACCGCGTCCCTGGCTTCCCCGGCCGACCTGGCCGACCTGATCGCGGCGCTGACCCGCAAAGTGGCCGATTTCCCCAAGCCCGGCGTGCAGTTTAAGGACCTCACCCCGCTGTTCGCCGACCGGGACGCGCTGGTGGCGGTGACGAAGGCGCTGGCAGGTACCGCGTCGGGCGCGGACCTGGTGGCCGGCATCGACTCCCGGGGGTTTTTGGTCGGGGCGGCCGTGGCCACCCGGCTGGGGACCGGTGTGCTGGCGATCCGCAAGAGCGGCAAGCTGCCGCCCCCGGTGCTCAGTGAGAGCTACACCAGGGAGTACGGCGATGCCTGCATCGAGATTCCCGCCGATGGTCTCGACCTGCGCGGCCGCAGCGTCTTCCTCATCGACGACGTGCTGGCCACCGGCGGCACGCTCGCCGCGGCGGCCCGGTTGATGGAACGCGCCGGGGCCCGCGCGACCGGGGCCGGGGTGGTGGTGGAACTCCCCGCGCTGGGGGGTCGCGCCGCGGTGGCGCCGCTGCCGGTGCACAGCCTGAGCCAGGCATAGCGGAACCACCTTGGCGATATCCTCGGAATCGGAGGTGACCACCGTGGCGGACGACCACAGCACGGCGCAAGCCGTCGCGCCGCAGGCCGACGACCCGTTGGCCGCGCCGGCCGAGGTCCCGGCCGCGCCGACGCCGGAGGCGCCCGCCGAGGTCCCGAAGACCGGCAGCCGCGCCTCGCGCCGGGTCCGGGCCAGGCTGGCCCGCCGGATGACCGCCCAGCGCAGCACCCTCAATCCCGTGCTGGAGCCGCTGGTGGCGGTGCACCGGGAGGTCTATCCCAAGGCGAACACGCAGCTGCTGCAGCGGGCCTTCGAGGTCGCCGACCAGCGCCACGCCACGCAGTTCCGCCATTCCGGGGACCCCTACATCACCCACCCGCTGGCCGTCGCCAACATCCTGGCCGAGCTGGGCATGGACACCACCACCTTGGTGGCCGCGCTGTTGCACGACACCGTCGAGGACACCGGGTACACCATCGAGGCGCTCTCCGAGGAGTTCGGTGACGAGGTCGGCCATCTCGTCGACGGCGTGACCAAGCTCGACCGCGTGGTGCTGGGCAGCGCCGCCGAGGGCGAGACCATCCGCAAGATGATCACCGCGATGGCCCGCGATCCCCGGGTACTGGTGATCAAGGTCGCCGACCGGCTGCACAACATGCGCACGATGCGTTTCCTGCCGCCGGAAAAGCAGGCGCGCAAGGCCCGCGAGACGCTGGAAGTGATTGCGCCCCTTGCCCATCGGCTCGGTATGGCCAGCGTCAAGTGGGAGCTGGAAGATCTGGCGTTCGCGATCCTGCATCCCAAGAAGTACGACGAGATCGTCCGGCTCGTCGCCGGCCGCGCGCCGTCGCGCGACACCTACCTGGCCAAGGTGCGCGCCGAGATCGCCAACACGCTCAACGCCTCGAAGATCAAGGCGACGGTGGAGGGCCGGCCCAAGCACTACTGGTCGATCTACCAGAAGATGATCGTCAAGGGGCGCGACTTCGACGACATCCATGACCTGGTCGGCATCCGCATCCTGTGCGACGAGGTCCGGGACTGCTATGCCGCCGTCGGCGTGGTCCACTCGCTGTGGCAGCCGATGGCCGGGCGCTTCAAGGACTACATCGCCCAGCCCAGATACGGTGTGTACCAGTCGTTGCACACCACCGTCGTCGGGCCGGAGGGCAAGCCGCTCGAAATCCAGATCCGCACCCGCGACATGCACCGCACCGCCGAATACGGCATCGCCGCGCACTGGCGTTACAAGGAAGCCAAGGGCCGCAACGGCATTCCGCATCCGCATGCCGTCGCCGAGATCGACGACATGGCCTGGATGCGTCAGCTGCTCGACTGGCAGCGCGAGGCCGCGGACCCGGGTGAGTTCCTGGAGTCCCTGCGCTACGACCTCGCGGTGCAGGAGCTCTTCGTCTTCACCCCCAAGGGCGACGTCATCACGCTGCCGACCGGGTCGACGCCGGTGGACTTCGCCTACGCCGTGCACACCGAGGTCGGTCACCGCTGCATCGGCGCCCGGGTCAACGGGCGCTTGGTGGCGCTGGAGCGCAAGCTCGACAACGGCGAAGTCGTCGAGGTTTTCACCTCCAAGGCACCCAATGCCGGGCCATCGCGCGACTGGCAGCAGTTCGTGGTGTCGCCGCGGGCCAAGGCGAAGATCCGGCAGTGGTTCGCCAAGGAGCGCCGCGAGGAAGCTTTGGAGGCCGGCAAGGAGGCCATCGCCCGCGAGGTGCGCCGCGGCGGGCTTCCGTTGCAGCGCCTGGTCAACGGCGGCTCCATGGCGGCGGTCGCCCGCGAGTTGCACTACGCCGACGTGTCCGCGCTCTACACCGCGATCGGCGAGGGACACGTATCGGCCAAGCACGCGATGCAGCGGCTGCTGGCCGAACTCGGCGGCATCGACCAGGCCGAAGAGGACCTCGCCGAACGGTCCACGCCGGCGACCATGCTGCGCCACCCGCGCAGCAACGACGACGTCGGCGTCTCGGTCCCCGGCGCCCCGGGCGTGCTGACCAAGCTGGCCAAGTGCTGCACCCCGGTGCCGGGCGACGCGATCATGGGCTTCGTCACCCGCGGCGGCGGGGTCAGCGTGCACCGCACCGACTGCACCAACGCCGCCTCGCTGCAGCAGCAGTCCGAGCGCATCATCGAGGTGCTGTGGGCGCCGTCGGCGTCGTCGGTGTTCCTGGTGGCCATTCAGGTCGAGGCGCTCGACCGGCACCGGTTGCTCTCGGACATCACCCGCGTGCTGGCCGACGAGAAGGTCAACATCCTGTCGGCGTCGGTCACCACCTCGGGCGATCGGGTGGCGATCAGCCGGTTCACCTTCGAGATGGGCGACCCCAAGCATCTCGGGCACCTGCTCAACGTGGTGCGCAACGTCGAGGGTGTGTACGACGTGTACCGGGTGACGTCCGCGGCCTGAGAGGGCTGGCGGCCCGGTCTAGTCGAGGGTCAGTCGAGCAGCAGCGACGTGATGGTCACTTCGGTGACCGGCGGCCCTTCCTCGCCGCCGCCTTTGACGCCGGCCGCGGCGATCTTGTCCAACGTGGCCAGCCCGTCGGCCTGGATCGTGCCGAACACGGTGAACTGAGGCCGTAGCTGGGAGTCCTTATAGACCAGGAAGAACTGGCTGCCGTTGGTGCCCGGACCGGCGTTGGCCATCGCCAGCGTGCCGCGCGGATATAGCACCGGCTCGTCGAGCTTGGGGTCATTCGGCGGGTACTGGTCGGTCGGGTATTCGTTGGCGAATTGATAGCCCGGACCGCCCGTGCCGTCGCCCTGGGGATCGCCGCACTGCAGGACGCCCAGCGTCGGGGACGTGGTCAGCCGGTGGCACTGGGTTTTGTCGAAGTACTTCTGGCCGGCCAGGCTGGCGAAGCTGTTGACGGTGCAGGGTGATTCGTTGTTGGCCAGCAGCAGGCCGACCGGACCCCGGTTGGTCATCATGCTGGCGCTCACCTGGGCGGTGTCGGTGGGCACCTTGCCGGTGCGCGGCGGCGTGACATCCTTGGCGGGCGCCGCCTTCGTCGCCGGGTACTGGCAGTCGGCGCCCAGGCTGGCCGACGGCTTGAACGGGGGCAGCGGCGGAACCGCCCCGGGCTGCGGGGACGCGGCCGTCGTCGTCTGCGGCGAGCTGCTGGTGGTCGTGGCGGGCGCCGCGGTGGTGCCCGCGTGCTCGTGGCGGTTGTTTATGGCCGCGATCGCGACCACGGCGATCACGGCCACCGCCACGACCGCGCCGGCGGCGATCACGAGGATCCGGCGCATTCGGGCCTGCTTCGCGCGGCGCTCGAGCTGCCGCTCCAATTTGCGTTTGGCTGTGGCACGTCGCTGTTCGTGGGTCGGCACGACCGGTCTGCCTCCGTGGTTGGTGAGGTGCGGCGAGTGGAAAGCTCAGGCTAATGTGGGCGCCGCGACGGGTGTCACGCGGCCCCATGGGAAACTGGGGAACGTGTTGATCACCGGATTTCCCGCCGGGATGTTGCAGTGCAACTGCTACGTCCTGGCCGAGCGGCCCGGAAGCGACGCCGTCATCGTGGATCCGGGGCAGCGTGCGATGGGCCCGCTGCGGCGCATCCTCGACAAGCATCGGCTGACCCCGTCCGCGGTGCTGCTCACCCACGGGCACATCGACCACATGTGGTCGGCGCAGAAGGTCTCCGACACCTTCGGCTGCCCCACCTACATCCATCCCGAGGACCGGTTCATGCTCAAGGACCCGATCTACGGCCTGGGACCGCGGCTGGCCCAGGTGGTCGCGGGGGCGTTCTTCCGCGAGCCCAGGCAGGTGGTCGAACTGGACCGCGACGGCGACAAGCTCGACCTGGGCGGTGTCAGCGTCAACGTCGATCACACCCCCGGGCACACCCGCGGCTCGGTCGTCTTCCGGGTTCTTCGGGCGGGCGCCGCCGATGCCGACGTGGTGTTCACCGGCGACACGCTGTTCGAGCGCTCCGTGGGCCGCACCGACCTGCACGGCGGCAGCGGCCGTGACCTGCTGACCTCCATCGTCGGCAAACTGCTGGTGCTCGACGACAACACCGTGGTGCTGCCCGGGCACGGCAACGCCACCACCATCGGCGCCGAACGCCGGCACAACCCCTTCATCGAGGGCCTGAGCCCGTGACGGAATTCTCGGCGTTTTCGGCCCCCAAGGGGGTGCCGGACTACGTCCCGCCGGACTCGGCGCAGTTCGTGGCGGTGCGCTGCGGGCTGCTCGGCGCCGCCCGGCGGGCCGGTTACGGCGACATCGAGCTGCCCGTCTTCGAGGACACCGCCCTGTTCGCGCGCGGGGTCGGGGAGTCCACGGACGTGGTGTCCAAGGAGATGTACACGTTCGCCGACCGCGGCGACCGCTCGGTGACGCTGCGTCCCGAGGGCACCGCCGGGGTGGTGCGCGCGGTGATCGAACACGGACTGGACCGCGGCGCGCTGCCGGTGAAGCTGTGTTACGCCGGACCGTTCTTCCGCTACGAGCGCCCGCAGGCCGGGCGCTACCGGCAGCTGCAACAGGTCGGGGTGGAGGCGATCGGGGTCGACGACCCGGCGCTGGACGCCGAGGTGATCGCCGTCGCCGACGCCGGGTTCCGCTCCCTGGGCCTGGACGGCTTCCGGCTGGAGATCACCTCCCTGGGTGACGAGACCTGCCGCCCGCAGTACCGGGAACTGTTGCAGGACTTCCTGTTCGGGCTCGACCTCGACGAGGACACCCGCCGGCGCGCCGAGATCAACCCACTGCGGGTGCTCGACGACAAGCGGCCCGACGTGCGGGCGATGACGGCCGGCGCGCCGGTGCTGCTCGACCATCTGTCCGACGTCGCCAAGGCGCACTTCGACACCGTGCTGGCCCACCTGGACGCCCTCGGGGTGCCCTACGTCATCAACCCGCGCATGGTGCGCGGGCTGGACTACTACACCAAGACGACGTTCGAGTTCGTGCACGACGGGCTGGGCGCGCAGTCGGGCATCGGCGGCGGTGGCCGCTACGACGGCCTGATGCACCGGCTCGGCGGACAGGACCTGTCCGGCATCGGGTTCGGGCTGGGTGTCGACCGGACCCTGCTGGCGCTGCGGGCCGAGGGCAAGAGCGCGGGGGAGACGACGCGCTGCGACGTGTTCGGCGTGCCGCTGAGCGAGGCCGCCAAGTTGCGGCTGGCGGTGCTGGCGGCGCGGCTGCGCGCCGCCGGCGTGCGCGTCGACCTGGCCTACGGCGACCGGGGCCTCAAGGGCGCGATGCGCGCCGCCGACCGTTCCGGTGCGCGTTTCGCGCTCGTGGCCGGGGACCGCGACCTCGAGGCGGGCACGATCGGGGTGAAGGACCTCGCGACCGGCGAGCAGGTGCCGGTGGCGGTGGATTCGGTTGTCGACGAGGTGCTTTCCGGGCTGGGGCGCTGACGCCGCGACGGCGAACCCGTCCTGTCAGAGCCTTCCACTACTATCGCACGTATGTTCGATGAGGTTTCGGGGATGCGGCCTTCCGCGGAGTCGATCGCGGAGCTCGAGGAGTGGTTCGAGCGGCGTCATCCCTCCAAGACGGTGGAGTCGGCGGGGTTGGTGGAGCGGATTTGTGCGGCCACCCGGGTGGAGAACCGGGCCGCGGCCGCGCAGTTGGTGGCTATCGGGGAGTTGTTCGCCTATCGGCTCTCGCGCTGTTCGGAGGACGAGGACTGGGCGATCGACACGATGGCGGCGGTGGCCGCCGAGGTGGGGGCGGCGTTGCGGATCAGCCAGGGGCTGGCCGGTAGCCGGGTGCACTACGCGCGGGCGATGCGCGAGCGCCTGCCCAAGGTGGGGGCGGTCTTTGAGGCCGGGGATATGGATTTCCGGTTGTTCGCCACGATCGTGTATCGCACCGATCTGATCACCGATCCCGACGTGCTGGCCGCCGTGGACGCCGAGTTGGCGCTGGCCGTGGCGCGCTGGCCCTCGCTGACCCGGTCCCGGCTGGCCGGGGCCGTCGACAAGATCGTGGCCCGCGTTGACGCCGACGCGGTGCGCCGGCGCCGCGAGCAGCACGCCGAGCGTGGGGTGTGGCTCGATGAGCGCGGCGGTGGGCTGGCCGAGCTGCGCGGCACCGTCTTGACCCCGGATGCGCGCGCCCTGGATTCGCGGCTGGCCGCGCTGGCGGGCACCGTGTGCGGGAAGGATCCGCGCACCAGCGACCAGCGCCGCGCCGATGCCCTGGGGGCGCTGGCCGCCGGTGCCGAGCGGTTGGGGTGTCGCTGCGGGCGCCCGGACTGCCCCGAGGCCGGGCAGCGGCGCACGGCCTCGCCGGTGGTGATCCACGTGATCGCCGAGCAGGCCACCCTGGGTGGCGGGGACAGCCCGGGATCGCTGGTGTGTGCCGACGGGCTGATCGGTCCCGAGCTGGTGGCCGAGCTGGCCGGCACCGCCACGGTGCGACCGCTGATCCATCCCGGCGATGCTCCGCCCGAACCCGGCTACACCCCCTCGGTGGGGCTGGCCGACTTCGTGCGCTGCCGGGATGTGACGTGCCGCTGGCCCGGCTGTGACCGCCCCGCCTTCGACTGCGAACTCGACCACACCATCCCGTATGCCCGCGGCGGACCCACCCACGCGGCAAACCTCAAGTGCTACTGCAAAACTCACCACTTGATCAAAACGTTCCTGGGCTGGACCGAAAAACAACTGCCCGACGGGACGCTGATCCTGACCTCCCCCTCCGGGCACACCTATGTCACCACCCCGGGCAGCGCGCTGCTGTTCCCC
>NZ_VMQU01000099.1 GCF_007714205.1 Mycobacterium helveticum | reverse complement strand
GAAGCCCCCGACGCCCCCGAAGCCCCCGAAGCCAAAGCCGAAGCCGAAGCCGCGGCTGATCCGCTGCGGCAGGTGCACAGCCTGACCCGCGACGTGCTGGCACAGTTGCAGAGTTGGCTGGCCCGGCCCGACACCGCCCACGCCCGCCTGCTGGTCGCCACCCGGAATGCGGTCAGCCTGAGCGCTTTTGACGGTGTCCCCGACCTGGCCCATGCCGCGGTCTGGGCGCTGATCCACACCGCCCAAAACGAGCACCCCGACCGCATCGTTGTGCTCGACACCGACAACACCGCCGCCAGCAACGACAACCTGCTGACCGTCGCCGCGACCCGACCGGTCGGCGAGCCGCAGCTGGCCCTGCGTCACGGTGTGGCCCACATCCCCCGCCTGGCCCGCCCGTTGATCCTGACCCCACCGGATGCGCCCGACTGGCAGTTGGCCAGCACCGGTCGAGGTGACCTGAGCAACCTGACCCTGGTCCCGACGAATCCGCCCACGCTGGCCCCCGGTCAGATCCGCGTTCAAATTCGGGCGACCGGGCTGAACTTCCACGATGTGGTCGTGGCGTTGGGCGCCATCGCCGACGAGAACATGGGCAGCGAAGCCGCCGGGATCGTCCTCGATGCCGCGCCCGGCAGTTCGCTGCGTCCCGGAGATGCGGTGATGGGCTCGTTCACCGACAACGCGTTCGCGCCCACCGCGATCGCCGACGAACGGATGGTGGTGCCGGTCCCGGCCGGGTGGTCGTTCATCCAGGCCGCGTCGGCGCCGGTGGCGTTTTTGACCGCCTACGTCTCCCTTGTCGAGATCGCCGGGCTGTCGGCGGGGCAGCGCGTGCTCATCCATGCCGGGGCCGGCGGTGTCGGGCAGGCCGCCATCCAGATCGCACACCACCTGGGTGCCGAGGTGTTCGCCACCGCCCACCCGAGCAAGCATCACGTGCTCACCGGGCTGGGGTTGGACCCCGGCCACATCGCCTCGTCGCGCACCCTGGATTTCCGCGACGCCTTCCGCGCCGCCACCGACGGCCGGGGCATGGACGTCGTGCTCAACAGCCTGGCCGGAGAGTTCATCGATGCCTCGCTGCAACTGCTGCCGCGCGGGGGCAGCTTCGTCGAAATCGGCAAGACCGACCTCCGCGCTGCCGCCGAGGTTGCCGCCACCCACCCCGGGGTCGACTACCAGATCTACGATTTGGCCAGCGCACCCGCGGAATCCCTGCAGCCGGCCTGGAAGACCCTGTCCGAGTTGTTCGGCTCCGGCGCCCTCAAGCCGCTGCCCACCACCAGCTACGGCCTGCTGAACGCCCCCCAGGCCTTCCGCGACATGAGCCAGGGAATCCATACCGGGAAGATCGTCCTGCTCCCGCCCCCGGCGCTGGATCCCGAGGGCACGGTGCTGATCACCGGGGGCACCGGAATGTTGGGCGCGCTCTTCGCCGAACACCTCGTCACCCACTACGGCGTCACGCACCTGCTGCTGGTGTCGCGCAGCGGCCCGGCCGCTTCCGGTGCCGCGGAGCTTCAGCAGCGCCTGACCGAGCTGGGCGCCCAAGTCACCATCACCGCCTGTGACACCGCCAACGCCGCCGACGTGGCCGCAGTGCTGGACGGCATTCCCGCTCGGCATCCGTTGACCGCCGTCCTGCACGCCGCCGGGGTCCTGGAAGACGCCGCGGTGGCCGACCTGACCGCCGATCAACTCGACGCGGTCCTGGCCGCCAAGGCCGATGCCGCCTGGCATCTGCATCGCCTCACCGCCGACCGCGACCTGGCGGCCTTCGTCCTGTTCTCCTCGGCCGCGGGCATACTGGGCAGCCCCGGGCAGGCCAACTACGCGGCCGCCAACGCCTTCCTCGACGCGCTGGCCCGCCAGCGCCACCACACCCAACTCCCGGCCACCAGCCTGGCCTGGGGTTACTGGCAAACCCCCAGCGGCATGACCGCCCACCTCAGCACCACCGACCTGACCCGCCTGGCCCGCACCGGCCTGACCCCCATCACCAACGAGCACGGCCTGGCGCTGTTCGACGCCGCGCTCGCCAGTCAGCGGGCCAACCTGCTGGCCAGCCCCTTCAACACCGCCGCGCTGACCCGCCAAGCACGCCGCAACGCCCTCCCCGCGATCCTGTCGACGCTGACCACCAGCCGCCCCCGCGCCAGCGCCGCCAGCGCCCGCAGCCTGCAGGCCCAGCTGGCCACCCAAACCCCCGAACAGCAACGCCGCGCTCTCACCGCGATGGTCACCGCCACCACCGCCGCCGTGTTGTCCCACCCGGACCCGGCGGCGCTGGATCCCGACCGTCCGTTCAAAGACCTGGGCATCGACTCACTGACCGCCCTGGAACTGCGCAACACCCTCAACCAACACACCGGCCTGGCCCTGCCGGCGACCCTGGTCCTCGACCACCCCACCCCGGCCGCGCTCGCCGCCCACCTGGCCGACCTGCTCACCGACACCGTCGCGCCCCCGGCCCCGGCGGCTCAGGTCGGCACGCGTGGCGACGAGCCGGTCGACAACAGGCTCGCCTACGTGGATCAAGCGATATTTCTCGCGATGCGCGCGGTTCACGGCACGCTGACGCAGTTCACGTGGCTCTATGACCATGCCGTCGATGTCGATGCGTTACGGCGTTTTCACCGCAACCTGGGATGCGGGTTGTTGGGCCGCAAGATCGAACGGTCTCCGTTACCGTTCGCGCGTGATCGCTGGGTCAAGGCTGCGGCGACGGACGACATCGATATCGCCGCGGCGCCGCGGCCGCGCGCCGCGGTGAGCGCCTGGCTCGACCAGCGGGCGCGCCTGCCCATCGACCCCGAGTGGGGACCCGGCTGGCATCTCGGGGTGCTTCCCCTCGACGACGGCGGGGCCGCGGTGAGTCTGGTGGTTTCGCATACGCTCGTCGACGGGATCGGGCTTGGCCAGGCGATAGCCGAGGCCGCCGAGGGCAGAATGCGCGACTTCGGCTACCCGCCCGCGGGATCGCGCACCCGCAGGCGCGCCGTGCGTGAGGACTTTCGGCAAACCGTCAAAGATCTGCCCGACATCACGAAGGCCTTCGTCTCCGCGGCCGGAAAAATCTGGCCCGACCGCAAACAATTCACCTCATCGATCAAAGCGGCACCACCTGCCCCCAGGACCGCCGACGACGACCAGGTGGTCGAGGTGCCCGCCCTGACCGCCTACGTCGGCCTGGCGGAATGGGATGCGCGCGCGAAAAGCCTTGGTGCAAGCAGTAACTCGCTGGTAGCGGCAGTCGCGTGCCGGCTTGCGGTGCGGGCGGGGCGCGTTCACGACGACGGCACGGTCACCCTACGATTCCCGGTGACGCTGCGCACCGAAGACGACACCCGCGGCAACGCGCTCACCGTGGTCGACGTCGCAGTCGACCCGACGCACGCGGCGACGGATCTCGGGGACATGCACGCCAAGATCACGCGAGAAATTCTCGCGGCGATGAAGAACCCCGACGAGGAGTTTTTGTCGACATTCCCACTGGCGCCGTTGGTTCCCAAGCGGTTGAACCGCAGGCTGGCAGGCATGGCGGCGGGTGGCGCCAGCCATCCGGTCACCGTGTCCAATGTCGGTGACCTGCCCCCGGCGGTGAACCGGCCCGACGGCACCGACGCCGAGTATGCGTACATGAGGTCCGTCGAGCCCGACATCAAGCAGAGCACCCTCGAGCACATCGGTGGACAACTGTTCGTGGGTTCGGGGCGCAGCCGCGGGAAGATCTTCTTCAGAATCTCCGCCTATGTTCTCGGCCGGCCGAATACTCACGATGAGCTGCGGGAGATGGTGTCGCGCACGTTCGCCGAATTCGATCTGCCTGCAGAAATCGATTGCTAGCCTTGATCTTTCGCGTGACCCGGCCGGGTGGGCCGCCGGTCGGGGTAGGGTGGTGCCCAGCATGCGACCTTTCATGACGCTTCGCCCGCGCCGACGGCTCCGGCATGAGCCCTGAAGCCCAGCGGCTGGGGCCGCGCTCGTGTCAGGCAGGACTGGATGCCGGTAGTCCAGTCGAAACCGAAGAACCGCCCAGGGCGCTGCAATCGAACGAGCCGATAACCCGGCGCAGACTCGTGTACGCGATCGTCGGACTGCTGGTGCTGCTTTATCTGGCGTCGTGGGTTGTCTTCGCGAGTATTTACGAACCTGATCTGCAATTCTTCCCGTACTACGCGGTCGATTACAGCCAGGGCTTTGTCAGGCGGGGACTCGGCGGCGAGATCCTCAATCTCTTTCCCTCCGACCTGTACTTCACCGGCCTGCTGATTTTGCGCTGGCTTGTGCCGGCGCTCTTCGGCGTCGGCATCGCAGCGGTGGCGTGGACGGTGGCAGTCAGATTCGGCCGCTCAGAACGCCGGCTGATGCTGGCCCTGCTCGCCCTGGTGCTGCCGTTCGGCTTTGTGCACGCCGTTGTGTTACCAACGCCCGACCTTCTCGGCGAGGCCGCGCTGGCAGCGTTCGCGGTGGTGCTCGCCTCGGCGAAGAGGGACCGATCGCTACCGGTTGCGAGCGGCATTTACGGGATCGCGGTTGCGGTGCTGACGCTGATCCACGAGGCAGTTCCGTTTCTGCAGGCGCTCGGCGCGATCCTGGCAATCGTCGTTCTGGTGCGCAGTTCCGCCGAAATTCAGCGCCTGAGCGCACTACTCGCGGTGGGCCCGGGCTTGGTCGTCGTGCTGGCGATAGCGTTGCTGCGACGGCAAGACGTCTCGTCCCATTGCGCCCGGTTGCCGCACAGAGCCGTCCGCTGGGCGCCCGGCCGGACTCCGAGCGTCGAACACGCCTACGTGGACTATCACGACTGGACGTGTCGCTTCATCACCGTCACCACCAGAAAAACTCCTCTGATCGGGCCCAACCAGATTGGCTGGGCCCCTTTGATCATGTCGACAATGGCGGGGATCGTCATCCTCACGCTGACGATGCTTGTCATCAGGGGTATTTCCGGCGTGCCCTTCGCGCGAGTTCGCCACGCCGTGCGGGGACGGCTTGCGTGGGTAACTCTGGCGGTGCTGTTGGTGCTTCCGGTTTACGCCACCTCAGCCGATTGGACCCGATGGTGGATCGCCATCACCTTCGATGTGGGCGTCGTTTATCTGCTCTACGCGAGCCGTCAACCCGAATCCACCCGATCGGCCACCAGAGCCACCCGGGCCTGGTTCGCGGTCGCGATCGTCTTTTTTGCCCTGGCCCCGATCCCCGCTGCGATCAACACCGAGCAGTCGGTGCGGGGCCTGGTCACCCACTGCTCGCAGCTGGTGAATGACCCGATGTGGGTGGGGATCTGCCCCTGATCGACGGGCGATGTCGACCAGGCCGATGTTCCGGTTCGGCCCTGACCGGCCCCCGATCGTGAATCGACCCGGCCTGCTCGACACGTGTGTGATAATTCCTCGACTCCACGGACTCCTCCCCTTCCCAGGTAGGTGACCTTGCACCCGGCCGACAGTCTTAGCCCGACCGCGGCACCAGCCGGTTCACGCTCGGCACAGACGAAATTTCGCCCCGACATCGAGGGCCTGCGCGCCGTCGCGGTAGTGGCCGTCGTCCTGTTTCACGCGGACGTGCCGGGGGTCGGCGGCGGGTTCGTCGGCGTGGACGTGTTCTTCGTGATCTCGGGCTTTTTGATCACCGGGCTGCTCTGGCGCGAGGCGAACACCACCGGCACCGTCCGGCTGCGCCGCTTCTACGGGGCGCGGGCCCGCCGACTGCTGCCCGCGTCGGCCACGGTCGGCGTGATCACCATGATCGCCGCGGCTGTGCTGTTACCCCCGCTGCAGGTCCCACTCGTCATCGATGACGGCATCGCCAGCGCGCTGTATGTCGGCAACTACTGGCTCATTGCGCAACAAGTCGACTACTTCGCCGCGACCAGGGCGGCATCGCCGTTCCAGCACTACTGGTCATTGGGCGTCGAGGAGCAGTTCTACCTGGTGTGGCCGGCCCTGATCATCGGTACGGCCTGGCTCATCCGGCTGCTGCGGCGGCGCACCCGGGCCGGGGCGACCTCCTCGAAACGCCCGTATCTGTTGGTCCTGGCGGTGGTGGCAGCCGTGTCGTTCGCGCTGTCGCTGGCGGTCACCTATGTGGCGCCTTTTGTGGCGTTCTTTTCGTTGCCCACCCGCGCCTGGCAGTTGGCCGCCGGCGGCCTCGTGGCGCTGACCGCCGGCCGGTGGCGCCGGCTGGCCCCAGGGACTGCCGCTGTGAGCGGATGGTCCGGGCTGGCGCTGATCCTGCTGGCCTGCACCTGGCTGGGTCCGGCCACGCCGTATCCGGGTACCGCCGCGCTGTTGCCCGTGCTGGGCGCGGCGCTGGTGATCGGCGCCGGCTGTGCCGCGCCGTCGCAGGGATGCGGCCGCATCCTGGCGGTGCGGCCGATGCGGGCGATCGGCCGGGTGTCCTACTCGTGGTATCTGTGGCACTGGCCGGTGCTGGTGCTCGCAGCGCCGTTGCTGGGCCACCCCCTCGGGCCGGCCGGCAGGTTGGCAGCGGTCCTCGTCTCCGGTGGCCTGGCGGTGCTGACCCTGCGGTTCATCGAGAACCCGCTGCGGTTCGCCGCCCCGATACGCCGCTCCGCCCTGGCCAGCCTCGCGCTCGGCGGCGCCGCCACCGCGATGGCGGTCGCCGTGGGTGTGGCGCTGCTGGTATCGATTCCCGTGCCCGTCGGGCGCGGCCCGGCGGGCACGGCGCTGTCCATCACCGTGACGCCGCCTCCCGCAGGCTCCACCATCAGCGCCTACGACGCGGCGGTGCAGCAGGCGTTCGCGCAGGTGCAGGCCGCGGTCATAGCATCGGCCCAGCTCAAAGCCGTCCCGTCGAACTTGAATCCACCGCTCACCGGGGCGGCGGCGGAGTTCAAGGCCGAGTTTCACAACGGCTGCCTGCGCAATCTCACCGACGTCGGGCAGCCCGAGTGCGCAACGGGCGACACCGCATCGACGACGACGGTCGCCCTGCTCGGCGACTCGAATGCCACGATGTGGAGCACGGCGTTCCAGCAGATCGCCACGCAGCGGCACTGGCGGCTGGAGACCCTGGGAAAGGGCGCCTGCACGCCGATGGACTTGCCCATCAGCGACGCCATCCGTCGCGCGGTGTCAAACGCCCTGTGCCGGCAGTGGCGCGCTGAGATACTCGACCGGCTACAGGCCGAGCACCCGCGGCTGGTCGTGGTGAGCATGTACCGCGGGTACGGCTTCGGGCACGGCTACACGCCGGGGTTCACTTCCTACGACCCGGTGTGGAACGACGGCCTGGCCCGCCTGGTGCAGCAGCTCAGGCGCGCCGGG
The DNA here is from genome assembly GCF_007714205.1 of Mycobacterium helveticum. GTDB lineage: Bacteria > Actinomycetota > Actinomycetes > Mycobacteriales > Mycobacteriaceae > Mycobacterium > Mycobacterium helveticum. The sequence goes on along the minus strand of NZ_VMQU01000099.1, from coordinate 13,254 downwards.
TCGCAGGTGCTGGTGCTCGGGCCGATCCCGGCTACGCGCATGGCGGCGCCGATCTGCTTGTCCGGGCATCTCGATGACGCGGGCGCCTGCACATCGCCGAGATCGACGTCGGTCAACAAATCCGGCGTCGCCGCCGAGTCCGCCGCCACCCTGGCCGCCGGCGGGCGATACGCCGACGTCACCGACTTGTTCTGCACAGCCGACCGCTGCCCGGACATCGTCGGTAACACCCTCGTGTACTTCGACGGCAATCACATCACACTCGAATACGCCCAGGCGTTGGCTCCGGCAATCGGGGCGCTGGCCGACCGCGCGCTCGCCCACAGTTGACAAACCTGGAATCGATCCGGCCTGTTTGGCAGGTGTGTGATAATTCGTCGACTCTACGAACCCGTCCTTCGCAGGTAGGTGAGCTTGCACCCGGCTGACAGCGTTAGCCCCACCCAAGCAGTCCCGAGTCGCCGCTCGGAAAAAAAGGGGTTTCGCCCCGACATCGAGGGCCTGCGCGCCATCGCGGTCATCGCCGTTGTCCTGTTTCATGCCGACATACCCGGTGTGGGCGGCGGATTCGTCGGCGTGGACGTCTTCTTCGTGATCTCGGGCTTCCTGATCACCGGGCTGCTCTGGCGCGAGGCCAGTGGCACCGGCACGGTCCGGCTGGCCCGCTTCTACGGGGCGCGGGCCCGCCGGCTGCTGCCGGCGTCGGCGGCGGTCGGCGTGGTGATCATGCTCGGCGCGGCTGTCCTGGTACCCGCGTTGCTGTCCCGAGGCATCATCCGCGACGGCATCGCCAGCGCGTTGTACGTCGGCAACTACCGATTCATGCTCCAGGGCGTCAACTACCTCGCCACCAACCTGCCGCCGTCGCCGTTCCAGCACTACTGGTCGTTGGGCGTCGAGGAGCAGTTCTACCTGGTGTGGCCGGCCTTGATCATCACGACGGCCTGGCTGATCCGACGGGTGCGACGGCGTAACGGGGCCCATACCGGCTCCTCGGCAACCCCGTATCTGGTGGTCCTGGCCCTGGTCGCGGCGGTGTCGTTCGCCATGTCGCTGGTGGCCACTCGCCTGGCGCCTCCGGTGGCGTTCTTTTCGCTGCCCACCCGGGCCTGGGAGTTGGCCGTCGGCGGCCTGGTGGCGCTGACCGCCGTCCAATGGCGCCGACTCCCGCCACTGCCCGCCGCGCTCGCCGGATGGGGGGGGCTGGCCCTCATCCTGCTGGCCTGCACCTGGTTGGGCCGGAGCACGCCCTATCCGGGTACCGCGGCGCTGTTGCCCGTGCTGGGCGCGGCGCTGGTGATCGGCGCCGGCTGCGCCACCCCCGCCCAGGGCTGCGGACGCGCCCTGGCGGTGCGGCCGATGCGCGCGATCGGCCGGGTGTCCTACTCGTGGTATCTGTGGCACTGGCCGGTGCTGCTGGTGGCGATGCCTGCCGCGGCATGGCCGAGGCACCCGCTCTGGCTGTCGCTGATAGCGATCTTGTTTTCGCTCGGGCTGGCCGTGCTCACCCTGCGTTTCGTCGAGAACCCGCTGCGCTTCGCCGGGCCCATGCGCCGGTCGCCCACCCGCAGTCTGGCGCTCGGCGGTGTCGCCACCGCGATCGCGGTGTGTGTGGGCGTGGCGCTGCTGGTAGTGGTACCCAGCCCGGTCGGCCATGGCCCGGCAGCGCCCGCGCTGACCGTCAAGGCGACGCTTCTGCCCGCGGGCTCCGGCATCGCCGCATACGACGCGGCGGTAGAGCAGGCGGTCGCCCAGGTGCAGGCCGCGGTCGCGGCCTCGGCCGACCTCCAAGCCGTCCCCTCGAACCTGGACCCGCCGCTCGCCGACGCGGCGAAAAGACCACTCGGCCCCCAAGGCTGCCTGCGCGATCTTCTCCCGATCGATCATCCCCAGTGCGCGACGGGCGATATTGCCTCGTCGACAACGGTGGCCCTGGTCGGCGATTCGAATGCCGCGATGTGGCAGCCGGCATTTGAGCAGGTAGCCGCGCAGCGGCACTGGCGGCTCGAGACCCTGGCCAAGGGCTACTGCCCGATGATGGATCTGCCCATCGCCATCCCCCTCTTTGGCCGGGAGTACAGCGAGTGCGAGCAGTGGCGCGGCCGGATCCTTGCCCGGTTACAGGCCGAGCACCCGCGGCTGGTCGTGCTCACCATGATGCGGCGATACGGCGCCCAATACGGTTGGGCGTCAGGTCTCACGTCCTACGACCCGGCGTGGACCGCCAGCCTGACCCGTCAAGTGCAACAGCTGCGCAGAACCGGCGCCCAGGTGCTGGTGCTCGGGGCAATCCCGGATCCGCAGTCGGTGGTGCCCCTATGCCTGTCGCTGCACCTCGATGACGAGCGCGCCTGCTCGCCGCCCGCGTCGAAGGCCGTGAATCAACCCGGCATCGCGGCCGAAGCCGCCGCCACCAAAGCCGGCGGCGGGCAATACGCCGACCTCACCGCGCTCTTCTGCACCGCCGACCGCTGCCCGGTCATCGTCGGCAACACCCTGGTATACGCCGACGAACATCACGTGACGCGCGTTTACGCCGACCTGCTGGCGCCGGTGATGGGGGCCCTGGCAGGCCGCGCACTCGCACCGGGCTGACATGGTGGTCGTACTTCCTTCACACAGCAACAGGAGGCATCGGATTTTGTCCACATCTGTGCTCATCACTGGCGGGGCGGGATTCATCGGGTCCGCCCTTGCGCGCCGACTCGTCAAAGCCGGCTACGACGTCGCGGTGATGGATGTCTTGCACCCGCAGGTGCACGGCGAACGTGTGACGATCGACCTGCCGCCATCGGTGCGGCTGTGCACCGGCGACGTTACTCATGCCCCCGACTGGGATGCCGTGCTGCGGTTGTGCCGACCGTCCCAAGTCGTGCATCTGGCGGCCGAGACGGGAACGGCGCAGTCGCTGTCGGAGGCCACGCGCCACGGTTCGGTGAACGTGGTGGGAACAACGCAACTGCTTGACGCCCTGAGCCGCTCGGCACACGTGCCCGACCAACTCGTCGTGGCGTCCTCGAGGGCCGTCTACGGCGAGGGCGCGTGGCAATGCGGCTCCCAGGTCTTCTACCCGCAGCCGCGCAGCCACGCCCAGCTGCTGGCCGGAATCTGGGATCCGCACGGGCCCACCGACGATCCCGCGGTGCCGCTGCCGAGCTGCGCCGGCCGAACCGAGCCGCGGCCCACCAACATCTACGCCGCGACCAAGCTCGCCCAGGAACACATCTTGGCCGCCTGGGCGGCCGCCCACGACACCCACCTCAGCGTGCTGCGGCTGCAGAACGTGTACGGGCCCGGCCAGTCGCTGACGAATTCCTACACCGGGATCGTCGCTCTTTTCGCACGACTGGCCCGCCGGCAACACCCGCTGGAAGTCTACGAAGACGGACGCATCGTGCGCGATTTCGTCTATATCGACGATGTCGTCGAGGCGCTGTTCGCCGCGATAGAACGACCCGCGGCCCAACCACGCTGCCTCGACATCGGCTCGGGTACCCCGGCAACCATCCAGGAACTGGCGCACAAAATCGCCACCCTCTGCGATGCCCCCGAACCCAAGGTCGTGGGGAAATTCCGCGACGGCGACGTCCGCGCCGCCAAGTGCGACATCGCACCGGCAACAAAGGAACTCGACTGGCGCCCGCAATGGACGCTCGAGAACGGCCTGCACACCCTGCTCGACTGGATCGGCGAGCAACCCGAATCACCCGTCAAGACAAGCGATCACACGCCCATGACGGCTACGCTGAAGTAGAACCGCTCAGCCAACCCGCCCCAGGCGGGCGAATTCTTCCACCAGATCGGCGGTGGTCGCAACGCTGTCGGCGGGTTTGGTCATCCGGGCCGCGAGCTCGCGGGCGGCGGTGAGGCATTGCGGGGCAAGGACGGTGCGAAGGTCCGCGAGCAACGACTTCTCGGTGGTGGCCGAAAAGCGCCGTCCGGTACCCACTTTCAGTCGTTTGACCCGTGCTCCCCAGAGCCCCTGATCGGGCAACGTCCACAGGATCAACGTCGGCAGTCCCGCGCGCAGACCCGCGTTCGTGGTGCCGCAGCCGCCGTGGTGCACGAACGCGCGGCAGGCGGGAAGGGCGGCGGCGTAGTTCATCACGCCCACCACCTTGACGTGCTCGGAGTGGGTGACGTTGCCGTAGTCGGACCCGGCGGCACAGATCAACGCCCGCTCGCCCAGCTGCGCGCAGGCCGAGCTGATCATGGCGAGCGTGTCGGCAGCGGACTCGACGCCCACGCTGCCGAATCCGAAGCAAATCGGCGGTGTTCCCTCGGCGATCCACGACGCGACCTCGTCGTCGTTGTCCGTCGGTAACTCCATCGTCAGCGCGCCGACGAACGGCCTTCTCGGGGGCTGCCGCCCATTCCATTTCCCCCATTCGGCGGCCAGCCCGGGGTAGCACACCTCGTCGTAGGCCTGGATTTCCAGCGATCCGCGTTCGGTGATCCGCCGCGGCCAGGGGCGCGTCGCCGCCGCTAAACCGAGTTCACGGCGCTGGGCATCCTCGACCTTCTTTCCTCCGCGCCACGCCGCCCAGTCGAGCATCCTGGTCGCGGAACGGGCCAGCGGCGCCGGCAGGAACGGCAGAAGCTGACCGTTGGCTCGCAGCGGGAAGATATGCAGGGTGGCGAACGGAATGTCGCAATGCTCCGCGGCGTTGAGCGCGTCGTCCTCGAAATTCATGCCGGTGAGCAGCAGGTCGGCCCCGTCCGCCAGCGACGTCAGCGTCTTGCTGACCTCCGCCCGGCACTGCGTGAGAGGCGCCGCATATTCGGCCGACAACCTGCTCAGCTCCCTGACCCTCCAGGGTTTGGTGAACAAACCGGCCCAGAAATCGCGATGCGGGTCCAGGATGGCGTTCAACGCCGGTCCGTAGGCCACCGCCGCAGGCCCGGCCGCCTCGACGAAGCCGACCATCTCAGGCGCGACGGCCATGTGGACGTCATGCCCGCGGCGCACCAGCTCGCGGCCGACAGTGACGTAGGGCTCGACTTCCCCGCGAGTTCCCCAGTTCGCCAGCACAAATTTCATCGGCGAAATCCTAGCCTTTCACTTCCCGTGCGCGTTCGGGGGAATGGGAGCGGCAGCCCGCGTCCCCGGCTCAGCCGCCCAGCAGCATAACCCGGTACCCGCGCCGTCGAACCGGAAGCCGGAACTTTTGGGGCAAACCGGCCGACAACACTGAATCGTAGCGGGAGAGCCCCTGCACCATTCTGCGGTCGCTGCGATGCCGGAATTTTGTCGCCTACGCATTGTTGGCCGGGCGGATTATCGGCGATCGCGGCGGACGCCTCGTGTCCGTCGTCGGGCCGGCCGGCGCACCATTAGTTGAGGATTCGGCCGAGCCGTGTTGAACAGGTGTGTGATAATGCCTCGATTCGATGACCGCATCCTCTCGTTAGGTAGGTGATTGTGCGCCAGGCCGACAGCGTTAGCCCTACCGAAGAAGTGCAGCGCCGGCGCCCGCCCCACAAGGAATTCCGCCCGGACATTGAGGGTTTGCGCGCCGTCGCGGTGCTGGCGGTTGTGCTGTTTCACGCCCACGTGCCCGGTGTGAGCGGCGGGCTCGTCGGCGTGGACGTGTTCTTCGTCATCTCAGGCTTTCTGATCACGGGGCTGCTCTGGCGCGAGGCAAGCACCACCGGAACCGTCGGGCTGCGCCGGTTCTACGGGGCGCGGGCGCGCCGGCTGCTCCCGGCGTCGGCGGCGGTCGGCGTCGTCATCATGATCGGCGCGGCCGTTCTGTCACCGGTGTTGCAGTCGCGGAGCGTCTTCGTCGACGGCATCGCCAGCGCGTTGTACGTCGCCAACTACCGGTTCATGCTTCAGGGCGTCGACTATCTCGCCGACTCCCTGCCGTCGCCGTTTCTGCACTACTGGTCGTTGGGCGTCGAGGAGCAGTTCTACTTGGTGTGGCCGGCTTTGATCATCGGCACGGCGTGGCTGATCCGGCGTGCGCGGCGGCGCACCGACGCCCTGGCCGCCTCATCGGAACGCCCGTATCTGCTCGTCCTGGCGCTGGTCGCGGCAGCGTCGTTTGCGCTGTCACTGGTACTCACCCGCGTGCTGCCCCCCGTGGCGTTTTTTTCGCTGCCCACCCGGGCCTGGGAGCTGGCCGTCGGGGGCCTGGTGGCGCTGACCGCCGGCCAGTGGCGCCGACTCCCGGCGCTGGCCGCCGCCATCGCGGGATGCGCGGGGCTGGGGGTGATCGTCCTGGGCTGCATCCTAGTGGGGCCCGACACGCCCTATCCGGGTACCGCCGCGCTGTTGCCTGTGCTGGGTGCGGCGCTGGTGATCGGCGCGGGCTGCGCCGCGCCCGCTCAGGGAGTCGGACGCGTCCTGTCGGTGCGGCCGATGCGCGCGATCGGCCGGGTGTCCTACTCGTGGTATCTGTGGCACTGGCCGTTGCTGCAGGTGGTACCCGCGTCAGCAATCGCCCATTCCCTAGGGGTAAGGCTGGCATCGATCTTGGTCTCCCTGGGGCTGGCCTTCTTGACTCTGCGTTTCATCGAGAACCCGCTACGCTTCGCCGCTCCCCTGCGCCGGTCGGCCAACCGCAGTCTCGCCGTTGGCGGCGCCGCCACCGCGATCGCAGCCGGTGTCGGCGTGGCACTGCTGGTCTGGATGCCCGTCCCGGTCGGCCGCGGTCCCGCGGCCCCGGCGCTGACCGTCACCGCGGCGCCTCCACCCACCGGTTCCAGCATGGACGCCTACGACGCGGCGGTGCAGGACGCGTTCGCGCAGGTGCAGGCGGCGGTGGCGGCATCGGTCGGGCTGAAAGCCGTGCCCTCGAACCTGACCCCGCCGCTTGCCGGCGTCACAGCCGCACTCAGGGACCTGTACTTGCACGGCTGCCTCCGCAATGTTTTCGAAGTCGGACAGCCGGAGTGCGCGAGCGGCGACACCACCTCGAACACGACGGTGGCCCTGGTCGGCGACTCGCACGCCGCGATGTGGAATCCCGCGTTCGTGGAGGTCGCCACCCGACGGCACTGGCGGCTGGAGACCATGACCAAGGCCGCCTGCCCAATGCTTGACCTGCCCACCATCAACGGCGCCGTTGACCGGCCTTACACCGAGTGCGACCAGTGGCGCGCTCAGATCACCGCACGGTTACAGGACGAGCACCCGCGGCTCGTCGTGCTCAGCATGACGCGGACGTATCGGCAGTCGGGTCTCACGTCATACAATCCGGCCTGGATCGACTCCCTGAACCGCCTCGTCAAGCAGCTGCGCGGCACCGGCGCGCGGGTGCTGGTCCTCGGGCCGATCCCGGATCCAAACGCAAAAGTGCCGAACTGCCTGACCGGCCATCTCGACGACGCGACGGCCTGCGCTGCGCCGACCTCGAAGGCGGTGAACCAAGCCGGCATCGCGGCCGAGGCCGCCGCCACCAAAGCCGGCGGCGGACAATACTCAGACCTCACCGAGCTGTTCTGCACCGCCGATCGCTGCCCGGTCATCGTGGGTAACGCCCTGGTCTACCTGGACGAGGCCCACCTGACGCGTGAATACTCCCGGCAGTTGGCACCGGTGATGGGCGTGCTGGCCGACCGCGCGCTCGCCAATGGTTGACATGCTGCGGCGTGTTGGCCGCGGTCCTACGCCCGATTCCCAGCGGGCTCTTCGAGGTACCACGGGTTGGCGCGTGCCCACTCGATGGTGCGGCGGATCCCTTCCTCGACGTCGACCTGAAGGCGCCACCCCAGCTCGCGCTGCGCCTTGGTCGAGTCCGGGATACGACGGGGAATGTCCTCGTAGCGGCCCCCGTAGCGCGCCGCGGTGTCCACAGCTTCGGCGCCCGACACCGAGTCGACGTCGGCGATCTTGATCGCCAGTGCGACGGCGTCACGCATGGTCGTCTCGGTCATGCTGCCGATGTTGAACGCCTCGCCGATCGCCGCACTGCTGTCGGCCGCCAGCAGGGTGCCGGCGATGGCGTCGTCGACGTAGGTGAAACAGCGCGTCTGCTCACCCGAGTCGTACAGCAGCGGCGGGCGGCCGTTGAGGATTCGGTGGATGCTCTGCGAAATCACGAAGATCGGATTCTGCCGCGGCCCATACACATTGAAGTAGCGCACCACCGTCACCGGCAGCCCGTAGGCGGTGTGCATCGCGAACACCAGGTGCTCGGCCATGGCCTTGCTGGTGCTGTAGCTCCACCGCGCGGTCCTCGTCGAACCAAGGACGCGGTCGTCGTCCTCGGCGAAGGGCGGGTTGGGATTTTTCCCGAACACCTCCGACGTGCTGGCGAACACCACGCGTGTGCCGTGCCGGTGGCTCAGCTCAAGGACGTTGCGGGTGCCGATCACGTTGACGTCGAGAACCCGCAACGGGTCGTTGAGATAGTTCGTGACCCCGACGACGGCGGCCAGGTGAAAGACCGTGTCGACGCCGGGAGTCAGGGCTTGTTCGAGCGCGCTCAGATCGGTGACGTCGCCCTGCACGAACCGGAAGTTGGCATGCCGGTCGAAGTCGATGCTGGTGTCGCGGGTGTTCTTCGCAAAATCGAACACCGTGACCGAATCTCCGCGGTCCAGCAACGCGGACACCAGGTGGGACCCGATGAAGCCGTAGCCGCCCGTCACGACGACATTGGACATATTTACTTTTCCATTTCCACGTAGCGGTTCACCTGCACCTACCGGCCGATCCCCTTGTAGACGAACCCGGCGGCGCGCACCGCGGCCGGGTCGAAGCTGTTCCGTCCGTCAAGGAACACACACTTAGCTGCCGTCAGTTCCGCGAGCCGCACCAGTGGGATCTGGTGAAACTCCCGGTGTCCCGCCAGCACCACCAAGGCATCGGCGTCCTTGACCGCCGACTCGATGTCCGGGGTCAGCGGGACCGTCGTCACCGTGTGGGCCTCCTCGTCCGGCACCCACGGATCGTGGACCGAAAGCCGGCAGCCGGACTCCTCGAGCAAGGCGAGAACGTACTTGGTGGGCGTGAGCCGGCAGTCACCGGTGTTGTTCTTGAACGCGATGCCCAGCACCGCGATCGTGCTGGTCTCGATCGCCTTGCCCTGCTCGGCGAGCAGCTGGGTGAGCAACCCGTAGGTGTAGGCCGGCATCGTGTCGTTGACGGTCCGCGACGTCCGCGGGATCGCCAGCTCCAGCCCGACGGACTGCCCCAGATGGTTGACGAACCACGGATCCTTGGTCAGGCAGTAGCCGCCGACGCCCATGCTCGGCCGCAAGATGTTCGCGTCGCGCCCGCCCTTGGGCATCGTGTTGGCCGCCTCGATGACTTGCAGGGCGTCCATCCCGAGCCGGTCGCAGACCTTGGCCAGCTCGTTCGCCAGCGCGACGTTGAGGTCGACCCAGAGGTTGTCGGCGAGCTTGACCATCTCGGCGGTCCGCGGATCGTCGACGACGACGGAATCCACACCCAGGGCGTGCCGCCACAATGTGGAGCAGGCGCGGGCGCTGCGCTCGTCGACGGCGCCGACCACGACGGGAATCGACGTCAGCTCGCGGATGGCTTGGCCTTCGGCGAGCCGTTCGGGGCAGAATGCCAACCCGAAGTCGACGCCGGCCCGCAGCCCCGAGGTCTCTTCGAGGATCGGCCGGACGATCTTTTCGGTGGTGTCGGGCGGCACCGTGCTCTTGAGGATGACGAGGTGGCCGGCACGCAGGTGCTCCCCCACGGCCCGCGCCGCTGCCTTGATGTCGTCGACGATGGGCTCGAAGTCCGGACCCAGCGGGGTACCGACGGTCACGATGACGAAGTCGTTGTCGGCGAGCGCACCGAAGTCGGTCGTGGCGCGAAGCCGACCGACTCGCACGCTGTTGGACACGAGTTCGCCAAGCCCCGGCTCGGGAACGGTGCTCTTGCCCAGGTTGATCTCGTCGACGACGCTCTGTCGCACGTCGATCCCCGTCACGGGCCAGCCGCGGTCGGCCAGCACGGCACCGATCACGGTGCCGATGTAGCCGAAGCCCACCACCGCGATGCCCGACCGCATGCCACGCACCAGAAGGTCGATCTCAGCGTCGCTGCGCCCGAACACGCCTTCAGCCATGGTGCAACCCAGCCCTTCGGTCCCCCGTCGCGTTCTGTGAATCGAAAGCGGTGGCCTCCCACCCCGCTAACCCGTCCGGCAGTTTAATCCAACACCCGTGCACTAGGTCCTGGAACCCGGAAGTTTCGGCTGAGCGGCACAACGCGACTAGGTTCGCTGACATGGGCCTGTTCGTGCGCGAATCCGGTCCGGCGAGGGCGCCTGCCATCGTCTTCCTGCACGGCGCATATACGAGCGGCTGGTGTTGGGAGCCGGTGGTCGAACGCGTGCGGCAATATCGCTGTCTTGTCCCCGATCTTCGGTCCGTCGCTGATCGACGCAGCACACCGCTTGTCACCCGGTGCGCCACCAGCCGAACCGATCGGCGTTCAGGACGGCTGGCGCAGCGGAAGGCCGGCAGCGCGATAGATCGCGTCGATGACGGTCATGTTCTCGACCGCTTCGTCCGGTGTCGTCTTCACGGGTTCCCCGCGCAGCACCGCCCCGGCGAAAGCCTCAAGCTGATACGCGTAGCTGGTACGCCGCGGGAAGCGTTCCACACGTTGTCCGTCGGCCGAGCGGATCGAGAGCCGAGGCAAAAGGTGCGGTGCCGCCGGGCTGAGGTAACGCAGTCGGCCGCGGTCACCAACCACTGTGGCGCTCGCCCGAAACAGCTTCGACGACCACAGCGCACACTGCAGCCGGCCCGTGTGCCCGCCGGCAAACCGCACCTCGGCCGTCATGGCCCGGTCCACCTGCGGACCGCCCAGCTTCGCCCGTGCCGACACGACGTCGGGGGTCGAACCGCCGAACGCCCGGGCCATGTCGACGGTATAAACACCGGTATTCATCAGCGCGCCCCCGGCGAGGGAGTAGTCGTAGGCGTTGGCGTTGGAGCGCTTCGGCAGTAACGCGCAGATCGCCATCTCCACCCGCTCCAGGTTGCCCAGCTCCCCCGACGCAATGATCTGCTCAACGCGCGCGGTCAACGGGTGGTAGCGGTATTGGAGCGCCTCCATCACGACCCGGTCCGATTGGGCGGCCAGGCCGGCGATCTCGCGGGCCTCGTCGGCGTTGGCGGTGAACGGCTTTTGGCACAGCACATGCTTGCCCGCGTCCAGCGTGGCCCGGGTCCACCTGCCGTGCACGCTGGTCGGCAGCAGGTTGTAGACCGCGTCCAACTCTGGATCGGCGATCAGCGCCGCGTAGTCGTCATGCACCCGGCCAATGCCGTGTTCGGCGGCGAAGGCTCGCGCGCGGGACACGTCGCGCGCGGCGACCGCGGCCACGACGACCTCGGTGTTGTCCTTCGCCGGAGTGAGGAGTGTCATCGGCGCCCAGCGTGATGCGCCCAGGATGCCGATCCGCACCGGGGCGGCTCCGCGTCCAGGCATGCGGGCGATGCTAACAGTTGATCCGGGCGCTCGGAGGGATCACGGAACTGGCCATGAGGCGCAAGTTCGTATCAAGATTCACCACCGATTCTCTGAATGTAGAAAGAACCCGGGTCTCGATCCTCTGTGAGGTAGGGGCATTTTTCTTTTAATTTCTCATAATGATGGTGCCGAAGGAAGTTGAGGGCCCCTATCACTTTCCAGTCCCTGTTGGACGTCAGAAACGCCTCCAGCAGATATTGTTCATTCCAAAAAAGCACCTTGTCGACGACCCATGCTGGCGGATAGTCTCGTGGAGAGAAAATGTCATGGATATGAACAATTACACCAGTTTTGAGCACAGGAAGGATTTCCAAGAACTCGAAAAGCACATCACCCTGGGGTCGAATCACATGCGATGAATCGATGAACAATATATCGTCTGCACACAGCTCCTTGAAGATCTGTAAGTCACAATTCTCGGCCTTCTCCCGGATGACCGTGGCGCCTAAGCTTTCGAGCCAATCATTTTCATAAGGCTCTATCAAGATATGTTTGCATGAGTAATGTGGATCGACGCGCTTGTTGTCGTCCAGCGCCCGGCGTGCCACTTGGGTCGAAAAGCCACTACCAATCTCAATGATTCGCTTTGGCTTCTTCGACCGAATCAGGCTGTACCAGTACTCGGCATCTCCGGATCCAAATGCGCCGTTATCGATATAGAATTCATGGCCGCCAGTCTTTGCCCCTGACAAAGTAGCGAGCTCGATAGTGTAGGAAAAAGAAGAAAGAAGCTGCAGCTGTTCTTCGATGTTCCAGTCGATTCCCGGCAAGACCCGCTCTGCCGAGAGGAACTCCCTGATCGGCGCATTGCGGAACGCGGGTTCGTGGTAATGATCCCTGATTGGAAAACAACCGGCGCGCAAAAGCATGCCTTTCGAGCACGGAAGCTGCTCGACCCCGACCGTTCTGACGTATTTAAGCAAAAGCGCGCTGATAAACACAAATGGGGCAAGGATAATGTCGATTGCCGCCACTACCTTTTTCTCGACCGCGCGTATAACAACATTGCGCAACTGGGTGACCAACTCTCTTTCTTCGAAATGAGTCCATCGCTGCAATCTACTGCAATCTGGCTAAGCTTCGCCCCGAACCGTTATCATGATGCTCTGAATCCCTTAACGCCAGTTACTCGATGGCGGTGCAGTTTAGCACGGCCACTGTACACCCACAGCTTATTGATGACCGTGCGGCCGAAGTCGCTAGATGGGTAGTTTCCAGCCCCACGGCTGCCCCGTCATCGGCGATCGCGGCCACGCCTTTGTCTCCGTCTTTAGGCTGGGGCATGCGCGAAATGATGGGGTCGGGCGAGATGCGCATACTTCACCCCCGTCTTGTCCCGAACAACCGATGGTACGATCCCGATTCGCCCGGACCGGGCAAAGGATCGGGGCGTCATCCCAGCTGAGGAGCTCGATTGGCCGACGGCAAACTAGGCGCGCGCGAGGCCGAACGCCTGGTGTGGGACGTGATCGTGGTGGGCACCGGCATGGGCGGCGGGATGCTGGGCTACGCGCTGGCCCGCTCCGGGCGCCGGGTGCTGTTCGTCGAAAAAGGACGCTCCACCCTGCCCGGCACACCGGGCACCATCCGCGCGGCCATGCCCGAACTGGCCGAACCGCAGGCCTACCGCTCCGAAACCGGCTACTACGACGCCTTGGCCCGCGCCGGACGCAGCACCGACGAAATCGAAGACATCAGCGGGCGCGTCCCCAAGCGCTTCGTGCCGTTCATCGGTGCCGGCACCGGCGGCTCCTCGGCCCTCTACGGCATGGTCTGCGAACGCTTCTTCGCCCAGGATTTCACCC
>NZ_VMQU01000098.1 GCF_007714205.1 Mycobacterium helveticum | reverse complement strand
GCCCACCCGGTGCCGGTGCCCCCGCCCAGCAATCCGCACCGGTTCGGGCGCGTCGACGACGACGGCACGGTCTGGCTGATCGCCGCTTCCGGTGAACGCATCGTGGGCTCCTGGCAGGCCGGCGATCCCGAAGCCGCTTTCGCGCACTTCGGCCGCCGGTTCGACGACCTGAGCACCGAGATCACGCTCATGGAGGAGCGGCTCGCGTGCGGGACCGGGGATGCCCGCAAGATCAAGGCGCACGCGGCCGCGCTGGCCGAGACGTTGCCGACGGCGTCCGTGCTGGGCGATGTCGACGCCCTCGCCGCCCGGCTGGACAGCCTGGTCGCGCAGGCCGACGCCGGCATCGCGGCGGATCGCTCCCGCCGCGACGAGCAGCGGGCCGCCCAGACCGCGCGCAAGGAGGCGCTGGCCGCCGAGGCCGAGGATCTCGCCAACAACGCGACCCAGTGGAAGGCCGCGGGCGACCGGATGCGGGCGATTCTCGACGAGTGGAAGACCATCAGCGGCCTGGACCGCAAGGTCGACGACGCGCTGTGGAAGCGCTATTCCGCAGCCCGGGACACCTTCAACCGGCGGCGGGGAGCGCATTTCGCCGAACTGGACCGGGAACGGTCGGCGGTCCGGCAGACCAAGGAGCGGCTCTGCGAACAAGCCGAGGAGCTGTCCGATTCGACGGACTGGACGGCCACCAGCGCGGAGTTCCGCAGGCTGCTCACCGAATGGAAGGCGGCGGGCCGGGCGTCCCGCGACCTCGACGACGCGCTGTGGCGGCGCTTCAAGGCCGCCCAGGACACGTTCTTCTCGGCACGCCACGCCGCAACGTCCGAAAAGGATGCCGAGTTGCGCGCCAACGCCACCGCCAAGGAGGCGCTGCTGGCCGAGGCCGAGCGGATCGAAACCGGCAACCACGACGCGGCCAGGGCGGCCCTGCGCTCGATCGCGGACAAATGGGACGCGATCGGCCGGGTCCCGCGGGAACGGTCCGCCGAACTGGAGCGGCGGCTGCGCGCGGTCGAGAAGAAGGTGCGCGACGCCGGCGAAGCCGACAGGTCGGATCCGCAGGCGCAGGCCCGTGCCGAGCAGTTCCGCCTTCGCGCCGAGCAGTACGAGCAGCAGGCCCGGAAGGCGGCGGCCGCCGGCCGGACCAAGGAGGCCGAAGAGGCGAAGGGCAACGCCGAGCAGTGGCGCCAGTGGGCGCAGGCCGCCGCGGCGGCGTTGCGGCGCTGACTCAGCGGTCGTCGAGCGGATCCGGCGGCTCCGGGACGTCCCGGGCGGCCTCCCGGTCACCGGTGGCGTCCGGGTTGTCGGGACGGCCCGTCTTGTCGAGGCTGTCCAGCAGCGTCATCGACTGCTGCTGCGCCGCGGCCCGCCGCCGCTCCTCCTCGGCCGCGAGCTGCACGATGGTGCGCGACCACACCACGCGGGCCCACTGATAGGTCAACACGATCACAGTGATCCAGGCGGCGATCAAACCCCAGCCCGGGCCCGGGTGCCCGGCAGTCACGGTTTGGCGCGACCAGACGGCCAACAACCCTGTCGGGCAGGCGATCGCCGAACCCGCCAGCGCGATCCAGGCCAGCGCCCAGCGCCGCGTCGTCAGCGCCAGCATCGAGAAACCGACCCCGAACACCAGCGCCAGCCAGGCGAACACCCGCGACGGCAGCGCCACCGCGGCCACGCCGGCGCCATGGCTGCTGAACAGCACGTCCCAGCCGCGCACGTCACCGGTGTGCGGGAGGATGAACGTGGCCAGCAGCACGAACACCAGGATCGAGATCACGAAACCGCGTGGGCCGGGTTCGATCTGACGCGCCACCCGGCGCTCCGCGGCCTCGATCTCGGTACGCAGCGCGTCCAGCTGCGTGCGTTGTTTCTTCCTCATCGCTCACATCCGAGGGGTTCGGTCGGGCCGGCCGGCGGCCCGACGGCGGGCATGCCGAGACCGGTGCCGCGCGGGCGCTGCCCGGCGGCGTGGGCATCGCCCGCCCGCGTGCGCCGGTGGGACAGGACGCCCGCGTCGGCGATCAGGTGATGCGGCGCGGCCGCGGTGATCACCGCGGTCACGACGTCGCCGGGCCGCGCCGGGTGGACGCCGCCGCGAGTCGCGTTGAAGTGCACCAACCGGCCGTCGCGGGCCCGCCCGGTCAGCCGCGCCGTGTGGGTGTCCTTGCGTCCCTCGCCGGCGGCCACAAGCAATTCGACGGTTTGCCCGACCAGGGCCCGGTTGGCTTCCAGCGAGATCCGCTCCTGCAACTCGACCAGCCGTTCGTAGCGTTCTTGCACAACGGCTTTCGGTAGCTGCCCCTCGAGTTCGGCGGCGACGGTGCCGGGCCGCTTCGAGTACTGGAAAGTGAACGCGGCGGCGAACCGGGCTTGGCGCACCACGTCGAGCGTGGCCGCGAAGTCCTCTTCGGTCTCCCCGGGGAAGCCGACGATCAGATCGGTGGTGATGGCGGCGTGCGGCATGGCCGCACGGACGCGGTCGATGATGCCGAGATATCGCTCGGCGCGGTAGGAACGCCGCATCGCGCGCAGGACGCGGTCGGACCCCGACTGCAGGGGCATGTGCAGGGCGGGACAGACATTCGGCGTCTCGGCCATGGCCTCGATGACGTCGTCGGTGAACTCGGCCGGGTGCGGCGAGGTGAACCGGACCCGTTCCAGGCCGTCGACGCGCCCGCAGGCGCGCAGCAGCCTGGCGAAGGCGCCCCGGTCGCGGGGCTGCGCCGGATCGGCGAACGACACCCCGTACGCGTTGACGTTCTGGCCCAGCAGGGTGACCTCGAGCACGCCGTCGGCCACCAGGGATCTCACCTCGGCCAGGATGTCGTCCGGGTTGCGGTCAACCTCCTTGCCGCGCAGCGCCGGGACGATGCAGAAGGTGCAGGTGTTGTTGCAGCCCACGGAGATCGACACCCAGGCGGCATAGGCAGAGTCGCGGGCGGTGGGCAGCGACGACGGAAACTGTTGCAGCGCCTCGGCGATTTCCACCTGGGCAACCCGATTGTGCCGGGCCCGTTCCAGCAGCGTGGGCAACGACCCGATGTTGTGGGTGCCGAAGACGACGTCGACCCAGGGCGCCTTGTGCAGCAGTGCTTCGCGGTCTTTCTGGGCCAGACAGCCGCCGACCGCGATCTGCATCTCGGGGTCCTCGCGTTTGCGCGGTGCCAGGTGGCTCAGGTTGCCGTAGAGCTTGTTGTCGGCGTTCTCGCGCACGGCGCAGGTGTTGAACACCACGACATCGGCGTCGCCGCCGTCGGCCGCCCGCCGGTAGCCGGCCGCTTCCAGCAGACCGGCCAGCCGCTCGGAATCGTGGACGTTCATCTGGCAGCCGTAGGTGCGGACTTCATAGGTGCGCGCCGGCGCGGCCTCGAGCCCGGCCCGGCCCGGCGGGGCGTCGAAGGCCCCGCGCGTCACCATTGAAGTCACGGGGCCATGGTACGGCTTTGGCGTGATGCGGCCGCCGGCCGCGCTCGTCCCACCCGGGCTACACCCGGCGGCGCTCCCGCTCGGCGGCCAGCTCGGCGAGGACGACCTCGCACGCCAGGCCCTGACCGTACCCGCGGCGCGCCAGCATCCCGACCAGCCTGCGGCTCACCCGCATCTCGTCCTTGCCGTCCGCACCCAGCGTCTCGCGCCGCAGCTTGGACCGGACCAGCCGGGTGGCCAGGTCGCGCTCGGCAGCGGCGTCGATTCCGCCCAGCGCCGCGGTGATCACGTCGTCGTCGACGCCCTTGGTGTGCAACTCGGCGGCCAGGGCGCGCCTGCTCTTGCCGGCGTTGGCCCGCCGGGACCGTACCCACTGCTCGGCGAAGTCGGTGTCGTCGACCAGCCCGGCGGCGGCCAGCCGGTCGAGCACCCGCGCGCTGACGTCGTCGGGGTATCCGCGTCTGGCCAGCTGAGCGGCCAGCTCGGCGCGGGTGCGCGCTCTCCCGGTGAGCAGGCGCAGGCACAATGCCCGCGCCTGCTCCTCGCGGGAGGGCTCAGAAGTCGACGGGGGCGGGCAGGACGTCATCAGCGGTCACGACCGCGCCGATGCCAAGCTTTTCCTTGATCTTCTTCTCGACCTCGTTGGCCACGTCGGCGTTCTCCATCAGGAAGGTGCGGGCGTTCTCCTTGCCCTGACCGAGTTGCTCGCCCTCGTAGGTGAACCAGGAGCCGGACTTGCGGATGAAGCCCTGATCCACCCCCATGTCGATCAGCGAACCTTCCCTGCTGATGCCTTTGCCGTAGAGGATGTCGAACTCGGCCTGCTTGAACGGCGGCGACACCTTATTCTTGACGACCTTGACCCGGGTGCGGTTGCCGACCGCGTTGGTGCCGTCCTTGAGCGTCTCGATCCGGCGCACGTCCATGCGCACCGACGCATAGAATTTCAAAGCCTTTCCACCCGTTGTCGTTTCGGGGCTGCCGAACATCACGCCGATCTTCTCGCGGAGCTGGTTGATGAAGATCGCCGTGGTGCCCGAGTTGTTGAGCGCGCCGGTCATTTTCCGCAGCGCCTGGCTCATCAGCCGGGCCTGCAGCCCGACGTGGCTGTCGCCCATCTCCCCTTCGAGCTCCGCGCGCGGCACCAGGGCCGCCACCGAGTCGATCACCAGGACGTCCAGGGCGCCGGAGCGGATCAACATATCGGCGATCTCCAGGGCCTGCTCGCCGGTGTCGGGCTGGCTGACCAGCAGGGAGTCGGTGTCCACGCCGAGGTTCTTGGCGTAGTCGGGGTCCAGGGCGTGCTCGGCGTCGATGAACGCCGCGACGCCGCCGGCGGCCTGGGCGTTGGCCACCGCGTGCAGCGCCACGGTGGTCTTACCGGAGGACTCCGGGCCGTAGATCTCCACGACCCGGCCGCGGGGCAGGCCGCCGATGCCCAGGGCCACGTCCAGTGCGATGGATCCGGTCGGGATGACCGAGATGGGCTGGCGCATCTCGTCGCCGAGACGCATCACCGAGCCTTTGCCGTAGCTCTTCTCGATCTGGGCCATCGCCAGTTCGAGTGCCTTCTCGCGGTCGGGGGCTTGCGCCATAGTGCCTTCTCCTATAGTTCGATGTGTTCGGGACCGGTGTCGGTCGGATGGCCGTGACACTAGAGAAGGCCACCGACAAGTTGTCGTCGTCGAACGCCCCCCACAGTAGCCGAACACCTGTTCGATTCAAGCGGACACGCCAGGGACGACATGAACATCTCCGCGGAGCTGTCCGACATCTACGCCTACGGGGGCTTCTTCGCGCTGACCGTCGGCGGCGACGCCGCGGGATGGCATCCGGTCGGCCGGTCCTACGCCGACGGGTGCGCCGACCTGATCGATGCCACCGCCCGGCGCTACCACACCACGGAGCCGCGGGTCGGCGCGTCTCTGGTGCACCTCGGCCACGCCGCCCGGCTGTGGTCCCCGGTCCTGGCGTGCGCGCTGGCCCACGGCGTCATTCCGGATCTGAGCGGCCTGCAGCGCGCCGACGACGGGGCCCGGCTGCGCCTGCCCGACGCCGTGGGAGAACCCGTCGACCGCCACGCGCCCTCGCCGCAGACGTTGTACCGCGTCGTCGTGCACGACCATATGGAACCGCTCGCGGCGGGTCTGCGGGTGAAGCCGGCACCCGCACTGCTGTACGGCAACATCGCCTCGGCCCTCGTCGGGACGTCGCATGCGCTGCTTTCCGTCCGTCCCGACCTCAGGGAGCCCGTCGTCAGGCTCACCGGCGCCCTGCTGGACACCGGCGTGCTGGCGGACACGATGAGCGGCGGTGGCCTGTCGTTCCGGCGCCGCAGCTGCTGCCTGTTCTACCGGACCCCCGCCGGCTCCAAGTGCGGCGACTGCGCCCTGTAGGCGCCGAACCTGCGGTCACGGCGTGGTCAGCCGGCCCGCACCCGCCGTGGCCGCAGTCTCGAGAAGACCTGACTCACCACTGGTCGCGGGGCACGTCGAAGTCGACGCACAACGCCCGCCACACGTCGCGGGGCTCGACGCCTTCCTCGATCGCCTGGACGGCGGTCCGGCCCTCGAGGCCGGTCAGCGCGTGGTCTGCCAACACCGACGGTCCGTAGGCGGCGCCGAACCGCAACACGACCCGTTCGTGGAACTCCGTTAGCCGCACGCCCGCCAACATACCCAGCCGGTCAGCACGCCCCCAACGCGAGCGCGTCGTGGCAGACCCGCACCGGATCGGCCATGCCGGCGACGCCGGCGGCGGCCGCCTGCGCGGCCCGACGACACGCCGGCGACGAGAGCACCTCGTTGGCGGCGGCCACCAGCGCGTCGGCAGTCAACGGCCGGATCAGCCGCCCGCTGCCCTGGCGGACCACCCGGTTGGCGAGCTCCCACTGATCCCCGCCGCCGGGGACCACGACCAGCGGCACCCCGGCCAGCAGCGCCTTGGCCACCATCCCGTGGCCGCCCCCGCAGACGACCAGGTCCGCGTGCGTCAGCAACTCGTCCTGGCGGCCCAGCCCCACCACCGCCCACGGCGGCACCGTCAGGTCGGCACCGCCCAGCCGCGAGACCACCACCCGCGATCCCGCCGGCAGCGTCTCGCCCGGCGTCAGGCAACCCAGCGCGATCTCGGCCAGACCCTCGGTGCCGGTCAGGGCGGTCGACGGCGCGACCACCACGACGGGGCCGGGGCCGGCGGGGATCTCCAGCACCCGCCCGGTCGGCTCGAAGTGCAGCGGGCCGACGACGACGGCCCCGGCCGGCCAGTCCGGACGCGGCACCTCCAGCGCGGGCAGCGTCGCGATCAGCCGCCGCAGCGGCCCGGGGTCGTGGACCGGCAGCCCGATCCCGGCGCGGGCGGTGGCCCGCTGCCGCAGCCCGGCACGCCACGACCGGGCGGTCAGGGCCCGCATCGCCGCATCCCGGAGCCGGCCGCGCAGGCCGCTGCCCGGGGCCAGGCCGCTGCCGATCGGCGGCAACCCTTTCGACGGCAGGTACAGCGGATGCGGGTTCAGCTCGACCCAGGGAATGCCCAGCAGCTCGGCGGCCATGCCGCCGCCCGCGGTGATGACGTCGGACACCACCAGGTCGGGCGCCAGCTCGCGCAGCGCCGGCGCGTTCAGGACGGCCATGCGCGCCGCGCGCCGGTGGATTCTGGCCCCGGCGTCCAGGTCGTCGTCGGTGGCGGCCAGGCCGTCCAGCACGGCGGCGTCCAGGCCGGCGGCGCGGGCGGTGTCGAGCCACTCGGCCCCGGTGAACAGCGTGGGCTCGTCGCCGGCCTCGGCGAAGCGCCGGCACAGCGCGATCGCGGGGAACGAGTGCCCGGGATCCGGCCCGGCGACCACGGCGACGCGCATCCGCTTCACCCTGCCACAGCGGTGCGCCGCCATCCTGGCCTACGCTGGCAGGCATGACCGAGCTGACCGAAGCCGGCGTGGCGAACACTCGCACGGTCGAGCGTTTCCTGAACGCCCTGCAGGACGCGGACCACGAGACCGCGGACGCCGCACTGGACGACGACCTCGTCTACGAGAACGTCGGTTTGCCCACCATTCACGGCCGCGCCAGGGCCATGAAGCTCTTCCGTCAGATGGACGGCCGCGCCGCCTTCGAGGTGAAGATCCACCGCATCGCCGCCGACGGGGCCGCGGTGCTCACCGAACGCACCGACGCGCTGATCTTCGGCCCGCTGCGGCTGCAGTTCTGGGTGTGCGGCGTGTTCGAGGTGCACGACGGGCGAATCACGTTGTGGCGGGACTACTTCGACTTCTTCGACATGATGAAGGCAACCGTCCGCGGTCTGGCGGCGCTGGTGTTGCCCTCGCTCAAAGCGACGTTCTAGCGCACGGGCGACGCCGATGAGCGCCAAAGCCACCCGCACCCGACCGAACGCCGTCCAGTACATCCGCTACTGCTACGGCGGCCGCCTGCCCGACTCGATGCGGGACTGGGTGCGCCACGACCTGGCCGGCAAGGGCGCCACCCGGCGGATGATGCTGCGCGTCGCGGTGCCGGCGGTGCTGGTGCTGGCCCCGTTCTGGTTGATCCCGACGACGCTGGACGTCCACCTGAGCATGACCCTGCCGATCCTCATTCCGTTCGTGTACTTCTCGCATGCGCTCAACAAGGTGTGGCGCCGGCACATGCTGCAGGTGCACGGCCTGGACCCGGAACTCGCCGACGAACGCGCCCGGCGGCGCGACGCGCACATCCATCAGTCCTACATCGAACGCTACGGACCGCGCCCCAGGGACTGACCGTCAGCTGCGGGGCAGTCCACCGAGTTCGTCGAACGCCTGGGCCCACCCGAGCAGGCGATCGGTGGCCTGCGCCAGCTCGGCACGGTAGCGCTGTCGCGGGCCGCCGAACGCGTCGTCGGCACCCCCGCTGGCCGAGGACACCAATTGCGCCGCGGCGGTGACCATCTCGTTGTACTGACGCACACCGGCGCTCAACTGCGCGGTGAACGCGTTGATGGTGGGCACCAGGTGCGGCCGCGACGACTCCGAATACCGCGCCGCGCGCTCCATCGACACCACCTCCGCGGCGGTGGCCGCCATGGCCGCCGAGGTCCTGTCGGCCGCCGCGGTCAGGTCTTTGATCTCGGCGGCCGGCAGCATGGCTCCCCGCTCCAGCACACCCACCAACGAGTGGAATCCCCGTTCGGAGGCACCCAGCGCGTACATCGCCGGGCGCGCCGCCGAACCGGGCGGCGGCAGCCGGCGGGCGCCCGCGGGCTGTCCCGACGGCAGCGGCTCCGAGCGCAGCCACCGGTAGCGGAACAGCAACAACGTCGCCGGGATCGCCTGCACGACCGCGATGGCGCCGGTGATCTGCAGCAGCAGCACGAACCAGCCCCAGGCCGCCAGCAGCGCCGTCACCACCGCCCAGAACAGGCACCCGGCGCTGAAGATCAGCCCCCAGCGCAGCGCGCGGCGGCGGCGGCGCAGCAGCCTCGCGCGCGGATCCACGGCCGCGCCGAGCCGTCGGGCCAGCAGCCCGGAAAGCTCCGCGGCGGTGGCCAGACCTCGCTGCAGCAGCGCGCGCCACGGCCCGCGCTGAGTCGCGTTCACCGCCATCACTGAGCCATCACTGCCGATAAGCCCCGCGCTACTGGCCGAACGGCTGCTCGGGCACCGCCGGTCCGGTGGTCTCGGGGGGCGCGGCTCCCGGGGCGGCGGCGGCCCCGCCCGTCGGCAGGGCTTCGCCGCGCATCGAGGCACGGATCTGTTCGAGCCGGGAATGGCCGGCCATCTGCACGCCGGCCTGCTCGACCTCGAGCATGCGGCCCTGCACGGAACCCTGGGCGAGCTCGGCGGCACCGATCGCGTTGGCGTAGCGGCGTTCGATCTTGTCGCGCACCTCGTCGAGGCTGGGCACGTTGCCCGGCGCGGCGATCTCGCTCATCGACCGCAGCGAGGCGCTCACCTGTTCCTGCATCTTGGCCTGCTCGAGCTGGCTGAGCAGTTTGGTGCGCTCGGCGACCTTCTGCTGCAGCACCATCGCGTTCTGTTCGACGGCCTTCTTGGCCTGGGCGGCCGCGCTCAGCGCCTGGTCGTGCAAGGTCTTGAGGTCCTCGACGCCCTGCTCGGCGGTCACCAGCTGGGCCGCGAACGCCTCGGCGGCGTTGTTGTACTCGGTGGCTTTGGCGGCGTCACCGGCGGCGGTGGCCTGATCGGCCAGCGTCAGCGCCTGACGGACGTTGACCTGCAGCTTCTCGATGTCGGCCAGCTGCCGGTTCAGGCGCATCTCCAGCTGCCGCTGGTTGCCGATCACCTGCGCCGCCTGCTGGGTCAGCGCCTGGTGGGTGCGCTGGGCTTCCTCGATGGCCTGCTGGATCTGCACTTTCGGGTCGGCGTGCTCGTCGATCTTCGCGTTGAACAGCGCCATCAGGTACTTCCACGCTTTGACGAACGGGTTGGCCATGAGTAGCTCCACCTTCGCTTCCTGTGGGCCGGAGGGGCCGTGTGTCGGACGCGGCCAGGGTGCGTGCGCCCGCTCTGTCGCTCAATTTAACGGGTCGGGACCGACAGCCACACCCGTGCGCCCGGACCCGGAGCGCGCGGTCCGGGGGTTCAGGCCACTGCCAGGGATGCCACCGGCGGGATGACGACCCTGGTGTCGGCGTCGATGGTGGTGCCGGCGGGCCCGCCGCCCGGCACGCTGCGGACCGCGCGCTCCTCGCTGGCCATCCGCTCCCCGGCGTTGGTGAGCACCGCCGACAGCGGCACCTCCAGCGCGTCGCAGATCGCGGTGAGCAACTCGCTGGAGGGTTCCTTGCGGCCGCGCTCCACCTCGGACAGGTATCCGAGGCTCACCCGCGCCGAATCGGACACCTCGCGCAGCGTCCGGCCCTGTGTCATCCGGGCCCGGCGAAGCACGTCGCCGATCACCTCGCGCACCAATGGCGGCATTCTGCTCTCCTTCAGTCCAGTCTGGGTTCGTCCAGTCGGGCCGGCTTGTCACAGGGTCAACGCCGGCGGCGGTGACGTTGGTTCCCGTTCCCGCGATCAGCGGGGCGTTCGCCGGACTTCCCGGACGGTCGAGACCACGTAGTCGATCCCGGTGACCACCGTCAGCACGATCGCGGCGGCCATCGTCACGGCTGCCACGACCCGGAAGGGCCCCGCCAGCGGGAGCACGAACAGGCCGATCGCGACGGCCTGGACCACGGTCTTGAGTTTGCCGCCCCAGCTGGCCGGGATGACGCCGCGCCGGATCACGGCCAGCCGCAGCAGGGTGACCCCGATTTCGCGGGTCATGATCACCACCGCCACCCACCACGGCAGGTCGCCCAGCATCGACAGTGCGATCAGCGCCGAGCCGATCAGCGTCTTGTCGGCGATCGGATCGACGAAAGCACCGAATTCCGTTGCCATGCCGTAGTTGCGCGCCAGCAGTCCGTCGAACCGGTCGGTGATGCAGGCCACCGCGAAGATGACGAAGGCCACGACGCGCCCGACGATCTGATGACCGTCTCCCGCGAACAGGGCGAGCAGGAAAACTGGGACAAGCGCCAACCGCAGGCCGGTGAGGACATTTGCCAGGTTGGCGATCCGGGCACGACCTGCGATCGGACTCGTTTGAGGGTGCCCGGACACGGCAACAGGATAACCGTTGACCAGTTCACACGTCGCTGATGTCGATACTGTTACCCGTGACCGAAAGCCCTGAGGTCCACCGTCCGGTGGTCCGGCGCGCGCGCACCTCCGACGTTCCCGCGATCAAGCGGCTCGTCGACACCTACGCGGGCAAGATCCTGCTGGAGAAGAACCTGGTGACGCTCTACGAGGCCGTCCAGGAGTTCTGGGTCGCCGAATGCCCCGACAAGCCGAGCGAGGTCGTCGGCTGCGGCGCGCTGCACGTGATGTGGGCCGACCTCGGCGAGATCCGCACGGTCGCGGTCGACCCCGCCATGACCGGCCGGGGCATCGGGCACGCGATCGTCGACCGGCTCCTCGAGGTCGCGCGCGAGCTCCAGCTGGAGCGGCTGTTCGTGCTGACCTTCGAGACCGAGTTCTTCGGCCAGCACGGGTTCACCGAGATCGAGGGCACCCCGGTCACCGCGGAGGTGTTCGAGGAGATGTGCCGCTCCTACGACATCGGTGTCGCCGAGTTCCTGGACCTGAGCTATGTCAAGCCCAACATCCTGGGCAACTCCCGGATGCTGCTGGTGCTCTAGTCGGGATCGCCGCCGCCCGCGTCGCTGCCGCCCCGGATCAACGCCAGCGTTCCGGCCAGCTCGTCGGGTTTGACCAGCACCTCGCGCGCCTTGGAGCCCTCCGACGGCCCGACGATGCCGCGGGTCTCCATCAGGTCCATCAGGCGCCCGGCCTTGGCGAATCCCACCCGCAGCTTGCGCTGCAGCATCGAGGTGGACCCGAACTGGCTGGACACCACCAGCTCGACGGCCTGCAGGAAGACGTCCATGTCGTCGCCGATGTCGGGGTCGACGTCGGTCCGCTCCCCCGTCGGTTTGGCGGCGGTGACGCCGTCGGTGTACTCGGGTTCGGCCTGGTCCTTGCAGGCACTGACAACGGCCTGGATCTCCTCGTCGGTGATGAAGGCGCCCTGCAACCGGACCGTTTTACTCGCGCCCATCGGCAGGAACAGGGCATCCCCCATGCCGATCAGCTTCTCGGCGCCGGCCTGGTCCAGGATCACCCGGCTGTCGGTCAGCGACGAGGTGGCGAACGCCAGCCGCGAGGGCACGTTGGTCTTGATCAGCCCGGTGACCACGTCGACCGACGGCCGCTGGGTGGCCAGCACCAGGTGGATGCCGGCCGCGCGCGCCTTCTGGGTGATGCGCACGATGGCGTCCTCGACGTCGCGCGGCGCGGTCATCATCAGGTCGGCCAGCTCGTCGACGATCGCGACGATGTAGGGGTAGGGCCGGTACTCGCGCTGGCTGCCCAGCGGCGCGGTGATCTCACCGCTACGCACCTTCGCGTTGAAGTCGTCGATATGACGGACCCGCGAGGCCTGCATGTCCTGGTAGCGCTGTTCCATCTCCTCGACCAGCCATGCCAGCGCCGCCGCCGCCTTCTTCGGCTGGGTGATGATCGGCGTGATCAGGTGCGGAATACCCTCGTAGGGCGTCAGCTCCACCATCTTCGGGTCGATCAGGATCATCCTGACCTCTTCGGGGGTGGCCCGGGCCAGCAGCGAGATCAGCATCGAGTTGACGAAGCTGGACTTGCCGGATCCGGTGGAGCCGGCGACCAGCAGGTGCGGCATCTTGGCCAGGTTGGCCGAGATGAAGTCGCCCTCGATGTCCTTGCCCAGCCCGATGACCAGCGGGTGGTGGTCGCGACGGGTCGACGGCGCGGTAAGCACATCGGCCAGGCGCACCATTTCGCGATCGGTGTTGGGCACCTCGATGCCGACGGCGGACTTGCCCGGGATCGGGGCCAGCATGCGCACGCTCTCGGTGGCCACCGCGTAGGCGATGTTCTTCTGCAGCGCGGTGATCTTCTCCACCTTGACGCCGGGCCCGAGCTCGACCTCGTAGCGGGTGACGGTGGGCCCGCGGGTGCAGCCGGTCACGGCAGCGTCGACCTTGAACTGGGTGAGGACCTCGCCGATCGCGTCGGCCATGACGTTGTTGGCGGCGCTGCGCTTCTTGGGCGGATCGCCTGCGACCAGCAGGCTCAGCGGCGGCAGGGTGTAGGGGCCCTCGACCACCCGGTCCAGCTCGATGGTGTCCTGCTCCGCCTTGCCGCGCCGGCGGCCCCGGGTGGACGGTTCGGGGACGGTCGGCACGTCGTCTTCGATCGGGGGCGGATCGGCGTCGGCGGCACCTCCTGCCGAAGGCCATGCCTGCGGCACGTTGTCCGGGTGGAAGGCCTGGTCGTCGTAGTAGCCGTCGGAGAAGTCCGCCGCGGCCGCGGGCGCCTCGTCGTCGTAACCGTCGGGCTCGTCGTCGTAACCGCCGGGCTCGTCGGCGTAGCCGCGCTGGAACAGCCCGGTGCCGAACATGTCCCGCAGGGCGTCGGGCACCTCGCGGATCGTGGTGCCGGTCAGCAACAGCAGCCCGAACAGGGCGCCGATGAACAGCAGTGGCGCGGCGATCCACGCCGTCAACCCGTCCCGCAGCGGCCCGCCGATGGCGAAGCCGATGAAACCGGCCGCGCGGCGGCGCGCGTCGGGGTCTTCCGGCGATCCCGACCACAGGTGGCACAGGCCGAGGTAGGACAGGGCGATCAGGCTGCCGCCGAGGATCAGCCTGGGCCGGGTGTCGGGGTCGGGCCGGGTCCGCATCAGCGTCACCGCCACCCCGGCGGTGACCAGCGGCAGTATCAGGACGCCCGAGCCGATGAACGTCCGCAACAGCGTGTCGACCCACGCGCCGACCGGGCGCGCGGCGTCGAACCACGAGCTCGCCGCCACCACGACCGAGACCCCCAGCAAAACCAGCGCGATGCCGTCGCGGCGGTGACCGGGCTCGATCTCACGGGCCCGCCCGATCGACCGCGCCGCGCCACCGGTGCCCCGGGCGGTCATCAGCCAGGCCGCGCGCATGGCCCGCCCGCAGGTCAGCCCGGCGGTGATCAGGAGCGACCGGTTACGCCGTGGGCCGGGCCGGTTCGCCTTTCTGCGGGGGGCCGCCGGTCGCCCACTTCGGGAACCGCCCCGCGAAGTGGCCTTTGACCTGCTCGTTCGGCTTCCAGAGCGGGCGACGGTCTTACTAGCCATGGCGTTCAGCGTAGTCGCAAAGACAACATCTGCACCACCCGCCACACTGGTAAAGATTCGGGTGGGCGGGCCTCGCGGCGGCCCCGCGACGGACGGGTCCCCGGCACCCGTGAGTAGGGTGATCCACGTCATGCCCGCCAGCAACCCACCCCGCGATTCACGGAGCCCCAGGAGGCCCTAGCCATGCCCGTCGTCGTCGCCACCATGACCGTCAAACCCGAATCGGTCGACACCGCCCGCGACATCCTCACCGCCTCGGTCGAGGAAGTGCACGGCGAACCCGGGTGCCAGCTGTACTCGCTGCACCAGGCGGGCGAGACGTTCGTCTTCGTCGAGCAGTGGGCCGACGAGGAGGCGCTCAAGGCACACGGCACCGCGCCCGCGGTCGCCAAGATGTTCACCGCGCTCGGCGAGCACCTGGCCGGAACGCCCGACATCAAGATGCTGCAGCCGGTGCCCGCGGGCGACCGGGACAAGGGACAGTTGCGCGCGTGACGGGCTCCGGACCGGACGGACCCCTGACGGGGAAGGTCGCCTTCATCACCGGTGCGGCGCGCGGCCAGGGCCGCGCGCACGCGGTCCGGCTGGCCTCCGACGGCGCGGACATCATCGCGGTAGACCTGTGCGAGCAGATCGCCAGCGTCCCCTATGCCCTGGCCACCCCGGAGGACCTGGCGGCGACCGTCAAGCTCGTCGAGGACACCGGCTGCCGGATCGTCGCCGCCCGGGCAGACGTGCGCGACCGCGCGTCGCTGTCCTCGGCGCTGCAGGCGGGCCTCGACGAGTTCGGCCGGCTCGACATCGTCGTGGCCAACGCCGGCATCGCCCCCATGCAGTCCGGGGACGACGGCTGGCGCGACGTGATCGACGTCAACCTCACCGGCGTCTACAACACGATCAAGGTCGCGATACCGACGATGGTCTCCCAGGGCAGCGGCGGATCGATCGTGCTGATCAGCTCGTCGGCCGGGCTGGCCGGCGTCGGCAGCCCGGACGCGGGTTCCGTCGGCTACGCCGCCGCCAAGCACGGGGTGGTCGGTTTGATGCGCGTGTACGCGAACCTGCTTGCGTCGCAGTACATCAGGGTCAACTCGATCCATCCGTCCGGTGTCGAGACCCCGATGATCAACAACGAGTTCACCCGGGAGTGGCTGGCCAAGATGGCCGCCGGGACGGACACTCCGGGCGCGATGGGCAATGCCATGCCGGTGGAGGTACTCGACGTCGAGGACATCGCCAACGCGGTGGCGTGGCTGGTGTCCGACCAGGCCCGCTACGTCACCGGGGTGACCCTGCCGGTCGATGCGGGTTTCCTCAACAAGTAGTCGCCCATGACTCGGAACCCCGCGGCGCAGACGGCCTTCGGACCGATGGTGCTGGCTGCCGTCGAACAGAACGAGCCGCCCGGGCTGCGCCTGGTGGACGACGACTTCGCCGAATTGTTCCTGCCCGCGGCGCTGCGGCGGCTCGTCGCGGCCACCCGGTTCGCCCCGGTCCGCCGCCTGTTGATCCGCGGGTCGGAGTGGTCCGGCCCGGGCCTGTGGGCCAGCCTGGCCTGTCGCAAGCGGTTCATCGACGACAAGCTCCGAGACTCGCAGGACGACATCGACGCCGTCGTCATCCTCGGGGCCGGACTGGACACCCGCGCCTACCAGCTGACCCGGCGGGTCCGCCGGCCGGTCTTCGAGGTGGACCTGCCGGTCAACGTCGCCAGGAAGTTCACGACGGTGCGCCGGGTGCTGGGCGAGCTGCCGCTGTCGGTCCGGTTGGTGGCCCTCGACCTCGAGCGCGACGACCTGCTCACCGCGCTGGCCGAACACGGCTACCTGCCCGACTACCGGGTGTTCTTCATCTGCGAGGGCGTGACACAGTACCTGACCGAGGCGACCGTGCGGCGGACCCTGGAGGGCCTGCGGGCGGCCGCCCCGGGCAGCCGGCTGGTGTTCACCTACATCCGCAGGGACTTCATCGACGGGACGAACCGGTACGGCACCCGCACGCTGTACCGCTCGGTCCGGCAGCGCCGGCAGCTGTGGCATTTCGGCCTGCAGCCCGACGAGGTGGCCGCTTTCGTCGCCGAGTACGGCTGGCGGCTGGTGGAGCAGGCCGGCCCCGACGAGCTCGCCCGCCGCTACGTCGAGCCGACCGGCCGCGCGCTGGGCACGTCGGCGCTGGAATGGTCGGCCTACGCGGAGAAGGTGTAGGACGCCACGCCACGCCACATAAACGGTTGCGACGACACGCCGCAAAGCGTCGCAGCGGTTTATGCCTCGCGGAAGGGCCGCGCCGGAAACCCGCGTCAGACCTCGATGACCGTCGGCACGATCATCGGCTGCCGCCGGTAGGTTTCGCCGACCCACTTGCCCACGGTGCGCCGCACCGCCTGGGCGATCCGCGCGGGCTCGGTGACGTTGTCGGCGATCAGGGACTCCAGTTCCGCCTCGACCCGGGGCACCACCGACTCGAGCGCCTTGGGATCTTCGGAGAAGCCGCGGGAAAACAGGTGCGGCGTGCCCACCGGACGCCCGGTGCCGCGCCGCACCACCACCGTCACCGCCACGAATCCCGACGACAGGATGAGCCGTTCGCCCAGGGTGATGTCGCCGACGTCGCCGGTGATCAGCCCGTCGACGAACATCTTGCCGACCGGCACCGCCCCGGCGATGGCGGCCCGCCCGCCGACGAGGTCGACGCTGACACCGTTCTCGGCCAACAGGATCGACTCCTCGGGTACCCCCGTGCTCGCCGCCAGTTTGGCGTTGGCGCGCAGCATCCGCCAGGTCCCGTGCACCGGCATGACGTGGCGCGGCCGGACACCGTTGTACAGGAACAACAGTTCCCCTGCGTACGCGTGGCCCGAAACATGCACGCGCGCTTGGGCATTGGTGACGACGCGAGCCCCGATCCTGGCGAGCGAGTCGATGACGCCGTAGACCGCCTCCTCGTTGCCCGGGATCAGCGACGACGCCAGGATGATGAGATCGCCCGCGGTCAGCGTGATGCTGCGATGCTCGCCGCGCGACATCCGCGACAACGCCGACATCGGCTCGCCCTGGGTACCGGTGGTGATCAGCACGACCTGATCGGGCGGCATCGTCTCGGCGACGCCGATGTCGATCACGTCCGAATCGGCCACCCGCAGGAAGCCGAGGTCCCGGGCGATGCCCATGTTGCGCACCATGGACCGCCCGACGAACGACACCCGCCGGCCCAGGGCGACCGCGGCGTCGATGATCTGTTGCACGCGATCGACGTTGGAGGCGAAGCACGCCACGATGACCCGGCCGTCGGCGCCCCGGATCAGCCGGTGCAGGGTGGGGCCGACCTCGCTTTCCGAGGGCCCCACGCCGGGATGGTCGGCGTTGGTCGAATCGCACAGGAACAAGTCCACGCCGGCGTCGCCCAGCCGCGACAGGCCCGGCAGGTCGGTGGGACGACCGTCGAGGGGAAGCTGGTCGAGCTTGATGTCGCCGGTGTGCAGGACGGTGCCCGCGCCGGTGTGCACCGCGATGGCCAGCGCGTCCGGGATGGAGTGGTTGACCGCGAAGTACTCGCACTCGAACACCCCGTGCGTGCTGCGCTGCCCCTCGGCGACCTGCCGGAGCGCCGGCTTGATGCGGTGTTCCCGGCATTTCGCGGCCACCAGCGCCAGGGTGAACCGCGACCCGACGATCGGGATGTCCGGGCGCAGCTTGAGCAGGAACGGGATCGCCCCGATGTGGTCCTCGTGGGCGTGGGTCAGCACCACGGCCTCGATGTCGTCGAGCCGGTCCTCGATGTGCCGCAGGTCCGGCAGGATCAGGTCGACACCGGGCTCGTCGTGGTTGGGGAACAGCACGCCGCAGTCGATGATCAGCAGCCGGCCCAGATGCTCGAAAACGGTCATGTTGCGGCCGATCTCGTTGATGCCGCCCAGCGCGGTGACCCGCAGCCCGCCTGCGGCCAAAGGACCCGGGGGGGCGAGGTCTACATCCACTGCCGGCTCACCTGAGCACCGCGGCGGCGCGCATGTCGGCCGCCAGCGCGTCGATCTGGGCGGGGGTGGCCGCCATCTGGGGCAGTCGGGGATCACCGGCGTCGATGCCCTGCAGGCGCACACCCGCCTTGGACATCGTCACCCCGCCCAGGCGGGCCATCGCGTTGCACAGCGGGCCGAGGCTGACGTTGATCTTGCGGGCAGTGGCGATGTCCCCGGACACGAAGGCGGACAACAACTCTCGTAGCTGGCCGGCCGCCACATGGGAGATCACGCTGATGAAGCCGATGGCGCCCATCGCCAGCCAGGGCAGGTTCAGCGCGTCGTCGCCGGAATAGTAGGCCAGCCCGGTCTCGGCCATCACCTGGCCACCGCTGTGCAGATCGGCCTTGGCGTCCTTGACGCCGACGATGTTGGGGTGTGATGCCAGCGCGCGGAGGGTGTCGGTTTCGATGGGCACGACGGATCGCCCGGGGATGTCGTAGAGCAGCATCGGGAGTTCGGTCGCGTCGGCCACGGCACTGAAATGCGCGATCAGCCCGCTCTGCGGCGGCTTCGAGTAGTACGGCGTGACCACCAGCAGGCCGTGCGCACCCTCGGCAGCGCACGCCTTGGCCAACCGGACGCTGTGAGCGGTGTCATAGGTGCCCGCCCCGGCGACGACGCGGGCCCGGTCGCCCACCGCCTCGAGCACGACGCGCAGCAACTCGAGTTTCTCGTCGTCGGTCGTGGTCGGCGACTCGCCGGTGGTTCCCGACACCACCAGGCCGTCACAACCCCCGTCCACCAGGTGGTTCGCCAGCCGGGCCGCGCGGGCCGTGTCCAGAGAGCCGTCGGCGGCAAACGGCGTCACCATCGCGGTCAGCAGGGTTCCCAACCGTGCTGGGGCGTCGAATCCGGCCATGCTCACGGTGTTCAGGTTACCTGGCGCAGGCAAGGGGTTTGGCGACGGCGCGGGCCGGGTCGCACCCCCGGCGGCTCAGGCCTCGGTGGCCAGCGGACTGGTGGCGACCTCGGTGCCGTCGGCCAGCGTGGAAATCTCGAAGTCCGCGAAAACCGCGGGGGCCACCCCGGCGAGCAGGCGCAGGCACTCGATGGCCAGCCGCCGGATTTCCACGTCGGCGTGCTCGCTGGCCCGCTGGGCGACGAAGTGCCGCCAGGCGCGGTAGTTGCCCGTCACGACGATGCGGGTTTCGGTGGCGTTGGGCAGCACGGCGCGAGCGGCCTGCCGGGCCTGCTTGCGCCGCAGGATCGCGTTGGGCTGGTCGGAGAACTTGGCCTCCAGTCCGGCCAGCAGTTGGGCGTAGGCGGCGCGGTTGGCGTCGGCGGCGTCGGTCAGCAGCTGCCGCAGCTCGGGGTCGTCTTCCATGCCCGGCGGCACGACGACCCTCGAGTCCCCTTCCGGCACATAGCGTTGCGACAGCTGCGAATACGAGAAGTGCCGGTGTCGGATCAGCTCGTGGGTGCACGACCGCGAGATGCCGGTGATGTAGAACGAGACGCTGGCGTGCTCGAGCACCGAGAAATGCCCGACGTCGATGATGTGCTTGATGTAGTTGGCGTTGGTCGAGGTCTTCGGGTTGGGTTTCGACCAACTCTGGTAGCAGGCGCGGCCGGCGAACTCGACCAGCGCCGGACCCCCGTCGGCGTCGGTGCTCCAGGGTACGTCCGGGGGGGCCAGGAAGTCGGTCCTGGCGATCAGTTGCACGCGCAGCGGCGCGATCTCGGCCACGGCGCTCACCATAGCCCGGTGACGATGCGCGCCGCGGAGCGGCGTGGGGAGGAACCGGGCAATCAACCCCGGCCCGGTGACGATGCGCGCCGCGGAGCGGCGTGGGGAGGAACCGGGCAATCAACCCCGGCCCGGTGAGTCTGCACTGATGGCGACGAGCCTGCGCACAGCGCGTCGATCGCGGCCGTCGGGTCGCGCTCGGCGCAGTCTCGATCGGGTACCGCGCCGAACTCGGCGCCAGCAGGGCGTCACCTCCCCCAATCAGGCCGCGGGCGTGACGGCCGCCCTCACCGCCGAGCCGGGCGTCGTCGAGCAAGCGCACCAGCTCCCCGAGCCGGCGTGTGTCGACGCTTCGGTACAGCCGGGGCAGCGCGTCCGCCACCGCCGGGTTCGCCGTCATCACGTCGTCCAGCGCGGCGTCGACGAGCTGACCGACGTCGCCGTTTGTCGCCTTGTCCGCCAAGTGTTTCCAGCGCGCAGTCGGCGGCACCGCGAAGACGCCCGGATCGTCGGCGATGTATCCGAGGAACACCAGTCCCGGGACGACGTCCTTGTACTGGCCGGGTACTGGCCGGGTACTGGCCGGGTACTGGCCGGGTACTGGCCGGCATGGCCCCGCGCAGCTTGTCGGCCGCCTTCCACAGCGTGGCCGCGAGTTCGTTCTTGACGTCCTCCGGACGGCTAAAGCCGGCGGAGCTCACCGGCCAGGTCGCCCCGCCCCGAGACGCTGAACCCGCC
>NZ_VMQU01000097.1 GCF_007714205.1 Mycobacterium helveticum | reverse complement strand
AATTTTTTTTTTTAAACCCCCACCCTGCATTCCCCCATTTCTGCTTGTATCGTGGGGTGGTAGTTGTTTAAAAGACACTGGTGCCCGGGGTGGCGGCGGGTGGGCCGACGGGCGCCGCGGGCGCCGGAGCGGGTGCCGGAGCGGGTGCGTGGACCGGTGCGCCCGGCACGGCCACCCGGAATCCGTTGACGATGGCGTCGGTGGCCGGCGCGTCCGCGACCGCCTGAGCGCGGTCGGTGGTCACCGACAGTGACACCAGGTATTTGTCGCGCCCGGTGGTGGCGATGACGTGGCGGCGCGACGTGTTGAGCATCATGTCCCCGTCGCGGTAGACGCCCTCGATCACCGACGACGGGAACCCGTCGAAGTCGGCCAGGGAGGCGTTGGTGGCCTGCCAGGCCGGCAGCCTCTGGCTGTCGACGTAGCCGTGTGCGATCGCCTCCCGGGGATCGAAGTTACCGACCAGCTTGTACACGACGACCTGCGCGTTCGAGGTGTAGATGCTGTTGCCCTGGCGGTCGGCGATCACCGCGAATGCGTCGGGCACGTTGGGGTCGGGCACCTGGGTCCAGCGCGTGGGCAGCGGCAGCGTGATGTCGAGTGCCTGGAATCCCTGGGGCTTCTGGGCCTCCAGCTTGACCCCCTTCCCCTGCAGGTATTCGCGAAGCGTCCCGGTGGTCGCGGGTGTCACCGCCGGCGGCGTCGGCGCGACCGGCGCGGCGGCTCCGGCCGCCGCGGGGCTCGGCGGGACCAACGCGCTCGCCGCGGGTGGGGTGGCGACGGCCCGGACGCCGCCCGTCCCACCGGGCACCGCGGCGACGTTGGGCTGCACCGGTGCCGGTGCGGGAACGACGGGGGCGGGGGGTGCCGGAAGCAGCGGATCCGCCGATGCCCTGGCGCCCGCGACAACCCCGACGGCGATCAAGCCGGCAACCATACCCCCGAGAAATGCCCGCTGGGCGGGGGCGATCTGAATCATCTGCGTTCGGTCCTTCCCACAAGGCCTTGGCACGAGCGCCGGTCGTTAGGAGCTGACTGTATCCAGTGGTCAAATGCGGTGAACAGGACCGAAATAGAGCTGGGATGAAGCTCTGATCGCCGCGCAACGGAAACGAGACCAACCCGTGGCCGGCGGGGGCGCCGGGGCGGTCCTTATACCCTGTTGGCGTGACCGAATCCCCGACCGCCGCGCCCGGCAGTGCCACGCAGCCGGACTCCGACGCGCCGCCGCACCGCTACACCGCGGCGCTGGCGAGCCGTATCGAAAGCACCTGGCAGGACAACTGGGCGCGGCTGGGCACGTTCAACGTCGCCAACCCGGTGGGTTCGCTGGCGCCGCCGCAGGGGACCCCGGTGCCCGAGGACAAGCTGTTCGTGCAGGACATGTTCCCGTATCCGTCGGGGGAGGGGCTGCACGTCGGCCACCCGCTGGGCTACATCGCCACCGACGTGTACGCCCGCTATTTCCGGATGACCGGCCATAATGTGCTGCACGCGCTGGGATTTGACGCCTTCGGGCTGCCCGCCGAGCAGTACGCGGTACAGACCGGCACCCATCCGCGGAGCCGGACCGAGGCCAACATCGTGAACTTCCGGCGCCAGTTGGGCCGGCTCGGCCTCGGCCACGACAGCCGGCGCAGCTTCTCCACGACCGACGTCGAGTTCTACAAGTGGACGCAGTGGATCTTCCTGCAGATCTACAACGCCTGGTTCGACACGGCCGCCGGCAAGGCCCGCCCGATCGCCGAGCTGATCGCCGAATTCGACTCCGGTGCGCGCCGCCTCGACGACGGACGGGACTGGGCCGCGCTGTCGGCGGGGGAGCGTGCCGACGTGATCGACGGCCACCGCCTGGTCTACCGCGCGGACTCGATGGTGAACTGGTGTCCCGGCCTGGGCACCGTGCTGGCCAACGAGGAGGTGACCGCCGACGGTCGCAGCGACCGCGGAAACTTCCCGGTGTTCCGGAAACGGTTGCGGCAGTGGATGATGCGGATCACCGCCTACTCCGACCGGCTGCTCGATGACCTGGACGTACTGGACTGGCCCGATCAGGTCAAGACCATGCAGCGCAACTGGATCGGCCGTTCCACCGGTGCGCAGGCGCTGTTCTCGGCGGGCACCACCGACGGCGCGGCCGTGGACATCGAGGTGTTCACCACGCGGCCCGACACGCTGTTCGGTGCCACGTACCTGGTGTTGGCGCCCGAGCACGACCTGGTCGACCGGCTGGCCGCCACCGCCTGGCCGGACGGGGTGGACTCCGCCTGGACCTACGGTGCCGACACGCCGGCGCAGGCCGTCGCCGCCTACCGGAGCGCGATCGCGGCCAAGTCGGACCTCGAGCGTCAGGAGAGCAAGGAAAAGACCGGCGTCTTCCTGGGCGCTTACGCAACCAACCCGGCCAACGGCGAACCGGTGCCGGTCTTCATCGCCGACTACGTGCTGGCCGGCTACGGCACCGGGGCGATCATGGCCGTCCCCGGCCACGACCAGCGCGACTGGGACTTCGCCCGCGCCTTCGGCCTGCCGATCGTGGAAGTCATTGCGGGCGGCGATGTTTCGGAAGCAGCGTACACCGGCGACGGGGTGCTGGTGAACTCCGGCTTCCTCGACGGCATGGACGTGGCGGCGGCCAAGCAGGCGATGACGGCCCGTCTGGAGTCCGACGGCCGCGGCCGGGCCCGCATCGAATTCAAGCTGCGGGACTGGCTTTTCGCGCGCCAACGGTACTGGGGTGAGCCGTTCCCCATCGTCTACGACGGCGATGGACGTCCGCACGCCCTCGACGAGTCCGCCCTGCCCGTCGAGCTGCCCGACGTGCCGGACTACTCGCCGGTCCTGTTCGACCCCGACGACGCCGACAGCGAGCCGTCACCGCCGCTGGCCAAGGCGACGCAGTGGGTGCACGTCGAGCTCGATCTGGGTGACGGGCTGCGGCCCTACAGTCGCGACACCAACGTGATGCCGCAGTGGGCCGGCAGCTCCTGGTACGAGCTGCGCTACACCGACCCGCACAACTCGGAGCGGTTCTGCGCCAAGGAGAACGAGGCCTACTGGATGGGTCCGCGGCCGGCCGAGCACGGCCCGGACGACCCCGGCGGGGTCGACCTTTACGTCGGGGGGGCCGAACACGCCGTGCTGCACCTGCTGTATGCGCGGTTCTGGCACAAGGTCCTCTACGACCTGGGTCACGTCAGCTCCCGGGAGCCCTACCGCAGGCTGGTCAACCAGGGCTACATCCAAGCGTTCGCCTACACCGACGCCCGCGGCTCCTACGTTCCGGCGGACGAGGTGGTCGAACGCGACGGGCGCTTCGTGTATGCGGGGCCCGGGGGCGAGGTCGAGGTCTTTCAGGAGTTCGGCAAGATCGGCAAGAGCCTGAAGAACTCGATATCGCCCGACGAGATCTGCGACGGGTACGGCGCGGACACGCTGCGCGTCTACGAGATGTCGATGGGCCCGCTGGAGGCCTCCCGGCCCTGGGCCACCAAGGACGTCGTCGGGGCGCACCGTTTCCTGCAGCGGGTGTGGCGGCTGGTGGTCGACGAGGGCACCGGTGCGAGCCGGGTCGCCGACACCCACGAGCTGGACCCCGCAACCCTGCGGGTGCTGCACCGCACCATCGCCGGGGTGTCGGAAGACTATGCGGCACTGCGCAACAACACCGCCGCGGCCAAGCTCATCGAGTACACCAACCACCTCACCAAGGAGCACCGCGATTCGGTGCCGCGTGCGGCGGTCGAGCCGCTGGTGCTGATGCTGGCGCCGCTGGCCCCGCACCTGGCCGAGGAGCTGTGGCTGCGGCTGGGCCACGCGGCCTCGCTGGCGCACGGTCCGTTCCCGCAGGCCGACCCCGCCTATCTCGTCGAGGACACCGTCGAGTATCCGGTTCAGGTCAACGGCAAGGTGCGCGGGCGGGTCGTGGTGGCCGCCGACGCCGACGCCGGCTCCCTGGAGGCCGCCGCGCTGGCCGACGACAAGGTGCAGGCGTTCCTGGCCGGCGCCACTCCCCGCAAGGTGATCGTGGTCCCCGGCCGGCTGGTCAACCTGGTGATCTGAGGACCGTCAGCGCGGCCGCAGCACCACCTCGTGGACGTGGCCGTCGGGCGCCGTCGCGACCGCGCCGGCGACCGCTGCCGCGACGGTCTCGGGCCGCAGGAACTTGGCGGGGTCGTACTCGCCGCCCTCGAATGCGACGAGTTCGCGCTGCATCTCGGTGGCGGTGCGGCCCGGAAAGATCGTGGTCACCCGAAGATCGGGCTCATCCTCCCGCAGCGAGTCGGCGAACGCCCGCAGCGCGAACTTGCTGGCCGCGTAGGAGGCCATACCCGGCGAAACCCGGCGCCCCGCACCGGAGTTGATGAACACCACCTGCCCGCGGGTGCGCCGCAACGCCGGCAACAGGGTCAAGGTAAGCGCCACCGCGCCAAAGACATTCACCGCAAAAGTGGCGCGCCACTCCTCGATGCCGGATTCGGCGACGCGGCCGGGAATGGATACCCCGGCGTTGTGGACCAGCACGTCGAGCGCGTCGATCACCTCGCAGCTGGATTCGATGCCGTCGGGGTCGGTCAGGTCCAGGGGGAACGTGGTGGCGTCGAGCCTGCCCGCGACGGCGTCGAGCCGGTCGGAGGGACGACCGGCCAACAGCAGGGTGTGCGTCGGTGCGAGCGCGGCGGCGATGGCCGAGCCGATTCCGCCGCCGGCGCCGGTGATGAGTGCAGTGGGCATGTCGCGAGCCTATGCGATGGTTGAGAATCGTTGAGCGACGGCCGTTTCACGCCTGCTTGCGTGCGGGCGACGCTCCGGCGGGTCCCGACGTCGGCTCGCCGGAGGCCAGCCGTTCCAGCGGCGCCAGCGCCTGCATGAGGGTGCTGAGGTCCGAGCCGGGGAGCTGGGTGAGCATCGCGGCCAGGGCGGCGCGCCGGTTGGCCAGCGACTCGCTGAGAACCGCCCGTCCG
Source organism: Mycobacterium helveticum (assembly GCF_007714205.1). Taxonomy (GTDB): domain Bacteria; phylum Actinomycetota; class Actinomycetes; order Mycobacteriales; family Mycobacteriaceae; genus Mycobacterium; species Mycobacterium helveticum. The sequence continues at coordinate 16,185 of NZ_VMQU01000097.1, read as the reverse complement.
CGCGAGGTGATGTCGACGAGCACGGCCCGCAGGTCCGACGGGTCACGCGAACGCTTGACCAGCCCGATCTTCTCCAGCCGCCGGATCGCGACCGTGGTGGTGGGGGTCCGCACCCGTTCGTGCGCCGCCAGGTCCGTCATGCGGATGGGACCCTGGTCCAGCAAAGTCACCAGGATCGACAGCTGCGCCAGCGTGAGGTCACCGGTCGTGTCGGTGTTGGGGTCGCCGCGGCGCAGGATCGAGAAAAGCTTGGACAGAGCGCGGTGCAAACCTTCAGCCAGCTCCGTGACCTCGGCCGCGGTCGACTCGCTTTCCGCCATAATCCGCCCAGTGTAACCCGATGGGGGGTGCCGAAGAGGTAGCTCGCGGCGACTATTTTTAGATCGTCAAAGAACTTGGTCGAGGAAGCGCCGCAGGCGCTCCGTGTGCGCGGCTTCGAAGATCTGGGCGGGCGGACCCGATTCCACGACTTCGCCGTGATCCATGAAAACGACGGTGTCGGAGGCGGAGCGGGCAAACCCCATCTCGTGGGTGACGACGATCATGGTCATGCCTTCGGCGCCTAGGGCGGCGATGAGTTCCAGGACGCCCCTGACCATGTCCGGGTCCAGCGCCGAGGCCGCCGGACAGCGTGCCGGGACGCGCGCCGGCCTTGTGCTCCAACCCGGCCGTCCAGCAGGATGTCGCCGCCGTCGGGTTCGTGCAACCGGTTCAGGCTGCGCAGCAGCGTCGACTTACCCGACCCGGACGGTCCGACCACAGCCGTCGTGCTGCCCGCGGGAACGTCGACGTCGACGCCGCGCAGCACCGCCACCCCGCCGAGGGTCTGGTGAATGCCCCTGGCCGCCAACGACACCGACGGGCGGCCCGCCGCGGCGGCGATCACGTCATCTCCTGGTCGAACGCCATCCCGGTGTCGGCCGCCGGTTCGGACGGCGCGCGGCCGCGGCGCAGCCGGGTGTCGATGTGGTTCACCAAATGGGTCAGGGGCACAGTCAAACTCAGGTAGAAGAGCCCGGCGGCCGCGAGCGGCGACAGGTTGCCGGTCTGCGCGTTGAGGTCACGGCCCACCTGAAACAGCTCTCGCTGGTCGGCGACCAGGCCCAGGAAGTACACCAGCGCCGAGGCCTTCAACAGCGCGATGAACTGGTTGACCAGGGCCGGCAACACGCGCCGGACGCCCTGCGGCACCACCACCAGCCGCATCGCGGCCGGATAGCTGAAGCCCAGCGCCCGGGCTGCCTCCACGAAGTCATCACTGCCACCGTATCGACCCGCTGGTGGCTCGGTCCGCCGCGGACCGCTCAGAGCGCGATCGACGGTTCGCTGCGGAGCACGTCGGAGCCGGCGAGCGCCGGAACGGGCTCGGCGGTGACGGGGCCGATGTCGTCGGGTGCGGTGAAGACCCTGCGCCGGGACAGCTCGGCCAGCATCGCCTGGGCCGTGCCGTAGGAGCGGCCGACGCACGCCGCCCGCGCGGCTTCGGGATCGCGCCGGTGTATCGCCGCGGTCTCGTCCTCATAGAACGGCAACACGTCGCCGTGGCCGCCCTGGTAGCTCACCTTGAACGCGCCGGGGATCAGTTGCTGGGAGGCGCGGATCATGGCGTGCAACCGCGGTCCCGCATACTCGTCGTTCACGGTGCGCCGGTATTCCGCGGCCGCGGCGAAGAACGTCCGCGGATCCTTCGCGGCCCGCAGCGACCGCAGCAGCGCGTCGAGCCGGCCCAGGATCCGCGGCGTCGGGTTGGCGGCCGCGCGCGCGGAGGCGATGCCGTTGAGCAGGCCCTCGAGTTCGTAATGCTCGAGCACGGTGGCTTCGTCGAACCGCTCGACGAACGCGCCCCGGTGATAGCGGGTCGACACGATGCCGTCGTGTTCGAGCTGGACCAGCGCCTCCTGGATCGGAACGCGACTGACGCCCAGGCCGACGGCGATCTCGTTGCGGTCGACGCGGTCGCCGCTGCGCAGCTTCCCCGTCAGCAGCAGATGCAGGACGTGCGCGACAACCTGGTCTTTCTCCTTGACCCCGTACTTCTTCGGCATCTGTTCTCGCGTCTCTTTCAACCACCGTCGGCCAGCCGGCCAGCGCTGTGAAGTTTCTCATGTCTTGGCGCGTGCTTCCAGATGTCGGGCCGATGAAGCCGGGGCAGACACGGGGGTGCCGGCGTGTCGGCTATCCCCGGCTGTCGCGCCACTTGCACAGCTCTGCGGCGGCGCTCAGATCGTAGTCCGGGCCGTCGCAGCCCACGGTCAGCATCGTGACACCGTGCCCGACCAGCGCTTCGGCGTTGGCGACGAGCCCGTCGCCGCTGTCCACCGCGGCGGAGCGTTCGATCTCCGACGGGTCGCGGCCGACGTCGGCGCAGTGCCGGGCGAGCACGTCCGACTTCGCCGCGAAGTCGTCGGCGGAGGTGAAGCTGTGCCAGATCTCGGCGTGCTGGGCGACCAGCCGCAAGGTCTTACGCTCGCCGCCGCCACCGATCAGGATCGGGATGGCGCGGGTCGGCCGCGGTTTCAGCTTGGCCAGCCGGTCTTTGATCCGCGGCAGTGCGGCCGCCAGGTCGTCGAGGCGGCTGCCCGCCGTGCCGAACTCGTAGCCGTACTCGTCGTAGTCCTTTCGTTTCCAGCCGGAACCGATGCCCAGGATGAGGCGGCCGTCGCTGATGTGGTCGACGGTGCGGGCCATGTCGGCCAGCAGCTCCGGATTCCGGTACGAGTTGCACGTCACCAGCGCACCGATCTGGATGCGCGACGTCTGCTCGGCCCAGGCCCCCAGCATCGTCCAGCATTCGAAGTGGGCCCCGTCGGGATCGCCGAACAGCGGGAAGAAGTGGTCCCAGTTGAACGCGACGTCGACACCGATGTCCTCGCAGCGGCGGACGGCGTCACGGATTTGGCCGTAGTGCGGGGCGTGCTGGGGCTGCAACTGCACGCCGATACGAACGGGGAGGAGGGGAGTCATACCACCCACCGTAAGCTCAGCGGGCGCCCCGCACCGCGCGCAGCAGGTCGATCAGCGCGCGCGGCTGGTCGCTCTGCACCGAGTGCCCGGAGTTGTCGACGACGTGGACGCCGCGGAAATGCCTTGCGCGCCTGCCGAGTTCGGCCGCGTCCTCGTCGCTGACGAAGCCCGACGATCCGCCGCGAATCAGCGTCACGGGCGCGGCCAGCGCATCGACGTCGTCCCACAGGCCGACGAAGTCGGGGAACACCCGGATGGCGTCGTAGCGCCACGTCCAGTTGCCGTTGTCCAGCCGGCGCGAGTTGTGGAACACGCCGCGGCGCAGCGCCTTGGGCTCGCGGTGCGGCGCGGCCGCGATGGTCAGGTCCAGCATGGCCCGGAAGCTGGGGAACTCCCGTTCCCCGTGCATCAGGGCCACCGTGCCCTGCTGCTCCCTGGTCATCTCGGAATGACGTTGCAGCGCCGACGGAGTGACGTCGATCAGCACGAGTTCGTCGACGAGGTCGGGCGCCAGCGCCGCCACCCGCACCGCCGTCAGCCCGCCCAGCGACATGCCGACCACGAGCTCGGCCGTCGGCGCGTGCTCGCGCAGCATCGGCAGCAGGCTTTCCGCGTTGTTCCGGGGCGAGTAGTCGCCGTCCTCGCGCCACGCGGAATGGCCGTGACCGGGCAGGTCGACGGCCAGCGCCGGCTCGCCGAGCCCGACGATCACGGTGTCCCAGGTGTGCGCGTTCTGCCCGCCGCCGTGCAGGAACACGATCCGCGGGGGAGTGGGGCCCCAGCGCAGCGCGCTGACCCTGTGGTCGCCGGCGCCCGAGTCGACCCGCTCCACCTCGGGCGGCGGCCCGGACACGCCGGCCTGCTCGGCGTTCTCGGACAGCAGGGAGAACTCGGACAGCGCGATCAGTTCGTCCTCGGACATCTCGGTCACGGTCTCTGACACTAGCCCCGCCGTCTGGAGGGGCCCGCCGTCTAGATAAGTAATTCCAAGGGGTGTTACTGGTGTGGCTGCTGTGAATTGGGGGGTGAGGGTGTCCAGGATCGGCGTTGGATAACCAACTCGAGCCCGGAGGCCCTCGTGGACGCTGACCTGGACATCCTCGTTACCGCACTGTACGTCACCACCGATGATTTCCTGATCGACAATCCGCAGCATCGGCCATGGCGTCCGAAGGTCGGGATCACCCCTCGTCTCGGCGACGCCGAACTGGTCACCCTGGTGGTGGCCCAAGCACTGCTCGGATTCACCTCCGAGGCCAGGTGGCTGCGCTACGCGCGCGGCCGTCTGCGCGGGCTGTTTCCTTATCTACCAACACAATCGGGCTACACCAGACGGGTCCGCGCGGCGGCCGGGATGCTGCGCGCGGTGATGGCGCACCTGGTTGCGCGCACGTCGTGCTCTACCGACGACGTGTGGGTCGTTGACTCCACCCCGGTCCAGTGCGGTCGCTCGCGGGAGACCGCGAAACGGTCCGATCTGGCCGGGTGGGCCGAATACGGCTACTGCGCGTCGCACTCGCGCTATTTCTGGGGACTGCGCTTGCATCTGCTGTGCACCTTGTCGGGACTGCCGGTGGCGTTCGCGCTGACCGGCGCCAAGGCCGACGAACGCGAAACTCTGCTCGGGATGTTTGACGCCGACCCGAACCTGCTCGCGACCCATCCTGCTCAGACGTTGATGGCCGACAAGAACTACTACGGCAGCCAGTTCGAAGCCACCCTCGCTGACGCCGGTATTGAACTGCTGCGCCCGGCTCGACAAGGCGAGAAGCCCCGCGCCGGACAACGCTTTTTCAAACCGTTACGGCAGGTCATCGAGTCGATCAACAACACCCTCAAAGCACAACTCGACCTCGAACGCCACGGTGGGCGCACCATCGCCGGCGTCGCGTCCCGCGTCCTGCAACGCATCCTCGCCCTCACCGCAGCAATATGGCACAACGACCAACACGGCCAACCGACGCTGCGATCACTGACCGCCTACGACCACTGAACCCTCGGAATTATTCATCTAGCGGGAGTTTCCGCCCTTGATGGTTGATCAGTGCTGTTGGTGCTGGTCAGTGGCGATTTTTGAGGGTGGTGGGTGTATTACCCACGACTGTGTTTGTGCTGGTTAGCGGGTGGGTGCGTAGCGGTGGATGGTGAATAGGTCGGCGAGGTGGTCTTGGGTGGGGGTGGTGTCGGTGAGCATGCGGCGGGCGCGGGGGCATCCTTTGCCGCCGTCGTGGTAGAGCAGCACGGTTTCTTCGATGCCGGCGAGTTCGTGGAGCAGTTCGCGCACCGACATGTGCAGGCCGGCTTGGTCGGCTTGGCGGCGCATGAGGTGGGCCACGGCCAAGGCCAGGACGCTGTAGAAGACGTGGACCCGGATTTTCTGGTCGGTCCAGTGGTGCATCGGTGCGAACGAGACGACGTGGGGGCCTTTTTGTTGGCGGAATCCGGCCTCGACCTCGGATTGGGAGCGGTAGGCTGCGACCACATCGCCGACGCTCCAGGTGTTGCGGTTGGTGAACAGGATACGTTTGCCGAAGATTCTGCTTTCCAACCGGTTTCGGGCGTTGTGGTCGGTGCGCCACGTCAACCGCAACGTCGAGGGGTCCTCGCCGGTCAAGGTGACGGAGAGGATTTCGCTCACCCAGCGTGGCTTGAGCATGGCGGCGATGTCGGCTTCGACGGCGTCGCGGCCCCGCCGAGTCTTGCCCCGCGCGAGGCGGGATTGCAGTTCGGTCAAACGTTTCCGTGCTTTTGCCAGGGTTTGATCGAAGCCTCGTGACTGCGCGGCGTGCAGCGTCGGGGAGTGGGTGAGCACCGCGCGGCGGGTAACCCCGAGTGCGGTCACCTCGGTGTCGACGCAGGTCAGGCCGGGGTAGCGGTCGTCATCGACACCGACGTAGGTTGCCCGGGGTATCGCGAGCAGATCGGGATGGTCCGACGGTGGCAATGATCCGACGAACCCCAGCCCGGAGCCTTCGATGACGGTGTGGTTGTCGGCCGAGTTCTGCCCGGCGTCGTAGACCACCGTCAACGACTCCACCGAGCTGCTCAACTGTTGATACCGGGCCACCAGTTCGGCGACCACCGTGGGGAATTGGGTGACGTCGGGGCGGTCGCCGGGGTAGGCGTGCGACACCACGGCACGCCACCGTCGCGGGTCACGACCAGCGCCAACCCGACCAGCCGCAGGTCCATGCGTTTTTGTTTGGCCTTGCCGCGCTGGGCGATCGGGGCACGCTCGTTGGCCGAGTCGATGTAGGTGGCGAAGTTGGTCATGTCCAGCACCAGCCCGGACAGGTCCAGGCCGAACTCGGTGACCATCCGCCGCCCCAACTCCGTTTCGATGCGGCGCAGCGCTTCGGTGTCCAGGTGATCCATCGCATCCCAGAACCGGCGGTGATCCAACGCCCCGCGTGGCGTCTTGACCCACCGTGACCCGGCGGTGGTTGCCCACCAGTCGGCGAACGCCAACTTCGAGCACGGCGCCACGACCCGGTTGGCCGTGGCCAACGCGATGTAGGTGCCCACCGACAGTGCGGAGTCGCCCCGTCGCGGGGCGACCGAGTCCACCATCTCGACCACACCGAGCCGCTGCAGCACCGACCACACCCCGGCCAGATCACCGAACCGCTTGTGCTGGCTGCGTACCGGTTCGCCGCTGCCCGCGCCCGCCAGCTTGGCCAGCACCTCCTCGGCGGTGCCCAAATATTCCTGCGACACGATCCGCGGCTTGCCGTCGACACGTGCCGATTCGACCAGGTAGTAGTACGTGTGCTGGCCACGGCGCTTCCCCACAATCGACGGCATCTATGGGTAATACACCTAAGCAACCAAAAACCAAGCACCACAACAAAAAACACGCCGCTCAACTACACAGGGCGGAAACTCCCGCTAGAGGGGATAGCGCCGCCGAATGCCGTGGAACCGTTCCCACATCGCGGCCGTGCGTTCCGCCGCGCTCACCATGGCGGTGTCGTCGGGAAGCGCGGCCGGCAACCCGGCGAACGTGACCCTCCGGGTGTCGAGCACGACGGGCTCCCCGTCGAGCATGTGCCGGTAGGTCAGGTTGCCGCGTTGGAAGCCCTGGGTGTCCAGCCAGTTGTGCACGCCGGGATCGCAATGCGCCATGACGAGGCGGATGCGTCCGTCGCGGTCGACCCTGGTGCGGCTCGGCGTGTAGCTGACCGACCGGTAGAGGTAGTCCATGCTGTTGAAGAACGCGCCCATGTTGGTGAACATCCACAGCCCGTCGTGGGCGTCGAACTCGACGATCAGCGCCTCGTCGGGGGCCAGCTCCCAGTACATGTTGGCCGCGGCCCGGCCGCGCCTGCCGTCGGCGTCGGTGGACCCGACGCGCGGGAAGGCGTTGGGGTGGTCGGCGTCGACGCCACCGTAGGCGAACGGGAACTCGGGCCAGTCGGACATCAGGCCGGTGACGAAGTCACCGGCCCAGCCCATCGCCTCGGCCATGCCGGCAGGTGTGGGCAGCGGCTTGGGGGAGGCCATGTCGACACGCTCGATGCGCATCCGGGCCGGTATCTCGTCCCACCGGTCAAAACCCTGGCGGATGAACAGCTTTCGCGAGCCCGGGGTGGTGGGCAGCCAGTTCGGGCCGCGTTCGGGGCCGCCGATGTGGAGCTCGAACGTACCGTCCTCGTCGACGCGGAGCTGATGGCCGGGCAGGTTGGCCTCCGGCGTGTCGCCGAAGGGCTCGTGCAGCACGCCAGGCCCGGGGGTGCGCGGCCCGTGGACCGTGACGTTGAAGAACCTCGACGTGCCGCGCGTCCCCGTGAGCCGGTAGGTCGATTCCCCGTCGATCCAGGCCTGCTGGTAGGTGAAGTCGGCGCAGTCGCCGCCGAGCTTGCGGGTCGGGCCGCAGAAGGTGTGCAGCACCGGGTAGCGCGTGTCGCGGGTTTCCAGCGCCAGATCGAACGCCTGACCCAGGTTTTGGGTGAGGAAGCGGAACGCGTCGGCGCGCTGGGCTCCCGAGGCGGGGTTGGCGTCCTTGAAGACCCGGTCGCCGGCGCGCTGCAGCGCCGCGCAGAATTCGCTCCACGCCGCCCGCAGCGCCGCGTCGTCGGGGCCGTCGCCGTACGCCATGCTCATGCCCCCAGTCTGTCGAGCATCTCGCCGACGACATCACAAGCGCGCGAGGCGGATTCGAGCCGGCCCTCCCGCTCGATGCGGGGGCCGATGAGTTCCAGGTCGAAGCCGCGGGAGTAGCCCCCGGCAAGAACGCCGGCGACGAACGCCTCGAGGGGGATGGCGCCGTCGCCGGGCACGGCCCGGCCCGGCAGCGCCCGGTCGCCGAGCACGTAGTCGCTGAGCTGGACGAGCGCGGCGCGCGGCAGCGCGTGCCGCACCATCGCCTCGAAATCGCCCTCGGCCCAGCAGTGGAACACGTCGATGCAGATGTCCAGCCCGGACATCTCGGCCAGGGTGAGCGTGTCGCGCAACGTGTGGGCGAGGTGGATGTCGGCGTACAGGCTGGACGCGTTCTCGATCGCCAGGGCCACCCCGGCCGCCCGTGCCCGCGCGACGCACGGCGCGACCATGGCCGAAAAGCGTTGGGCCGCTTGGCTCCAGGTGAGCCCCCCGCGCCCCCCGGTGAGCAGGTAGACGGTGCGCGCGCCCACACCGGCGGCGGCATCGATCACGGCGCACAGCGCGTCCCGCGCGGATTGCGGGTCGCTCGCCAGGCTGCCGCCTCCGAACACGTGGCAGACCGCCTCGACCGTGTAGTCGTTGCGCTGCACCAGGTCTGGGAATGCCGGGTCGAGCAGTTGATCGTCCAGCACACTCAGCCGGGACAGCCCGAGCGTCTTCCAGTGCGTCTGAAGCTCGGACAGGGCGGCGCCGTAGAAGGTGATGCTGTGCACCGACAGGCGCTGGTGGGCCGGCATGGGGTCAGACCCGGTTCTCGATCGCGACGCCGAAGCGTTCGCGGAAGGGCCGGAACTCGGCGTGCAGGGCGTCGAGGTCTTCGCCGATGTCGGTCAGCAGCCGGGTCGAGTAGGTGAATTTGCCGTGGCGGTCGCCGCGGTTGCCGGCCAGATACTCCCGCATCGCCGTCTCGGCGCCGGCCGTCAGATCCCGGCCGCAGAACGTGTAGTAGCGCCGCACGGTGGCGACGGGGTCGGCGATGAAGTCGGTGTAGCGGACGTGCAGGATGCGCGGATCGTCGACCAGCGGGTTGCTCATGGTGTTGGCGATGCCGGCGCGGGTCATCTCGAGGTGCTTTTTGGCTTCGGCGTGCAGGTCGACCGGGCCGACGATGCCTTCGGCGATGTCGGCCATCATCATGGTGCGCGACGCGGCGACCTGCACAGGGTCGCGGTGCAGCCACACCAGCCGGGCGTCGGGGTAGGTGTCGAACAGCTCCTGGAGCCGGGACCCGTGAAAACCCTTGAGCACCCAATACTTCCGTGGGCGCCGGTATTGCAGCTGCTGCAGCATGCCCTTGTGCAGCCGGTACTGCGCCGCCGCATCGGTCGGCAGCCCGGCGACCAGCGACTGCATCGGCACCCGCCACCACGCGGTGGGCGTCATGACCCGGAAGTCGAACGCCCAGGTGCGTTCGTCCTCCGGCAGGCCGTCACCGAGCATGTCGTTGTAAGGATGGCTGTGCAGCCACTTGGGCATCTTGGCGTTGATCTCGCGCCAGTCGGCATCGGCCCGCCCGCGGCGGGGATCGTCCGGACCGGCCAGGCCCGGCGGCGGCGACGGATACATCACCTCCCAGAAGCGCATCGCCCGCGCGTGCGGGTCGACGGACATCAGCGCGTGCATGAGTGTGGTGCCCGAACGCGGTTCGCCGGTGACGAACATCGGCGACTCGATCACCTCGTCGCCGACGGGATGGCGGTTGCGGTCCTCGATGAACTCCAGCCGCGAGGTCAGCAGCCCATGGCACACCCGGCCCGCCTCGCGCACACCGTCGGCGTCCATGCCGAGTGCGTTGAGCCGGTCGACGGCGACGGCGAAGCGTTGCGGCAACGTCGGGTCGCCGTAGTCGCGCAACCTTGTTTCGGCCTGCGCGGCGTCCAGCAGTGCCGCGGCGTTCAACGACGCGGTCACGCCAGGCTCCCGCACAGCCGCAGCAATTCGTCCTCGGTCGCGCGGACGTTGACCGCCGAGGCCTCGGCGTAATTCAGGCCGGCCATGGCGCCGTAGTCGAGGATCTTGGGCACCTGCAGGCCCGCGTCCACGTACGTCTTGACGATCTCGGCGACCTGTTCGGGGGTGCCGTGCGGGACGACGGCCAGGACCATCTCGGGTTGCACGTTGCCCAGGAACTCGAGGATTCGCTCGCGGGGCAGCGCCGCGGGGTCGATGTCCTGGAAGCCGCGCCAGCCCGCACCCATGGGGTGCTCGAACCCGAAGCCGCGCAACGTCTCCGCGGAGACCTGCAGCAGGAATGCCTGGACCAGGGGCGCCCGCAGGATCTCGGCGAGCGTGTCGTCGTCCTCGCCGATCAGGCACACCTGGATGAAGCAGGGCGTGATCGCCATCGGGTCGCGGCCGGCGCGTTCGGCGGAGGCCCTGACCGCCGAGAGCATTTCGGCGTAGTGCTCCGGTGTCCAGGCGCCGGCCGGCCACCACCCGTCCGCGTGGCGGCCGGCGATGTCGAGCATGCGCGGCCCGCTGGCGCCGATCCAGATCGGCGGGAACCGCCCGGCGTAGGGTTCGGTGTCCAACCGGGCGTGGTGCAGGGAGTAGAACTGCCCGCCGAAGTCGACGGGGCCGTCGCTCGCCCAGAGCAGCCGGATGACGCTCAGCGCCTCCTCGAAACGGGCGACCGGCCGGGAGAAGTCGAAGCCGTAGGGCACCGTGTTCTCGCTCTCGCCGCTGCCCAGGCCGAGGATGAAACGCCCCCCGGCGAGGTGGTCGATGGTCAGCGCCGTCTGCGCCAGCAGGCACGGGTGGCGGCGCACCGTGTCGACGACGGCGCTGACGAGCGGGACGTTGTCGGTCAGCACGGCGGCCGCGGCGGCGACCGCCAGCCCGTCGAGGTGGCGGTGCGGCGACGGGGAAGCGGTGGCGAGGTCGGTGAACTCCGGGGTCCACAGGGAATCGGGCCAGAAGCTGACCATGTGATCGGGGAGCCAGATCGAGTGGTAGCGGCCGCTGTCGAGTTCAGGGAGCCGGGACAGGTCGAGGGGCAGGGTCGTTCGCAGGAACGCTGCCGGTTGCACGCTCATCGAGACATGATGCTAAGCGACTGCACAGCAGTCTGTCGATGATGCGCCGGACGCGGGCCCCGGGCAAGGCCAACGGCCCCCGGGTCGTCCCCGGAGCCCGCGCCCGGCATCGAGGAACGCGCTAGTCGGCGCCGATGATGAACTCTTCCAGCTGGCTGCGCGCCACGTCGTCGGGCAGCTGCTGCGGCGGGCTCTTCATCAGGTAGGCCGAGGCGGGGACAACCGGGCCGCCGATGCCGCGGTCCTTGGCGAGCTTGGCCGCCCGCACCGCGTCGATGATGACGCCCGCGGAGTTCGGCGAGTCCCACACCTCGAGCTTGTACTCGAGGTTCAGCGGCACGTCGCCGAAGGCACGGCCCTCCAGCCGCACGTAGGCCCACTTGCGGTCGTCCAGCCAGCTGACGTGATCCGACGGGCCGATGTGGACGTCCTTGGTGTTGAACTCGCGGTGCAGGTTGGAGGTCACGGCCTGGGTCTTGGAGATCTTCTTGGACTCCAGCCGCTCGCGCTCGAGCATGTTGAGGAAGTCCATGTTGCCGCCCACGTTGAGCTGCATGGTGCGGTCCAGTTGCACGCCGCGGTCCTCGAACAGCTTGGCCATGACCCGGTGGGTGATGGTCGCACCGACCTGGCTCTTGATGTCGTCGCCGACGATCGGAACTCCCGCGTCGGCGAACTTCTTGGCCCACACCGGGTCGGAGGCGATGAACACCGGCAGCGCGTTCACGAACGCCACGCCGGCGTCGATGCAGCACTGGGCGTAGAACTTGTCGGCCTCCTCCGAGCCCACCGGCAGGTAGGACACCAGAACGTCGACCTGGGCGTCGCGCAGCACCTGCACGACGTCGACGGGCTCGACGTCGGAGAGCTCGATGGTGTCGGCGTAGTACTTGCCGATCCCGTCGAGGGTGGGTCCGCGCTGCACCACCACGTTGGTCGGGGCCACGTCGGCGATCTTGATCGTGTTGTTCTCCGAGGCGAAGATCGCGTCCGACAGGTCGAAGCCGACCTTCTTGGCGTCGACGTCGAACGCGGCGACGAACTTCACGTCGCGCACGTGGTACGGGCCGAACCGGACGTGCATGAGGCCCGGGACCGTCGACGTTTCATCGGCGTTCTGGTAGTACTCGACGCCCTGGACCAGCGAGGACGCGCAGTTTCCGACGCCGACGATGGCGACTCGTACCTCCGTCAGCGCCCCTGACGGGTTGTGCTCGGTCATAGAGCGTTCTCCTAACCTCATAACTGTTGAGCCTCGCGTCTCTCGGCTGTCGTGTGTTTCGTGCAGGGGATTACGTTTGTTCGGACAGGCCAGGCGCTGCCCGCTCGGCGGCGATGAGCTCGTTGAGCCACTTGACCTCGCGTTCGCTGGACTCGAGTCCGAGCTGGTGGAGCTGCCGGGTGTAGCGGTCGAACGAGCTGCCGGCCCGTGCCACGGCTTCGCGCAGGCCCTCGCGACGTTCCTCCACCTGACGGCGGCGGCCTTCCAGGATCCGCATCCGGGCCTCCGCCGGAGTGCGGTTGAAGAACGCCAGGTGTACCCCGAAGCCGTCGTCGGTGTAGTTGTGCGGACCGGTGTCGGCGACCAGCTCACCGAAGCGTCGGCGACCCTCGTCGGTCAGTCGGTAGACCCGGCGAGCCCGCCGGACCGGGGTGCCGGTCGGGGCGGCATCCTCGGCGATCAACCCGTCGGCTTGCATGCGCCGTAAAGCCGGGTAGAGCGAACCGTACGAGAACGCCCGGAACGCACCGAGAAGGCCGGTCAGCCGCTTACGCAATTCGTAGCCGTGCATCGGCGATTCGATCAGAAGACCCAGGATGGCGAGCTCCAGCATCGAATCACCTCCTTTGCATGCACAATTACGACGGCGCGACGGCTCGGGTTATCCTATCGCGTCGATATATTCGCCACAACACCGACCATTCGCCCCGGCACCACCTGGGATTGGGGTGGCATTCGACCGATGTTCACGCCGGGGCGGGGCTCGGTGAGGCCGGTCCGCCGTCACGACGACGGGTAGTTCACCCGCTTGACGGTCCCGTCCCCGGCGAAGGCGAGGTAGCCGCCGCCGTCGGCGAACCGCCCAGCGTTGCGCGCAGCCATTTCGCCGCGTCGATGAGCATAGAAGCGCCGCCGCGGTCCGGCACCGAATCCGCCGGCGGCCGACCCGGGCAAGGGCGGACCAATGCGCCGGACGACAGCTTGCCGCGTATCAGTGGGGCGGATGGCGACGTACTCTGGGGGGCGTGCGACTGCAGCGACAGGTGGTGGACTACGCGCTTCGGCGGCGCTCCCTGCTGGCCGAGGTCTATTCGGGCCGCACGGGGGTGTCCGAGGTTTGCGACGCGAACCCGTACTTGTTGCGCGCCGCGAAGTTTCACGGGAAACCGAGCCAGGTGATGTGCCCGATCTGCCGCAAGGAGCAGCTCACGCTGGTGTCGTGGGTGTTCGGTGAGCATCTGGGCGCGGTGTCGGGGTCGGCCCGCACGGCCGAGGAGCTGGTCTTGCTGGCGACGCGCTTCGACGAGTTCAAGGTCCACGTGGTCGAGGTATGCCGCACCTGCAGCTGGAATCACCTAGTCAAGTCGTACGTGCTCGGCGCGACGCGGCCACCGAAGGGCACCCGCGGGACGCGCAGGGCACGCAACGGCGCCCGCACCGCCATTGAATAACGAAGGCCGCCACGAACAGTCGTCCACCGACGCGGACGGGTCGGAGGCTGGGCGTTTCGGCAAGCACGCGAGCGCAGACCGCCCCGAGGGCTCCGAACGTCCGGGGCCCGGCCGGCGGCGTCCGGTCTCCCCCGACGACCGGGTGACGACGATACTGCCGCCCGTCACCGACGACTGGTCCCCACGGCGGCCGGACCCCATCGACGCGGTCAAGGCCGCCTTGGACAACCCGCCCTCGGCGCTGCGGCAGCGGGACCCGGATCCCATCGAGGAGGTCAAGGCCGCCCTCGACGGCCGGCCGGACCGGCCGCTGTCCGGGCGGCACGCCGCGTCGGGACCCCCACCACCGCCCCGCCGGGGCGGCCCGGGCGGACCCGGTGAGCGCCCACCCGGCCCGGGCCCCGGCTCGAGTTGGGCGGAGCGGGTCAATTGGCGCTGGGTGCGGCGGGCGGCCTACCTCGCCGCCGCGGTGCTGGTGCTGTTGCCACTCGTGACGTTCGCCATGGCGTACTTCATCGTCGACATCCCCAGGCCGGGTGACATCCGGACCAACCAGGTCTCGACCATCTTGGCCAGCGACGGCTCGGAGATCGCCAGAATCGTTCCGCCGGAGGGCAATCGGGTCGACGTCAACATCAACCAGGTGCCGGTGCACGTGCGCCAGGCGGTGATCGCCGCCGAGGACCGCAACTTCTACTCCAACCCCGGGTTCGACTTCGCCGCCTTCGCGCGCGCGATCAATCACGACCTGTTCGGTAGCGGCGGCCTGCAGGGCGGATCGACGATCACCCAGCAGTACGTCAAGAACGCGCTGGTCGGTTCGGCCCAGCACGGGCTCAGCGGCCTGATGCGCAAGGCCAAGGAACTGGTCATCGCCACGAAGATGTCGGGGGAGTGGTCCAAGGACGACGTCCTGCAGGCCTACCTGAACATCATCTATTTCGGCCGGGGCGCCTACGGGATCTCGGCGGCCGCCAAGGCGTATTTCGACAAGCCCGTCGAGCAGCTCACCGTCTCCGAGGGGGCGCTGCTGGCCGCGCTGATCCGGCGGCCGTCCACGCTGGATCCCGCCATCGACCCCAAGGGCGCGAGGGCCCGCTGGAACTGGGTGCTCGACGGCATGGTGGAGACCAAGGCGCTGTCGTCGAATGATCGTGCCGCGCAGGTGTTTCCCGAGACCGTGCCGCCCGAGCAAGCCCGCGCGGAGAACCAGACGACCGGCCCCAACGGGCTGATCGAGCGCCAGGTGACCAAAGAGCTGATGGAGCTGTTCAACATCGACGAGCAGACCCTGAACACCCAGGGTCTGCAGGTCACCACCACCATCGAACCGAAGGCCCAGCAGGCCGCGGAGAAGGCGGTGGCCAAATACCTCGACGGGCAGAACCCCGACATGCGGGCCGCCGTGGTGTCGATCGACCCGCACGACGGCGCGATCCGCGCCTACTACGGCGGTCCCGACGCCAACGGTTTCGACTTCGCGCAGGCCGGTCTGCAGACGGGCTCGTCGTTCAAGGTGTTCTGCCTGATCGCCGCGCTGGAGCAGGGCATCGGGCTGGGCTACCAGGTGGACAGCTCCCCGCTGACGGTCGACGGCATCAAGATCACCAACGTCGACGGCGAGAGCTGCGGGACCTGCAACATCGCCCAGGCACTCAAGCAGTCGCTGAACACCTCCTACTACCGGCTGATGCTCAAACTCAAAGGCGGGCCGCAGGCCGTCGCCGACGCCGCCCACCAGGCGGGCGTCGCGAAGAGCTTCCCCGGCGTCGAACACACGCTGTCCGAAGACGGCAAGGGCGGACCACCCAACAACGGGATCGTGCTCGGCCAGTACGAGACCCGGCCGATCGACATGGCGTCGGCCTACGCGACGCTGGCCGACTCCGGCGTCTACCACCGTCCGCATTTCGTGCAGAAGGTCGTCAATGCCGACGGCCAGGTCCTCTTCGACGCCGGCAACTCCGACAACAGCGGCGAAAAGCGCATCGACAGTGCCGTTGCCGACAACGTGACCGCCGCGATGGAACCGATCGCGGCCTACTCGCGCGGCCACAACCTGGCGGGCGGTCGGACGTCGGCGGCCAAGACGGGCACCACGCAGCTGGGTGACACCAAGGCCGACAAGGACGCCTGGATGGTCGGCTACACGCCGTCGCTGTCGACGGCGGTATGGGTCGGCACCGTGAAAGGCGACGAGCCGCTGGTGACCGCGTCGGGCGCGCCGGTGTACGGGTCGGGGCTGCCATCGGACATCTGGAAGGCGACCATGGACGGCGCGCTCAAGGGCACCCCGAACCAGTCGTTCCCCAAGCCCGCCGCGATCGGCGGCTACGCGGGTGTGCCGGCC
>NZ_VMQU01000096.1 GCF_007714205.1 Mycobacterium helveticum | reverse complement strand
TCAGCGCGCAGCCACCATCAACCAGATCACCGAAAACAAGATCATCACAAGCCGGCTGAAAAATCAGGGTCAGACCGGTGCGGGCGGCGACGAGATCGAAAACCTTGACCACTTGGGTGCCAAGGCTACCCGCGAAGTGTGCGTGGCCGCCGAGCGCGTTCTCGCCGGCCACGCGGCCTTGTTTGTGAGCGGTGGTGCCCAGCGGTAGCCAGGTGGTGCCCAAGAGCCGGTGGTGGGTGTGCACGCAATCGCCGGCGGCGAAGATGTCGAGCACGTTGGTGCGCATGGCTTCGTCGACAACAATGGCGCCCCTGACTCCCAGGTTGACACCGGCGTCGGCGGCAAGTTCGGTGTCGGGCCGGACTCCGACCACGACGAGCACGAAATCGACTGTGCACGAAAGTTTTTGGCCGTCTTGACTGGCGGTGACGCTCAGTGCGCCGGTGTCGTTGCGGGTGATGGCGGTGACCGCGGTGTCGGTGAGCACTTCGACACCGTGGCGTTCGAGTTCGGCATGCACGAGGGCGCCGAGTTCGGGGTCGACAGTGGGCAGAACTTCGGGCAGCGCTTCGATCTGGGTGACGCGGATGCCGCGGGAGGTCAGGGCTTCGGCCATCTCGAGGCCGATGTAGCCCGCGCCGACGATTGCCGCAGTGGCAGGCTCGCGTCGCTGCAGGGAGTCCATCACGGCGAAGGTGTCGCTCATGGAATGCAGCAGGTGCACACCGTCGGCGGGGCCGAGCGCGTCGGGGCCGGTGATCCCGGGGATGGGCGGGCGGACGCTGACGGCGCCGGTTCCCACGATCAGGGCATCGAAGGAAAGCTGCTGCGGGACGCCGTTGGAGTCGAGAATGTCGAGGGTGTGCGCCTCGGCATTGATGCCGGTGGCGCGGGTGTCGGTGAGCACCCGCATCCCGGTGGCGGCCAGGTCGGCGGAGCTGCGATGGGCCAGGTCGGACCAATGGGCGACTTCCCCGGAGAGGTAGTACGGGATGCCGCAGATGGAGAAATTGGGATAGGCGTCGGCGACGACCACGGTGACATCGGTGGTGGGGTCGAGTTCCCGGGCGCGCAGCGCCGCACTGATGCCGGCATCACTGCCACCGATCGAGACGATATGACGAGCGGTCATGGGTTTGTCTCCTGATGTGTCGTGCGCGCCGCGGTGGCGAAGCGGCGCCGTGTGCCGGGGATTAGGTGAGCGGTATGACGTCTCAGCTGATCGCGTTGACGGCGCTGGCGACTTTCGACTGGAACTGTGCGGGCAACGCGAAGTATCCGTAATTTTCCAGGTCGACTTGGCCCGGCCCGACGGTGGATTGCAGGAACGCTCGCACCGCCGCCCCGGTCTGGGGGTCGGCGTACTTCGAGCAGACCACCTCGTAGGTCGCCAGCAGCATCGGGTACGCACCGGGCTGGGTGGGCTTATAGAACGACAAGGTGTCCAACACCATGTTGTTGCCCTGACCCGAGATCCGCGCAGCAGCAATCGTCTTGCCGACCGTGTCAGCGTTGATGACCACCGGGTCCGGCCCGGCCGAGGTCACGATCCTGGCCGCAAAGAGCCGCTGCTGTTGAGCGAAAGAATATTCGTTGTAGGTGATCGCGCCCTCGGTGTCCTTCACCATGGCCGAGGTGCCTTCGTTGCCCGGGGCGCCCTCGCCGACCCCGCCGTTGAACACCTTGCCGGTCCCCTTGCCCCACGCGCCGCTGGAGGCGGCATCGAGGTAGTGCTGAAAGTTATCGGTGGTGCCCGAGGGGTCGCTGCGGAACACCACGCGGATCGGTTCGGGGGGCATCTCCTCGCCGTTGAGTGCCTTGATCGCGGGGTCGTCCCATCGGGTGATGGTGCCGTTGAAGATTTTCGCCAGGGTCAGGGCGTCGAGCGTCAGCCGGTTGACGACATACAGGTTGTAGGTGATCGCCAAAGGGCCGAACACCACTGGCAGATTCCAGGCATCCGAGCCGCACCGCTGCTTGGCCGTGGTGTATTCGTCTCCGGCCAGCGGCGAGTCTGAGCCGCCGAAATCGGTTTGGCCTGATAGAAATTCCCGCACTCCGGCGCCCGAGCCGTTCGATGTGTAGGCGAGCGTATGCCCGGGACAGGCCTTCTCGTAGGCTTTGACGAAGCCGGGCATCGCGTTGGCCTGCGCGCTGGAGCCGCTGGCCTTCAACATCTGCTTGCCGCCGCAGTCCA
Organism: Mycobacterium helveticum; assembly: GCF_007714205.1. GTDB lineage: Bacteria > Actinomycetota > Actinomycetes > Mycobacteriales > Mycobacteriaceae > Mycobacterium > Mycobacterium helveticum. Next base: position 18,964 of record NZ_VMQU01000096.1, on the reverse strand, counting down.
CTTTCACCTGGGTGGCATATGAAGGGGTGGAGTGTTCACGGGAGCACGCCGAAAGCACCAACACGATGACAGCCAGCACGCTCAGCGCGCTCAGGGGTCGCTTGGGCGAAATGTGCACGGTAGTTTCCTTCGGTCGTCGGCGCATGCGCTATTGCTGTGTCGTGCCGGAGGCGATGCCTGTGCGACGGCGCGCGTTGCGCGACGTCGTTTGCCCGGTTGCTGGTTGCGCCTCCGCCGAAGCAGCAAACCGAGCGGTACGCACGATGAGCTCGTCGACGGCGCGATCGAAGGCATCGGTCCGGCCGATGCGCACGGGGTCGGGGATGGACCAATGCAGTCGCCGGCTGTCGGCGGGCAGTTCTTCGTGGGCGTTATCGCAGACCGTGACGATCACGTCGGTCGGCTTGACGACGTCATCGAGATGGCGAGGGATGTGCGGCCGCATCGGCAGCTTTCGGCGCGCCGCGGCAGCCAACGCACCCGGGTGTACCTCAGCGGCGGGATGAGTCCCGGCCGAGGTTGCCGGCAGCGAGCTGCGGCGATTCCACACCGCCACGGCTAATTGGCTGCGTGCCGAATTCTGGGTGCAGACAAACACCACCCGCTTGGCACGCCACGTCGTCGCGGGCACCAGCAAATCCAGCGACTCGGGAATCAATTGCAGGTAGCTGCGACGACGATCGCCTTCCGAACGGACGCGGCGCACGATGCCCGCACCCTCGAGTACCCCCAGATGGTGGGCGATCAGGCTCGACGACATCGATAGCGCGGTCTGAAGCTCCATGGGTGATGCGTCCGCAACCAGCATCCGGTCGACAATGACCAGGCGGCCGGGGTCGGCCAAAGCGGCATGAATCTGCACTCGCCGCGCCGCGACCGTGCGTAGCTCAATGCTCATTAAGTCAACTTCTACTGAGCTATCAGGAAAAGATCAAGGGCCCCCGGCAGGATCCGATAAACTTGTCACTTGGCGTTCACTGACACGATATGCGCGAGGCCGCATCACGTGCCGGCTTATCACGTGCCTACCTGCGGTGGCGCGAAGTCATTCGCAGCAACTCGGGTCGAGGACGGCGCAGAGTGCGGCTATTGCGACGCGGTGGGCGCCCTCAACGTCGACAACCTCGATGACGCGATCGCGTTCTACGCGCAGCTGTTCACTACCGAGCCCGCCAAACGCAAGCCCGGCTGCGCCGATTTCGCCATCGCCGAGCCACCGCTGAAGCTGGTGTCGTTAGTGAGCCCCGGGAAGGGCGGCATCCTGCACCACCTGGGATCGAGATCGGCACGGCCTGCTGCTTTGGCACTCAAGACACGGTCTGGACGACCGGGCCAGGCGGACAGCAGTGGGAGGTGTGCACGGTGCCGGCCGACCCGGAAACACTCGGCTCTAGCCGCGCGTCATTCCGCCCGCCAGGCTCTGCCCGCTCATCTTGACTACTGATTGCTTGCTCACCGCATCGATATCAGCCAATATCGATGTGTGTCGAAATCGCGAGTGCCGCCGGCCGCAGCGCCGAAATGTGTCTTCGCCCCGCTTGCGCGCGAGCCGCTCTCGGCTGAAGCGGCCACACAGTTGGCGGCCAAGCTGAAGGCCCTGTCCGACCCGGTGCGGTTGCGCCTGCTGAGCGTAGTGGCCAGCCACGAGGGCGGCGAAGCCTGCGTCTGCGACTTGTCGGCAGGGATTGAACTGACCCAGCCCACCATCTCCCATCACCTCAAGGTCCTGCGCACCGCAGGGCTCCTGGACAGCGAACGGCGTGCATCGTGGGTGTATTACCGAGTGAATCGGACTGTATTACAACAACTTTCACAGCTGCTTGGAACTGACAGCCTCAGTCCTGCGATGTGAAAACCGATGCCCACGCTGCCGCGCCAGTGCGGACCGAGCGCCAATCCCGGGATCAGGCGTCCCAGCAGGTCTCAGGGCTATAGTCTTCTCAGGGCTACAGCCTTCTCAGGGCTACAGCCTTCTCGCACGCGGCATTATCGAGCGCGTCATCGCCCCTGTGCAGGACGAATCCACTTTTCGCGCCCCCGAGCAGTCAGTCGATCAGCGCCAACGTATGGCTGCGCCGCAGCTTCCCCGACGGGGTCTTGGGAATCATCCCCGGCTCGAGCACAATGACGTTGCGGGGCCGGACGTCGACCTCGGCAACTACCTCGTGGACAACTTCATGCTCGATGCGGCGCACCTCGGCGGAATCCTGCCAATTGTCGGACTCCACCGCGACAGCGAACGTCTCCCGCGAATGCCCGGCGTCCAGGCGCACCGCCACGGCGCAACCGGGCCGGACCCCGGAGACGCGTCCGGCGGCGCGTTCGATGTCGGTCGGGTAGATGTTGCGGCCGGCCATGATGATCACGTCCTTGACCCGACCGCAGACGACGATCTGGCCGGTCTCGGTGAGGTAGCCGAGGTCGCCGGTGTCATACCAACCCCGGTCATCTTGCGCCGCAACAAAACCGCCCATCGTCGCGTAGCCCTGCGTCACGGATTCTCCGCGCACGTGGATGACGCCGACACCCCGGGCGGGCAGGATGTTGCCGTCGTCGTCGACGACGCGGGCCTGCAGTCCCTGCAGCGGGCGGCCCAGCGTGGCCAGGCGCCGGGTCTTTCCCTTGGTCGCCGGGACGGCTCGGTGCAGTACGGCGAGCAGGTCCGCGTCGACCTCGTCGACCACCAGGCCTGCGCCGCACTCAGTGAACGACACCGCCACGGTCGTCTCGGCCATGCCGTACGCCGGCAGGATCGCCTCGGGCCGTAGCCCGAAAGGTTTCCCGGCTTCGCAGAGGGTTTCGATATCGGCGGGTTCGACTTGTTCGGCGCCCGACAGCGCCCACCGCAGGCTGGACAGGTCGAATTGGCCGGGCCGGGCCAGTTTGCGAAGGCGTCTGGCGAACAGCGTGTAGGCGAAGTTTGGCGCCGCGGTCATCGTGCCCTTGTATTTGTCGATGAGCTTGGCCCACAGCAACGTGTCGCGCAGAAAGTCCATCGGAGTGACCTTGACTAGCTCTGCTCCGAAATACATTGGCACGGTTAAGAAGCCGGTAAGGCCCATATCGTGGAACAGTGGCAGCCAGCTCACGATCACGTCGGTGTCGATGTCGACTTTGGCGCCGACGAACATCGCCTCGGCGTTTGATACGACATTGCGGTGTAAGACCTGCACGGCTTTGGGCGACCCGGTAGAACCCGACGTCAACTGCAGCAGCGCAACGTCGTCGTCGGCGGTCTCGATCGGATCGATCGGGGCGCTGGCGAGCAGTTCGTCGATCGTGAGCACTCGCATGCCCAGCTGCGACAGTAGTGGGCCCGCGGCCATGAACGGCTCCGAGATGACGACCGTTTTGGCGCCGATCATCTCGATGACGGCAATGGTCTCGTCGGCCCAGCGTCCAAGGTCGGTGCGCGGGGTGGGCTGGTGGATCATGGTGAGGCTGGCGCCGCGCATCCAGATTCCCTGCCCGGCCGGCGCGATCTCGGCCGGAGCACCCGCCAGCACCGGGACGGCATCACCGCGGCCGACGCCGGCTATGGCCAGGCCACCTGCGATCCGACGGGCCCGCTCGTGCACCTCACCCCAGGTATGCCGGACGGGGCAAGTCGGCTCCCCGGTGACCATGCCCTTCGAACTCGTCTGGGCGGTGCGACACATCGTTTCGGTGAATTGGCTCAAGACGGCTCCTTTGGTTCCGGCGCCGCGGCGCCGTGGTTGACCCCCGACCGCGAGTCGAGACGTTCAACCGTGGGCCGCCCTTGCCCGAGTGAAGCGTTGCACATGTCGGATTTGAGCCGCGATGTCCGGACCGAGATCGCCGGGCGAGCAAATACTGCGGGTGCCGCCGCGGCAGAGCCTGCCCCTGTAAGCAGACTCAAGATGGTCCATCACTCCGGCCGAAGCGAGGTGTCACGCACGTCAGGCCTGTTGATGGTACATGCCCGCAGGTAATAAGCCACCGAGGCGCGCCGCTGGCGCCGGCGGGCGCAGCAACCAAAGTTCGGTGCACGGGACTACCCCCTGAAGATCGCCGCCGGACGCTACCGGGAGGCGGCGGCGTCAAGCATGGCAACGAAGGGTGCAGACCAGCCGGCCCCCGAATCACCACGGCGACCGCACCGCACCGGGCGGGTAACTGGCCCGAGGTGCCCAAGAGGCGTAGCGTAGCGACGTCATTGCGGAGTCCATCAGCCAGTGGGGAAGCGAGTTCGGCTGTGCGCCGTTGCGCCCGAGACAGCATGCAAAGTCGCTCATCAGCTCGGAATGCGGAGGCCCACCAGACCTGAGTCCGCCACCCAGTAAGGTACCGCAGAACCCGCTGATCATCTGCAGCCGAAGCCGCAGTTCGGTCGGCTGTCGCGTCAACGATCAGAAAAATCACCGCGCCTGTCATTTCGGGCTCCGGTCGGCGGCGAGTGCCGCAGCCGCCGTGGTGGTTCCGAGTACTTCGGTGCCGGTGAACGCTGGCGAACCGAGAGACAAGCCCGACGAAAGGCAGCAAAAACGATGGCGATTACGGACATTCCGGCCTTCGCCCACCTGACCGACACCGACATCGAGAATCTGGCCGTTGAACTGGACGCGATCCGCTTGGACATCGAGGATTCGCGTGGCGAGCGCGACGCGCGCTACATCCGCCGCACCGTCGCCGCGCAACGGGCCCTTGAAGTAGCCGGCCGACTCATGCTGGCCGGTAGTGCGAAACGCTCTGCGTGGTGGGCGGGAACGGTGACCCTTGCTCTGGCCAAGATCGTCGAGAACATGGAGATCGGCCACAATGTCATGCACGGCCAGTGGAACTGGATGAACGATCCCGAGATCCACTCCTCGACATGGGAATGGGATATGAGTGCGGCGTCAAAACACTGGCGCTCCAGCCACAACTTCCAGCACCACAAGTACACCAACATCCTGGACATGGATGACGACGTGGGCTACTTCGTCCTGCATGTCACCCGTGACCAGCCCTGGGAGCCCTTCAACATCGGCAACCTGCTGTTCAACGCCATCCTCGCAGTTGGATTCGAATGGGGAATCGGCTTGCAGACAATCGATTTCGCCAAAATCCTCGAACGCGGCCCGGAACGCGAAACCACCCTGCAGCAGGTGCGCGAGTTTTCAGGCAAGGCGGGAAGGCAGGTGCTCAAGGACTACGTCGCCTTCCCGGCGCTGACCGCGCTCTCGCCGGGGGCGACGTACCGGTCGACGCTGACGGCCAACGCGCTGGCCAACGTGATCCGCAACGTGTGGGCCAACGCGGTCATCTTCTGCGGCCATTTCCCCGACGGCGCCGAGAAGTTCACCAAGACCGACATGACCGACATCGCCGGCGAAACCCGGGGCCAGTGGTACCTGCGCCAGATGCTGGGCAGCGCCAACTTCGACGCCGGGCCCGCGCTGCGGTTCATGAGCGGCAACCTGTGCCACCAGATCGAGCATCACCTCTATCCCGACCTGCCCAGCAACCGGCTGCACGAGATCTCGGTGCGCGTGCGCGCGCTCTGCGACAAGTACGACCTGCCCTACACCACGGGCTCGTTTCTGCTGCAGTACGGCAAGACCTGGCGCACCATCGCGAAACTGTCGCTGCCCGACCGCTACCTGCGCGACACCGCCGACGACGCGCCGGAGACCCGCAGCGAGCGAATGTTCGCCGCGCTGGAACCCGGCTTCGCGGGCACCGACCCGGCGACGGGCCGCCGGCGCGGGCTCAAGACGGCAATCGCAGCGATCCGCCATTGGCGTAGCGACGGGCGCGAACACATCGGCGAAGCGGGGCATCGACGAGGTTTGAGCGTGCAACAGCGCCAACAGCCTCGCTAAGACAGATCCGCCCACCGCCGCAACGGCTGCTTTCAGGTGTCCGACCAGCCAAACGAGTCGGGCGGCTCCGCGTGCCACATACTCGCGGTTTGGAGGATGCGCTCGGCCACAGCGTCAATGGACGCTCGGGCGCCGTCGCAGCGATCGACGTCGCCTTGCGGAATCGGGAAGATGAATCGGCCGTTCTTTCCCCATTGCCAGACCGCTGAGAAGTCTTCGCGGCCGAGGGGCCTGAAGATGACATCGGTGCGCGCATCCGTGAGCACGACTTCAAGCCAGGTCGCATACACAACCCTCTCACCGCTGATCAGGTGCGGCTCGTTGTTGACGCGGACTTCCCCTGCCGCACCCAGCCTGGTACGAAGGGCCTGCGCGAGCGGCTGCATGAGCTCGTGCTCGAATTGGTCTGCTTGGTCTTTGTTCATTCCCACTCCTTCGAAGTCGACGCACGTGTTTTCGGGTCGATAACCCCAGAAGACCAGGAGATCTCAGGTCTTGCCGATGGTCTGGCCGGTACGGCCCATCAAGCGGTGTCATGCCCTCGCCGAACGACCGTTCTGGTGCGAACTGGCGGGATTTCCAGGGCACGAATGCATAACTGCCCTCGACCGCAGCCATTTTCCGCATACCTCTGCGGCGCCTTGCTTGGCAACGAATCCAATCGTGCTCCGGTGCTTCACGACACGGCAAGGGCCCTAAGTCCCCATCCGAGCGCATGGCCTGCGACTCGGCATGCTGTGGGGCGCATCGACTGCCACGCGATCGCGCTGGCCCGCGCGGCGGGGCGGCCAGCCCAGCCGTCCGCCTCCTCGACGGCCCCAGTCCCCGGTGATCAACTGGACATCGCCATCCGGCGCTGAAAGGCCGGTGCAGCGGGGCTCTCCGGGTGGTGCGGCCTGAGCATGCGGACCTTCGGCTGTCCAATGTGTGACCTTCGGCCGTATGGGCCGACCGCCGAAGTCGGTTAACCTCGGGTTGGCATAGCAGGAAAATGACGAAAGCGATTCGGGAGACTCGGATATGACCCACGGCAGTGAGAAGAAGGCGGTGGCGCCCCGAACGGCCGAACTGGTCGACGAGGTGCGTGATTCGGCCAAGGCCGGCACGGAGGCCGCGACCAAGGCTTTGCGGAGGTTCCGTGACACCGCCGATCAGGCCCTTCCTGGCTCCGTACAACCGCTGCGCAAGAAGATCGTTGACGCCGCCATCGAATTGGCTGACCAGCTCGTCGACGCGCAGTACAAGTTCCACCGCAGCATTGTGCGCAGCGCGGACCGGGCGCTGAGCAAGCCCGAGGACGAGAAGAAGTAAGCGAACGCCGCCTGATACCGCATCGCCGGGATGCTTCGCCCCGGACGGGGTCGGTCGGCGTGTGAACCACTGGAACTCGACTCGCCACGGGGACGGACCAACTGGTGGCAATTACGGAGAATGACTTCAGGGTCCAATGACGCAAACGAACGGTATTGCCCCTCAGCGCTTCTCAGTGCGAGTTAACGCCTCGTTGACCGCGGCACGGAGGGCTACCTTGACGTGCTTGTCGGCCCGTTTCTCCTTCAAAGACTTTCCGGACTTCTTGCTCATGGCTTGTCGGGGCGACCTATCGGACATCGCAGACCCCTTCATCATGGGGGCCTGGTCGGTCCCGGTGCCCCGATTGTACCCCACCGCAAGGAGTTAGTGGGTCCGCAGGCGCGTCGCACCGACGAATTGGGGGTGTATCCTCAAAGGAGTTGGAAATCCAGGCAGCCCGGGCTGAGTCAGCCGTACACAACTGATCGCACCGAGCAACCGCTCACGCCGGGTACGCAGGTGACCACCTCTAGCTGGGATCACCTTGACCGCCTCGTCTAGATTTCTGTCGTTGATCGATCCCCCTGAGGGACAAGGGTTTTCTGACGCACCGAGTTTCGGCATTCTGGGTAAGTATCCACCGACACCATTCGGGCTGGCGGCGTTCAGCGCCGCTCTGGCCCACGGCTTGAGCACCAATGGTGCCGACGTCAGCGTTGTGCGAGTGTCCGACGGCCCGCCGTCCTCGAGTACGCGTGTCGTCGGAGAGCTGGTCAACGGCTCAGCGGCATCGGTTAGGGCCTGCGCCGAGTTGCTGAATCAGAGCGACATCGCCATCATCCAGCACGAGTACGACAGCTACGGAGGCGTCGACGACGACGGAGTCATGGGGATCATCGAAGGACTGCGCGTCCCATCGATCCTGATCGCTCATACTATCCTGAAAGATCCCAGGCGACAACAGCGTTCGGTGTTCGAAGCCGTCGCCGCACGGGTGGACCAGGTGATCGTGATGTCGGAGGGGGCCGGCCAACGGCTGCGTGGACGCTTCGACATCGACCACCGCAAAGTCACCACCATCCCCCATGGCGCGACTGTCCCGACAAAGGCCCCTTGCGTGCGGAGCGGGCGACCCATCGTGTTGACCCGGGGCCTGCTGGGCCCGGGTAAGGGCATCGAGCGCGTGATCGAGGCAATGGGGTCGCTCAATAATCTGCCCGGCCGGCCGCGGTACCTGGTTGCGGGTCAAACGCACCCGGAGGTGCTGGCCACCGACGGCGAGGCGTACCGCAATGCCCGGATAGACCAGGCGCTGCGCAGCGGCGTCGCGGATTCGGTGTGCTTCGATACGGGTTATCGCAACGTTGCGATGCTGACCGCCCTCGTCCAGTCCGCGGCGGTCGTGGCCTTGCCCTACGACTCGACCGATCAGGTGACCTCCAGCGCTCTGGTCGACGCAATCGCGAGCGGCCGCCCGGTCGTCGCTACCGCGTTCCCGCATGCCGTCGAACTGCTCGCCACCGGGGCCGGCATTGTCGTCGCGCATGACGACCCCGATGCGCTGGCGTGCGCCCTGCGACGGGTGCTGACAGAGCCGCGCCTCGCCGGTGCCATGGCCGCCGAGGCCAGGAGGTTAGCGCCGGAGATGGCTTGGCCACTCGTCGCGCGTGCGTATCTGGGCCTGGCTCATCGGATCCTGGCGCAGCGACGCGCACGGGTATGACCACCACGGCACCAGCCCCGATGTTCGATCACCTGCTGCGGCTGACGGACCGTCGTGGCACCGTGCAGCACGCGCGCCTCGCCGAGCCACTGCCCGAACGCGGCTACTGCACCGACGACGTGGCGCGGGTGCTTGTTGTCGCCACGCGAGACCATGGCCCCGACCGAATGCTGAACGGCCTGGCCGGTGTTGCGCTGCGGTTCTTGAACGACGCGCAGGACCTCAACGGCGCATGCCGCAATCGGATGGACAGCACCGGAAGGTGGGTCGACGAGCCGGGTCTGGAGGACGCCTGGGGGCGGTGCATCTGGGGTCTGGGGACCGCGGCCGCCCACAGCAATGTCGCCTGGGCCCGCCACTCGGCCATCATGCAGTTCGAGCGCGCCGCCCAGGAGCGGTCGGTGGTATCGCGCGCGATGGCGTTCGCGGCGCTCGGCGCTGCAGAACTTCTCACCTTCGACCCAACGCACCGCGCGGCTCGCGCACTGCTCACAGACTATGCCGCGTCGGTGCCTGCACCGAACACAGACCTGGCCTGGCCGTGGCCCGAGCCTCGACTGACCTACGCCAATGCCGTTGTGCCCGAGGCGATGATCACCGCCGGTGCCGCGCTCGCCGACACGACGCTGCGTCAACGTGGCCTCGATCTGTTGGCATGGCTGGTCGCATACGAAACGGCAGACGGCCATCTGTCTCCCACCCCTGTCGGGGGTCGAGGCCCGGAGGACACCAGGCCCGGATTCGATCAACTGCCCATCGAGGTGTCCACGCTCGCCGACGCGTGCGCGCGCGCCGCCGCCACCGACACCGACCCGACCTGGCTCGCCGGCGTCAGGGCCGCAGCGGCCTGGTTCATGGGCGACAACGACGCGGGAGAGCCGATGTGGGACCCGGATACAGGTGGCGGATACAACGCCTTGCGGGCGGCCGGCGTGGACAGCAACCAGGGTGCCGAGTCGACCCTGGCGGTGATCGCGACTTTGCAGCATGCCCGGCGTTTAGGACTGTGCCACACTGCTTGAGGGCCACACTGCTTGAGGGCCACACTGCTTGAGGCGAGTTGATTGCCAATGATTTCGCGCGATGCCGAACGCGTGGGTCTATCCGCGGGTTTCCCTTTCTTCAGGGCTGATCATCAGCAGGCCCGCGACGGGCGAGGCATTGTCTGAGCTGGCTGCGATCATCATGATCGCGTGTGCCTGGTCCGGCTCGGCACTCGGCGAGACGACCAGCAAGACGATCTTGGTGCGATCGAGCCCCAAGACTTCAACGGTGCTGGCCGGCTGGAGGCGGTACCCGTCGAGTCGAACCATTCGCCCGCCGGTCGCGAACTTTACAGGCGGCGTGGCCCATTCGTTCACGTTGTAGATCACGCGGCCAATCGGTCCGAGTCGAACTGAGAGCACCGACAGCAGGTCCGGCAACTCCGCGGTCAGGTTCGTACTGTGCGGCCACCAAGCCCCGTCGACATACCCGCTCTGGGGCGCCTTGGCCTTCAGCCTCAAGCGCGGTGTATGCAGCGGTCGGGAATGCAGGTGCCGGGCATCGATATGGTCGGTTTTCAGCGTCATCGCGACGCTCCCGTCTTGACCGCGAAACGGCCAGTTCATTCGACTCGGCGACGACATGGCTTCGAACAGTCAGGTACGAGGTACCGCCAATGACCCCACACTACTCGGCCGGTCCAGATAGAACGAGGCCAGCCGGTTGTCGTGATCAGCTGACCGGACGCCTGTTTTCAGCGGATGGAAACCAGTTGGTCGATCGAGTCCGAAGGCAAGTCCCCGTCGACGACCGCGGTGACAACCAGTCGCTTGAGCTCGATCTGGCCCTTGTGATTATCGAGAAACGCGGTGTCGGAGGCATCACGACCGGTGGCTATGCGGACCAGGGTTTGCCGGGGCGCCAGCAGCGTCGCATCGACCACCCGCCATTGCCCCTTGACGTATGCTTCGGCCACCGCGTGAAAGTCCATCGGATACAAGCCAGGCGCATACACCGACACAAGGCGGGCCGGGACCTTGACCGCACGCAGCAGCGCCACCACCAGATGCGCGAAGTCGCGGCACACACCTTCGCCGGCGAGCAACGTATCCACCGCCCCGTCGATCGGATCGCTTGAACCGGGAACGTAGTTCAACCTGGTGCCGACCCACGAGCTCACATTCTCCAACAGCGTCGCCGAATCGCCGTAGGTGCCGAACTCGGTTGCGGCGAAGCCATAGAACTTGTCGGCTTCGGCGTAGCGGCTGGGGCGCAGGTACATCGAAAGGTCGTAATCGGTCACCGGAGCCGGATCGGTCTGACCCACGATCGTCGCCGCGTAGTCGACTCTCAATGCGCCCACCGCTGCGTCAAACTTGTGGATGCGGTTGCCATGTGCGCCGCTGACTTCCAGAGGCTCGACGGGCCGACCGTTCAGGACGAAGCTCAGCGACTCGAAGACCTCGGTGCGCGGATGTGGGGCGATCGCAATCTGAAACTCCAGCGTGGTGGGCTCGGTGATTTCGACTTCGATCTCGGCGCCCACTTCGCGTCTCATAGCGTGATGATGCGCCAATCGCTGCCGATTCGCCAGCATGCGCCGCGCCGGTCGGGAACGGCGGCCCCCGCGCATGCGTCCGGCGGACCCCGACCGGACCGCGCCACCGTGGTGTCACGCAGTCAGCCCCGGGCTGGCCGCCGTCGAAGCTGTTCCATCAGCCGTCGGCTCAGGTAGTCGTGTGGCGTACACTACTCAGCGAATGGGCAACAGCGCCTGCTGAACTCGTCACCGCCGGAAGTGCCGTCCAACTTGACGGACGCCGCGGCCATCCGCCCCGCACGGCCGAAGTTCTTGATAATGGCGGCGATACGATTGTGTTGCCGGTCGTCCCATTCCACCTCGATCCCGACCACGCACTCGCGAGTGTGACGACAGCCGCGGCGCCGGGCGATGTGTCACGTGTCGATACGCTCCTGATGATCAGCGCGAAAGACAGGGAAAGCCGCACCGAGAGAGACGTCGCGCGGGAGCGCTGGGATTCCCGGATCGGGCCGAACAGCCGAAGCCTCGAAATCGACTCCTGCGGCAGCGCGCCGACCAGACCGCGACTTTGGTATCGATGAGCCCCTGCTTCGGCACCGCGCGGATATTGACAACTCGACGGCCCCGGTCGGGGAACCGCGGCCGCGCGTGTCGCCCTGCCGTCCGGTGTCGTCGCGCATGCCGTGTTCGAACTCGAGACCCAACCAATCGAATTGACGAAGCAGCGTCAACGTTGGACGGTATTGATGCGAGGTTCAGGCTCGGAAGGTCATTTCAGACTCTGATTTTTCAGCCGGCTATGGATTGAGGGCCGCGTCACAGCGCGGAAGTGGGGCGTTGTGCGGCTGATCGTGCGCCGCCAACCCAAACGGTGCGGTGAGCAGCTGGCCTTCGACGATCTTGATCGCTGGCGGCTGCACGCGATCATCACCAACGTCGAGGCCCATCACCGGCTGCGCGGCGGTGTCCCCGAAGACACCATTCGGGCGCTCAAAAACGACTTCGGGATGATCCACGCCCCCGTGCAACCGTTCTTCGGTGACTGGCTGTACCGGCAGGCCGCCGCGCCGGTGCACAACGTCGGGTGATGGCTGCGCGCCCTGGCGCTGCCCCGCGCAGTCCGCCGAGTGCGCGGCAAACGACTGCGCCCGGCGTTTTTCAACGTCGCCGCCCGGCTGGTGCGTCACCGCCGGCGTCGGCACCTGCGCAACGCCGCTTGCGCTACCGCCCAGAAGCTTTCGATCGCAATCAGCCAATCCCAACAGCGCAGCCACCACCAACCCGACCACCAAACAAGGTCATGACAAACCCGGCTGAAAAATCAGGGTCAGATGAGTCAACGAAGGCGGCTACGCGGGGCATGTGAATGAGTCAACGCGACGCATTGACAAGGCTCGGATCAGCGTGTTACATGGGGAGCGCTGAGCATGCAGCCGGTCTGGGACTGATGCCACCGCCTTAGCGGCCGTGGCATCGCAAAGGCGAAGCCAACCGCCCATATCTTGATCTGAATTCGTGTCACCCTGGAAATCCGCGGGCAACGCGCTCCTTGCTCACTCATCCTGAGTCTGCAAATCGTGCTACACCCGTTGCGGACGTCGACGTTGAGCGATCGAGCGATCGATCCCGCGCGGACTGCTCAATGCGGTCGCGACTGACATCCGCACCGGCTCAAGGGTTGTCGACCGCTTCGGCCAGTAACTTGGTGGCGCCCGAGTCGAACACGAACTACAGTCCGCCGTGACATGACCGAAACGAGCACACCAAACACCATGAAAATTCATCAAACCCCCATCCGCAGTGCTCAGACCCTTTGCGCCGGTCGCGACGACTCGATCGGCAACGGCGACCGAGTAAGAATGCGGGAACACGGCCGCCACCAGACCACGGTGGTGACGATCAGCGGCGAAGTCGACGCCGCAAACAGCGACCGCGTCCGCGAATTCGCAAGTCGCCCAATACTGGTCGGCAATCCGTTGATCCTCGACCTGAGCGGCGTCAAATTCTTTGCTGCGCGCGCTATCTCGACGTTGATCGCCCTCGATGACGCCTGCCGAGTTACCGCGGTGCCCTGGGCCATAGTTCCCAGCCGCACCGTGAACCGGGTGCTTCGGCTCACCGACTGCGCCACCTCCCTGCCCACGGCGAGTTCGGTGCCCGAGGCGCTGCACCAGCTGACCACCGGTACCTGTTGTTGAGAACCGACACGCGGTGGAGACCACACCAGCGCCACACCATGCGGCGTAACCGCGCCGGGGTGGGCGATGCCAGCCAGACCGCGGCCACATCTGCGCTGACCCGCTGCCCTCACCGGGCAGCCACTCAGGCCGGACGTCCCGGTGAGCTCCGAAGTTCAGGATTACTGTGAATCTTCTACTTGCCGCCGAACCGCCCCCGCTCCAGCCGCCATCTGCGTTTCCGCTGAGTTTTGAGCTGCCCATCGTGCTGCGGCAACCCTCGGTACCGTCCGCGATCCGGCAGGCAGCGCGATGACCGCGATATTGGGCCGGGCTGGGATCTTCCATGCGGTCGATCCTGCCGTAATCGCTACGTTGACTGCAGAACTGCCGGTCGTACACTTCGCGCGCCGCCAGGCGATCTTCGGCGAAGGCGAGGGCGGCGATCAGTTGTACATCGTTACCTCCGGCAAGGTGAAGCTCGGCCGCCGCGCATCGGATGGTCGTCACCATCTGCTGGCGATCGCAGGACCCTCGGACATGTTCGGTGAACTCTCCATCGTCGATCCCGGCCTGCGCTCGGCGAGCGCGACCGCCCTCACCGACGTGGACGCCGTCGCGATGCACCGCAACACCTTTTGGGCATGGGTCGCCGATCGCCCCGAGCTCGCGTTGCGGCTGCTACGCGTGCTGGCTCGGCGCGTGCGCCGCACCGAAGACGATCTGTCCGACCTGATTTTCGCCGATGTCGCGGGCCGAGTCGCCAAAGAACTGCTCCGGTTGTCCCAAAGGTTCGGCGCCCAGGACAACGGTGTGGTGCACGTCACCCACAACCTGACCCAGGAAGAAATCGCCCAACTGATCGGCGCCTCCTGCGAAGCGGTCAACAAAGTCCTCACCGAGTTCACTCAGCACGGCTGGATCCGACCGGAAGGCGAAAGCATGCTGATCATCGACTCCGAAGCCCTGGTCCGCCGCGCCCACCTGACAACTGTGTCAAACGGGCGGCAGTCGCCTACCGTCGACAGATACGACCACGACGAATCATTCACGCCCCCAATAGGAAACAACCGGAGTCGATCATGGGCATTCCCAGCACAGGTAGATTGATCACCCAATACGGTGTGCAGACACCGAACAGCAGCAGCAGCAGCATTCTGATGGTGACCACCGACCGCGCTGAGGCCGAACACTGGCTGGACTCGATCATCGACGGCAGCATCGTGCAACGAACCATCTCCTACAGTAGCTGGCAACGCGAAGACGACGACGGCGACCTTGCACTGACCGGATGAAGCACACCGCGCACCAATATCAGTGGCACAGTCCGAAAGCTGATGCGAGGCAAGTCAACCCGAGTTATCAGACTCAGTGGCCCGGCTCGTGAACAGGGATTCACCAATACCAAAGTCGCTGAATGACGTCAAGACTGGGGCGCACTTCGACGACCCGCTGCAGATCCTCGCCAACCTCCACGCACTGCCGCCAAAAGACTGAACGCCATCCGCAGCCAAAAAATCGAAAGATGTTCTTCCGCAGTTGATTTAGCTACGATCGCTTCGATTATGCCGCGGACCTCAACCCGCCTGCGCATGCAGCTCACACCCGATCAGGCGTGCGGCGCCAGCTCAGGCGTGTCCTGGAATCATGCAGCCTGTCGGTATTCTGGTGGCGGCCGGACTGGAATCGCCACGCGGGCAATGCCGTTCGTTCGCCACAGAGATGAGCTCGCACCCCGCGCCTCCCCGTGGCGCCGGAGGCGAAAGGAACCCTCGGGAGGTTTACGAAGCGGCCTCCGGTAGAAGGGGTTGGTGCGCGAACTGGTCCTTGATCTTGGGCACCATGTCGGGCGCGTAGGTGTAGATCGCCGCCTCGACCTCGAACTCGGCCTGGGCCGAGTCCGCCGGCGTGCCGTCGTTCACCATCTTCACCAGGGACTTGGCCGTCGCCAGCGGATCGGATGCCGTACGCACCTGGTTGGCGAACCACTTGCCTTCGGCGACCATGTGGCAGTCGTTGAAGTCGGTGCCGTGGATCATCTTGTTCTGGGCCAGCAGGTTGATGTACTGCTCGTCCTGCTGGCTCAACGTGCATCCCGCCGATGCATGCGGTGCCGAAAGGACGCCCTGGCCCACCATGAGGCCCATCAATCCGGCGCCGGCAGCCCCCACCGACAACGCACGCATGCGCGAGCGTGAACGAGTGGTTGTCATGTCAAAACCTCTCTCTACGTGGCAAAGCAGCCGCTTTCAACGCGTGTGCGGCGTGATGCAGTGCCCAAAGTCATTCGACCCCCGACCAGCAGTCGCGCGGCGGCCGATGATCGTCACAAAAAGGTGGCGCTGCCCTGTATGTTCACCGCCACCAACAGCATCGGTGCCAATTCCAGATTTTAGCTGGCCGGAGCCAAACACCGGCGGGCAACGGAGATAACACCCGATTGCGGGCACGTGAATGGCTGGTGGCCATTACGTGAACCGGTTCACGTCCGGGGATGCTGCCGGAGACCGCACCCACGCCAACGCTCAACTGCCGCAGGCAACCAGCCGCGACACCGCACGCGGAGACCATACCGTGGGGCCGCCGGCAGGTGTTGCCCGGACACGGCCGCGCACTCCCAAGGTCAGCGCAAGACGGTCTGGCCGTCGGCATCGAGCAGATATTGCTCGGTACCCTGCTCGACCCGGGCGGCATCGGCACCCAACGACACGGCGACCTTGTTGCTGGCGTTGCGCATGATATCGAAGGTGAGCTCGACAGCCTCGGCCACCGAGAACCGAGAGCGCACCTCGGCGACATCGTCGGCGACGAGGTGCGCAGGCGTCCAAATCAACCCATCCGCGTACCGCAGCGCTGCTTTCGCACGTGCGTCCAGCAGCGCTGACGTCGCGAAGCGCTCGATGTCCTCATACAGCGACTCCGAGCCCCCGGCCTCGAGCGCGCTGCTCTCGCGCAGCGACTTACACAGCCGGCAGTTGTGCTGGGCCGCGCCGCGCAGCCGGACCACCTCGGAGGTGACGGGGTCGAGCGCGCGCATCCGGGCCACCGCGGGCAGAAACTCGTTGAACACCAGATCGGCGGGATCGGTGGTGTGGTCCCAGGTCACCGGGCCGTTCACCCAGCCCAGATACTCCGAGCCCACGCCGAGGGCCTCCAACCCGGCGCGCACCCGCGGGGCGAAGTCCGCGACGTATATCGCCATGACGACACCGAAAGTCCGCTCCCCCAAACGGTTTAACAGCCGGGACCGTTGCTCGCCGGTGATCGCCGAGACGTCGGCGCTGAACTGCTCGGCGAATTCGGCGACGACGGCTTCGGCTTCTGAGCGGGGTTCGCCCACCTCGACTGCCGCGGGCAGCGGCGGCAGCGACATCGTTCGCGCGCACACCCCGCGGACCAGCGCCGCGATGCGACCGTCGTCCGGCGACCGCGGCGCCAGGGCCACCAACCTCGTCAGCTGATCGTGTCCGAGCGAAGCCGGGGCCGTCATTCGTCACACGCTAGAACGCTTCGGGCCGCGGGGCAATCGGCTAATGCGCCTGGCTCACCGACGACATGTGGAAATCCGGTATCCGCAGCGAGGGCATCGCGGCCCGGGTGACCCAGTCCCCCCACTCCCGCGGCAAGGTCTTCTCGCTGACGCCGGCCTGGGTGGCCCGCCGCAGCAGGTCCAGCGGGCTCTCGTTGAACCGGAAGTTGTTGACCGCCGCGGTCACCTCGCCGTCCTCGATCAGGTACACCCCGTCGCGGGTCAGCCCGGTGAGCAGCAGCGTGGTGGGATCGACCTCGCGGATGTACCACAGCGTGGTCAGCAACAGGCCGCGCTCGGTGGCCGCGATCAGGTCGGCGAGGTCGGCCGACCCGCCGGTCATCACCAGGTTGTCGGCGGCGACGGCCACGTCGGCGTCGAACTTCGCGGCCGTGGCCCGCGGATAGGCCAGCGCGTTGATCACCCCGTTGCGGATCCAGTCCACCTGCCCGATCTCCATGCCGTTGTCGAACACCGACACCGTCTCCGAGGAGTTGCTCGCCGCGACGAACGGCGCGCACGCCAGGCCGGGGGCCATCGGATCGGAGAACAGCGTCAACGGCAGATCGGTGAGCCGCTCCCCGACCCGGGTCCCGCCGCCGGGCGCCGAGAAAGCCGTCCGGCCCTCCTGCGCGCCGCGGCCCGACATCGACCACGCCAGGTAGATCGTCATGTCGGCCACCGTCGAGGGGGGCATGATCGTCTCGTAGCGTCCCGCGGGCAGCTCGACGCGGCGCTGTGCCCACCCGAGCCTGGTCGACAGCTGCTCGAGCAGCAGGTCGGTGGGCACGTCGACGAAGTCGGCCGAGCCGATGCCCGCCCAGGCGCTGGCGTCGCCCCGCTTGGCGTTGATCTCCACCGCACCGGTGGGTTGGGTGTAGCGGCGGCGCAGCCCCGTCGACGACGCCAGAAACGTCGTCGCGACGCTGTGGTGGGCGAACCCGTACAACCGGTCGGCGCCGCCGAAGCCGCGGCTCAGCGACGCGGCGACGTCGGCGAACACCTCGGCGCCGGTGCCCGGCACCGGCGCGTCCCAGTCGACCGGCGTCCCGGCGTCGGCGATCAGGGGCGCGGCGTCACCGGCCTCCGGCGCGGAGCGGGCCGCCTCCTGGGACGCGGCCACCAGCCCGGGAATCACCCGCGGGTCCACCTCGGCCGACACCATCGTGCCGATGCGCGCGCTCTCCCCGTCGCGCACGATGGAGATCACGGTCATGTGCCGGCTGACCGAAACCCCGTTGGTGGTCATCGAATTGCCGGCCCAGCGCAGCGTCGCCTCGACCCGCTCGGTGACGAGCACCATCGTCTCGTCGGCGCGCCCGAGCCGGGCCGCCTCCTCCAACGCGATGTTGACGACGTGCTGCGCGGTAATCATCGGCGCCGCTCCTGCGCACCGCTTCGCTCTACATCGTCGCCGGCGGTGATCATCGCCCGCCCTCCGTACGCGTGTTCAGCACGTTGACGCCGCGAAAGAGCGCCGACGGACAACCGTGGCTGACCGCGGCGACCTGGCCGGGCTGGGCCTTTCCGCAGTTGAACGCGCCGCCGAGCCGCCACGTCGACTCACCGCCCACGGCTTCCATGGAATTCCAGAAGTCGGTCGTGGTGGCCTGATAGGCGACGTCCCGCAATTGCCCGTCCAGGCGGCCGTCGCGGATCCGGAAGAACCGCTGGCCGGTGAACTGAAAGTTGTAGCGCTGCATGTCGATCGACCACGACTTGTCGCCGACGATGTAGATGCCGTTCTCGACGCGCCCGATCAGGTCGGCGGTGGCGATGTCCTCGGCGGCGGGTTGCAGAGACACGTTGGCCATCCGCTGGATCGGCACGTGGTGCGGGGAGTCGGCATACGAGCACCCGTTGGAGCGTGGCTGCCCCTGCCCCTGCCCC
>NZ_VMQU01000095.1 GCF_007714205.1 Mycobacterium helveticum | reverse complement strand
TGATGTTTATAGGGTAACGGTGTAGGCGGGGTCGGGATGCATGTGCCGGCGTTGCCGGCACGGCATCCGCGCGCGGTTGTGATGTTCGTCATATCGGCCGCTCAGGCGCCTTTCGGCCGGGCCGGCGGGCGGATTTTCGCTGTGCGCGTGTGTCCGCGCCACCGGGTGGATCGGGCACCGATGTGCATGACAGACTTGACGGCGTGACGCGTCCCCGATCCTCCATTGGGCCTGCGCTGGCTGGTGCGGTCGACCTGTCCGGCCTCAAGCAGCGCGCCCAGCAAAAAGCATCGGCAGGTGGCCCCGGCGGCCGGGCGGCGTCGGCGGCGCCCGGGGTGACCGAGGTCACCGAGGCCAATTTCGAAGACGAGGTGCTGATCCGGTCCGGCGAACTGCCGGTCGTGGTGTTGCTGTGGTTGCCGCGCAACGACGCATGTGCCCAGCTGGCCGAAACGCTGTCCGCGCTGGCCGCCGAGGACAACGGCAAATGGTCGCTGGCCACGGTGGACGTCGAGGCGGCGCCCCGGGTGGCCCAGGCGTTCGGTGTGGAGGCGGTTCCGACCGTGGTGGCGTTGGCCGCCGGGCAGCCGTTGTCCAGCTTCGAGGGCGTGCAGCCGGCCGACCAGCTGCGCCGGTGGGTGGACTCGCTGCTCTCGGCTACCGACGGCAAGCTCAGGGGCCCAGGGGCTTCGGGCGAGTCCGCGGAAACCGATCCGGAGCTGCTGCAGGCCCGCCAGCAACTCGAGGCCGGCGACTTCGACGCCGCCAGGGCGTCGTACCAGGCGATCCTGGACGCCAACCCCGGCAGCGTCGAGGCGAAGGCCGCGATAAGGCAGATCGACTTCCTCACCCGCGCGACGGCCCAGGTCCCCGACGCGGTCGCGGTCGCCGACGCGGCGCCGGGCGACATCGACGCCGCCTTCGCGGCCGCCGATGTGCAGATCCTCAACCAGGAGGTCGGCGCCGCATTCGAGCGTCTGATCGCGTTGGTGCGCAAGACATCCGGGGACGAGCGCACCAGGGTGCGCACCCGCCTGGTCGAGTTGTTCGAACTCTTCGATCCAGCCGATTCCGAGGTCGTCGCCGGCCGGCGCAACCTCGCCAACGCCCTGTACTGAGCTGGCGAGCAGACGCAAAATCGCCCTGAAACCTCCGGTTCAGGGCGATTTTGCGTCTGCTGGCGCTACTCGGGCTCCAGCCACAACGCCGACGTCGGCGGCAGCACCAGCAGCGCCGACGCCGGCCGGCCGTGCCACGGGTTTTCGGTGGCCTCGACGCCGCCCATGTTGCCGACGCCGGAGCCGCTGTAGTCCGTGGCGTCGGTGTTGAGCACCTCGCGCCACCGGCCGGCGACCGGCAGGCCGAGCCGGTAGCCGCTGTGCTCGGAGCCCGCGAAGTTGAAGACGCAGGCCATGACCGAACCGTCGCTTCCGTAGCGCAGGAAACTCAGTACGTTGTTGGCGGAGTCATTGGCATCGATCCAGGAATAGCCGTCCGGGATGGTGTCCTGGCTCCACAGCGCCGGATGACTGCGGTAGATCGCGTTGATGTCGCGCACCAGCCGCAGGACGCCGTTGGAGAAGCCCTGCTCGTCGAGCTGCCACCAATCCAGGCCGCGCTCCTCGGACCACTCGTTGCGCTGGCCGAATTCCTGGCCCATGAACAGCAACTGCTTGCCCGGGTGCGCCCACTGGTAGGCAAGCAGACTGCGCAGGCCGGCGGCCTTGACGTGGTTGTTACCCGGCATCCGTCCCCACAACGTGCCTTTGCCGTGCACCACCTCGTCGTGGCTGATCGGCAGCACGTAGTGCTCACTGAACGCGTAGAGCATCGAGAACGTCATCTCGTGGTGGTGGTAGCTGCGATAGACCGGGTCGCGGCTGATGTAGTCCAGCGTGTCGTGCATCCAGCCCATGTTCCACTTCATCGAAAAGCCCAGGCCGCCAAGACTTGTCGGACGCGTCACGCCTGGCCACGACGTCGACTCCTCGGCGATGGTGACGATCCCCGGCGCCGTCTTGTGCACCGTGGCGTTCATCTCCTGCAGGAACTGGACCGCCTCGAGGTTCTCGCGGCCGCCGTAGATGTTGGGTGTCCAGCCGCCGGCCGGGCGTGAGTAATCCAGGTAGAGCATCGAGGCGACGGCGTCCACGCGCAGGCCGTCGACATGGAACTCCTCGATCCAGTAGAGCGCATTGGCCACCAGGAAGTTGCGTACCTCGCGGCGGCCGAAGTCGAACACGTAAGTGCCCCAGTCGAGTTGTTCGCCGCGTCGCGGATCGGAATGTTCGTAGAGCGCGGTGCCGTCGAACCTCCCCAGCGCCCAGGCGTCCTTGGGGAAGTGCGCGGGCACCCAGTCCACGATGACGCCGATGCCGGCTTGGTGCAGGGCGTCGACGAGTCCCCGGAACTCGTCGGGGGTGCCGAACCGCGACGTGGGCGCGTAATACGACGTGACCTGGTATCCCCACGAGCCGGCGAACGGGTGCTCGGCGACCGGCAGCAGTTCGACGTGGGTGAACCCGTGCTCCACCACGTATTCCGTCAGCTCCGCGGCGAGCTGGCGATAGCTGAGCCCCGGGCGCCAGGAGCCCAGGTGCACCTCGTAGGTGCTCATCGGCTCGAACACCGGGTTGAGCTGGGCGCGCCGCGTCATCCAGTCCGCGTCACTCCAGCGGTATCGGCTGACCGTCACCCGCGACGCGGTGTGCGGGGGCACCTCGGTGGCGAAGGCCATCGGGTCGGCACGTTCGGTCACCACGCCGTCGGCGCCGTGGACGCGGAACTTGTAGAGACCCTCGACGGAGAACCCGGGCCAGAACAGCTCCCACACCCCCGAGGAGCCCAGCTCCCGCATGGGGGCCTCGGTGCCCGTCCAGCCGTTGAACTCCCCGATCAGGCTGACCCCTTTGGCGTTGGGCGCCCACACGGCGAACGAGACGCCGTCCACGGCACCGTCGGCCGTGGTGAAGGAGCGGGGATGGGCGCCCAGGACTTCCCAGAGTCGCTCGTGGCGGCCTTCGCCGAACAGGTGCAGATCCATCTCGCCCAGGGTGGGCAGGAACCGGTAGGCGTCCGCGACGGTGTACGGATCGGTGCCCTGGTAGCTGATCTGTAGCCGGTAGTCGATCAGGCCCGTGAAAGGCAATGCCACGGAGAACAGGCCCGATTCGATGTGGCGCAAGGGGAACCGATCGTCACCGACGAGTGCGACGACCTCGGTGGCATGCGGTCTGAACACCCGGATGACGGTGTGGTCGGCGTACTCGTGGGCGCCCAGAATGCTGTGCGGGTTGTAGTGCGTGCCGGCCACCAGGCGCGACAGGTCGTGTGGGTCGGGCGCCAGGTGCATTTCGTCGAGTTGGTCGGCTCTGCTCATATCCCTTTCACCTCCGGGTGCGTTCATCTCCTGCGTAGCAGCGTGTTTCGGGATTCGTTCGGCAAGAGGGGCATGTTGATAATGTGCGCGACTGCTTGCGCAGGGTCGAGTCGGACGTAATTCGCTTGTCCCCATTGGAATTCGTGGCCTGTTATCTCGTCGCGTACCCAGAATCGCTCATAGGGCTCCATACCCAATGCCGCCATGTCTAACCACAGGGTGGCTTCCTCGGGCCCGAACGCGTTGAGGCTCACCACCACCAACACGCAGTCGCCGGTGGCCGGGTCGAACTTGCTGTAGGCCAGCATCGCGTCGTTGTCCACGTGGTGAAAATGAATGGTGCGCAGCTGCTGCAGTGCCGGATGCAGCCGGCGGATCGCGTTGATTTGCGTGATGAACGGCTCCAGTGACCGGCCCTCGGCGAGTGCGCCCGCGTAGTCGCGGGGACGCAGTTCGTACTTCTCCGAGTCCAGGTACTCCTCGCTGCCCTCCCGCACCGCGCGGTGCTCGAAGAGTTCGTAACCGGAGTACATACCCCAGGCCGGGCCCATCGTCGCGGCAAGCACGGCGCGGATGGCGAACATGCCCGGGCCGTTGTGCTGCAGTATCGCGTGCAGGATGTCGGGGGTGTTGACGAACAGGTTCGGCCGGCGGAAGTCGGCGAGTGCCGCGATGTCGTTGCCGAATTCGGTGAGCTCCCACTTGGCCGTCCGCCAGGTGAAGTAGCTGTAGGACTGGGTGAACCCGAGCTTGGCCAGCCCGTACTGGCGGGCCGGCGGCGTGAAGGCCTCGGCGAGGAAAAGCACGTCGGGGTCGTGGTCTTTGATCTGGGCTATCAGCCAGGCCCAGAAGTTCGGTGGCTTGGTGTGCGGGTTGTCGACCCGAAAGATCTTGACGCCGTGGTCGATCCAGTGCCGACACACGCGCAGAACCTCGTCGTACAGGCCGGCGGGGTCGTTGTCGAAGTTGAGCGGATATATGTCCTGGTATTTCTTCGGCGGGTTCTCGGCGTAGGCGATGGTGCCATCCGGCAGCTCCGTGAACCACTCCCGGTGTTCGCGGGCCCAGGGATGATCCGGTGCGCACTGCAGGGCCAGGTCCAGCGCCACCTCCATACCCAGAGCCCTTGTCGCGGAAACGAAGTCGTCGAAGTCGTCGATGGTGCCCAGACTGGGGTGGATCGCGTCGTGGCCGCCCTCGTCGCTGCCGATCGCCCACGGGGAGCCGACGTCCCCGGGTGCGGCAGTGGGGGAATTGTTGCGGCCCTTGCGATGTACCTTGCCGATCGGATGGATCGGCGGAAGGTAGACGACGTCGAACCCCATGTCGGCGATGCGGGGAAGCTGCGCGGCCGTCGTGGCGAAGGTGCCGTGCACCGGGGTGCCGTCAGCGTCCCATCCACCGGTCGAGCGCGGAAACAGTTCGTACCACGAGCCGAAGCGGGCCAGCGGCCGGTCCACCCAGACCCCGAACTGTTCGCCACGGGTCACCAGGTCGCGCAACGGATGCTCCGCGAGGAGTTCGTCGATCTCGGGCGCCAGGGCCGGCGCGGTGCGGGTGACCGGATCGCCGGCGGCCCGCAACGCCCCGGCCGCGGCCAGCAGCGGATCGCGGCGCGCGCGAGGCACACCGGCCGCGGCGCGCTCGAACAGCCGTGCGCCGACCACAAGGTCGTTGGACAGCTCGGCTTCGCCCTGGCCGGCGTCCAATTTGGCGACCAGCCCGTGCTTCCACGAGGCGATCGGGTCACCCCACCCGTCCACGCGGAACATCCACAGGCCGACGCGGTCGGGGGTGAACTGGCCATGGAACACGTAGGGTTCTTCGCCCATCCTCATGGGGAGCAGCTGCGGCTTGACCCGCTGCGGGTCGGGCGCGCCCGCCTCGTGCGCCCCGGCCGGCCTTTCGGGAGCCTCGACCGCCTTGATCTGACGGACCTCGGTCACCTGCGGGTAGCGCTGCCCCACGTAACGCACCACCAGGGTGGCCGCCACCGCGTCGTGGCCTTCGCGCCATACCGCCGCGCTGACCGGGACGACCTCGCCGACCACCGCCTTGGCAGGGTACGCGCCGCAGGAAACGACGGGCTGGACGTCATCGATCTCGATACGACCGGGCACCACCACTCCGTTCAATTCGTCAGGGTTCAATTCGTCAGGGTTCAATTCGTCCGGGTTCAATCCGTGCGGGTTCAATCCGCCCGGCTCCTCCTCCGCCCGCTCCCCGGACCGAGTCGTCGCCCGGGGAAGTCGATCTGCCCGCCTCGTCAGCGGGACGCTGCTCGTGCCGCGGGTGTTCAAGTCGTGCGGCAAGACCGTCAGGTTCCTCGTCGCGGAACGCCTCTCGTGGGAGAACTCTCTCGATGTGGGGGACCACGCCTGGAAACTCCCGTCGCGCCCCATTTCCTCCCGATACCCATCCTAGTGTCCGGCCACACCGGGTGAAGGTGAACGCTGGGTTGGTTGCGCTGCGCCGGTTGGCGTCCTCAGTAAGGTAATGACGTGTGAAAGCCCTCCGCCGCTTTACCGTCCGTGCTCATCTGCCCGAGCGCCTGGTCGCGCTCGAACAGCTCTCCACCAACTTGAGGTGGTCGTGGGACAAGCCGACCCAAGACCTGTTCGCCACCATCGACCCGACGTTGTGGGCCCAGTGCGGCTCCGATCCGGTTGCGCTGCTGGGCGCGGTGAACCCGGCGCGGCTGGACGAGCTGGCCGTCGACGAGGGGTTCCTGACCCGGCTCGACGGCCTGGCTGCCGACCTGCGCGACTACCTGAGCCGTCCCCTGTGGTACCAGCAGCAGGACACCGGGGTGGAGATGGCGACGTCGATCGCGTACTTCTCCATGGAGTTCGGCGTCGCCGAGGTGTTGCCCAACTACTCGGGTGGTCTGGGAATCCTGGCCGGCGACCACCTGAAGTCCGCCTCCGATCTGGGGGTGCCGCTGGTGGCCGTGGGGCTCTACTACCGCTCCGGATACTTCCGGCAATCTCTGACCGCCGACGGCTGGCAGATGGAGACCTACCCGTCGCTGGATCCGCAGGGGCTTCCCCTGCGGCTCCTGACCGACACCACCAGCGGGGATCCGGTGCTGGTGGAGCTGAACATGCCGGACTCGGCGCAGCTGCGGGCCCGGGTCTGGGTCGCGCAGGTGGGGCGCGTGCCGCTGCTCCTGCTGGATTCCGACGTGCCCGAGAACGAGCACGACCTGCGCGGCGTCACCGACCGGCTCTACGGTGGCGACCAGGAGCATCGCATCAAACAGGAAATCCTGGCCGGCGTCGGCGGGGTGCGGGCGATCCGCGCGTTCACGGCCAACGAGGGCCTGCCCGCGCCCGAGGTGTTCCACATGAACGAGGGACACGCCGGGTTCCTCGGAGCGGAGCGCATCCGCGAGCTGGTCACGGACTCGGGACTGGACTTCGACACCGCGCTGACCGTCGTTCGCTCCAGCACGGTGTTCACCACCCACACCCCGGTGCCCGCCGGTATCGACCGGTTCCCGCTGGAGATGGTGCGGCGCTACTTCGACGACCAACTCGGGGCCACGTTGCTCCCGGGCCTGCCGACCGCCCGGATCCTCGAGCTCGGCGCCGAGGCCGACCCGGCGAAGTTCAACATGGCCTACATGGGCCTGCGGCTGGCCCAGCGCGCCAACGGCGTCTCCCTGCTGCATGGTCGGGTGAGCCGGGCGATGTTCAGCGAGCTGTGGCCCGGGTTCGACCGGAGCGAGGTGCCGATCGGGTCGATCACCAACGGCGTGCACGCGCCCACCTGGGCCGCACCGCAGTGGCTGGAGCTGGGCCGCGAGCTCGCCGGGTCGGACTCGTTGAGCGAACCCGCGGTCTGGCAGCGGCTGCAGCAGGTCGACCCCGGTCACCTGTGGTGGATCCGCTCGCAGTTGCGCTCGCTGCTGGTCGAGGACGTCCGGGCGCGGCTGCGCCGATCGTGGCTGGAGCGCGGCGCGGCGGACGCCGAATTGGCCTGGATCGGGACGGCCTTCGACCCGGACGTGCTGACCATCGGGTTCGCGCGGCGGGTGCCGACCTACAAGCGGCTGACCCTGATGCTGCGCGATCCCGACCGGCTGGAACGACTGCTGCTCGACGAGCAACGGCCGATCCAGCTCATCGTGGCCGGGAAGTCCCATCCCGCCGACGACGGCGGCAAGGCGCTGATCCAGCAGGTGGTGCGCTTCGCCGACCGCCCGCGGGTCCGCCACCGCATCGCCTTCCTGCCCGACTACGACATGTCGATGGCCCGGCTGTTGTATTGGGGATGCGACGTCTGGCTGAACAACCCGCTGCGTCCGCTGGAGGCGTGCGGCACCTCCGGGATGAAGAGCGCGCTGAACGGCGGGCTGAACCTGTCCATCCGTGACGGCTGGTGGGACGAGTGGTACGACGGCGAAAACGGCTGGGAGATCCCGTCGGCCACCGGTCTGGCAGACGAGGTGCGTCGCGACGACCTGGAGGCCAACGCGCTTTACACGCTGCTGGAAGAAGCGGTGGCACCGAAGTTCTACGAGCGCGACGAACACGGGGTGCCGCCCCGGTGGGTGGAGATGGTGCGCCACACGCTGCAGACGCTGGGGCCGAAGGTGCTGGCTTCCCGGATGGTGCGGGACTATGTCGAGGGGTACTACACGCCCGCGGCGCAGTCGCTGCGCAAAACCAGCGGCGGTGAGGACGGTCGGTTCGGCGCCGCGCGGGAACTGGCCGCTTACCGCCGGCGCGTCGCAGAGGCGTGGCCCAAGATCGGCGTTACCGACGTCGACAGCACCGGCCTGCCGGACACGCCGCTGCTCGGGTCGAAGCTGACCCTGACCGCCACCGTGCGGCTGGGCGGACTGCGGCCCGACGAGGTGGCCGTGCAGGCGGTGCTGGGCCGGGTGGACTCCAGCGACGTACTGCAGGACCCGGTCACCGTCGACATGCCGCACACCGGCGGCGCCGAAGGCGGGAAAGAGGTGTTCTCCACGACGACGCCGTTGCCGCTGGCCGGTGCGGTCGGCTACACCGTGCGCGTGCTGCCCCGCCACCCGATGCTTGCCGGCAGCGCCGAGCTCGGCCTGGTGACCCTCGCCGGGTAACAGCCCCGAAGGGTCAGGCCGACACCCCGTCGGGCGCGGTGCGCAGTCGTTCCAGCGCCCCCCGCACCAAGGCGGCGTCGGTCGTCTGCCAGAACGGCGGCAGCGAGGCCCGCAGGTAGGCGCCGTAGCCGGCGGTGACCATCCGTGAGTCGAGCAGCGCAACGACGCCGCGGTCGGTCACGCGGCGCAGCAGCCGCCCGGAGCCCTGCGCCAGCAGCAGCGCCGCGTGGCTGGCGGCCACGGCCATGAAACCGTTGCCGCCGCGGGCGGCCACGGCTCGCTGCCGCGCACCCAGCAAGGGATCGTCCGGGCGGGGAAAGGGGATGCGGTCGATCAGCACCAGCGACAGCGAGGGGCCCGGCACGTCGACGCCCTGCCACAGCGACAGCGTGCCGAACAGCGAGGTCTCCGGGTCGGCGCTGAACCGCTCGACCAGCGCCGAGGTGCTGTCGTCGCCCTGACACAACACCGGCGTCGACAACCGTTCCCGCATGGCCCCGGCGGCGGCCCGCGCGGCCCGCATCGACGAGAACAGGCCCAGGGTGCGCCCGCCTGCGGCGGTGATGAGCCCGGCGATCTCGGTGAGCTGCTCGGCCGACCCGGCGCCGTCGCGGCCGGGCGGCGGCAGGTGGGCGGCGACGTAGAGGATGCCCGCCTTCGCGTGGTCGAACGGCGACCCGACGTCGACACCACGCCACCTCAACCCGCCGCCGGTGTCCGGTGCGGTCAGGCCCCACGCCGCGGCCATCGCGTCGAAGGACCCGCCGACCGTCAGCGTCGCCGACGTCAACACGGTGGTCGCCCGGGAGAAAACCCGGTCGCGCAGCAGGCCGGAGACCGACAGCGGCGCCACCCGCAGCACGGGCCGCGGCGACCCCCGGTTGTCCTCGTGCTCGAGCCAGACCACATCGGTGCGGTCGGGGATGGCGGGCGCGAACGACGTGAGGATGCGCGACGCGGTGTCGGATATCTCGCTGAGCGCGGCGACCGCCTCGGCGCGGGCCGACGCCGTCCCGGCCTCGGCCCGCCCCGGGCCGGTGGTGTCGATCGCCGACCGTGCCGCGCTCGCCGCATCGCGCAGCGCCGTCAGGTAGGTCGCCAGCTCGTCGTCGAGCCGATCGATGCGGCCGGGCGGGGCGTCGTGGATCGCGGCGGCGAGGTTGGCCGTGGCCGCCTCCAACCGCTGGGTCAGTTCGGGACCGACGAGCCGGGCGATCCGGCGCGTGGCCACCCCGAGGGTGGCCGACGTCAGCTCCGCGGTGGCCACCGACGTCACCCGGTCGACCAACTCGTGCGCCTCGTCGACCACCAGCAGCGCATGCTCGGGCAGCACCGTCGATTCGGCGACGGCGTCGATGGCCAGCAGCGCGTGGTTGGTGACCACGATGTCGACGGCGCCGGCGCGGCTACGCGCCCGCTCGGAAAAGCACTCGGTGCCGAACGGGCAGCGCGCCACGCCGACGCATTCGCGTGCGGAGACGCTGACCTGCGACCACGACCGGTCGGGAACGCCGGGCCGCAGGTCGTCGCGGTCGCCGGACCCGGTCGTCGACGCCCACGCGGTGAGCCGTTGCACGTCGCGGCCCAGCGCGCTCACCGCCACCGGATCGAAGAGTTCCTCCTGGGGCCGGCCTTCGGCGTCGTCGCCGTCCGCCGCGCCGTTGTGGATCTTGTTCAGGCACAAATAGTTGCGCCGGCCCTTCAGCAGCGCGAACCGCGGCGTTCGGGGCAGCGCATCGGCCAGCGACTCGGCCAGCCGCGGCAGGTCGCGGTCGACGAGCTGACGCTGCAGGGCGATCGTGGCCGTCGACACGACGACGGGCGAGTCGTCGCTCACGGCGCGGAGGATCGCGGGGATCAGGTACGCGAGCGACTTGCCGGTGCCGGTGCCGGCCTGGACGGCGAGGTGTTCGCCGCTGTCGAAGGCCCGCGCCACCGCGGTGGCCATCTCGAGTTGGCCGCCGCGTGCACTGCCGCCGAGCGCGGCCACCGCGACGGCCAACAACTCGGGCACGGTCGGCGATGCGTGGGACGTGGTCACTGCGGGGCTCAGGCCGGGATCTGGCTGGTGGGGATCGCCGGATCGCCGGGCGCCAATGCCAGCCCCTCCCACGGCAGGCTGCGCAGGCCCGCGGCGGCCAGCCGGCGGGCCTGCACCAGGGCGCGGGCACCGGTCTCGGCGACGACAACGCCGCCGCGGACCAGGGGAGTGCTCAGGGTCCGGAACGGTTCGTCCACGGCGGGCGGGCGTCCGGCCGGATACACCACCTCCTCGGTGACGACGCCGGTCGGGCGCGAGATGCGCAGCGCCTCTTTGTGGCCCCCGTGTGACTCCTTGTGGGTGCTGCGCTTCTGCACCGGCATGCCGTCCACTTCGACGAGCTTGTACACCATGTGCGCGGTCGGGGCGCCCGCGCCGGTGACCAGTGAGGTGCCGACGCCGTAGCTGTCGACGGGTTCGGCGCGCAACGCGGCGATGGAGAACTCGTCGAGGTCACCCGAGACCACGATGCGGGTCCCGCCCGCGCCCAACTGGTCGAGCTGCCGGCGCGCCTGGCGGGCGAGCACGCCCAGCTCGCCGGAGTCGATCCGGACCGCGCTCAGCGTCGTGCCGGCGGCGGCCACGGCGTTGGCCACGCCGGCCGTCACGTCGTAGGTGTCCACCAGCAGCGTGGTGTCGACGCCCAGCGCCTGCACCTGGGCGCGGAACGCGGCGGGCTCGTCGGGTCCGTCGCGCGTCGTGTGCAGCATGGTGAACGCGTGCGCGGCGGTGCCCTCGGCGGGGATCGCGTATCGCCGGTGGGCCGCCAGGTTGGAGGTGGCGGAGAACCCGGCGATGTAGGCCGCACGCGCCGCAGCGATCGCGGCGTGCTCGTGGGTCCGCCGCGTTCCCATCTCGATCAGCGAACGCCCGCCGG
Organism: Mycobacterium helveticum; assembly: GCF_007714205.1. Lineage (GTDB taxonomy): Bacteria > Actinomycetota > Actinomycetes > Mycobacteriales > Mycobacteriaceae > Mycobacterium > Mycobacterium helveticum. The sequence goes on along the minus strand of NZ_VMQU01000095.1, from coordinate 9,744 downwards.
CGGCGCTGACCATGCGCGCGGCCGCCGACGCGACCGCGGTGTCGTGGTTGAAGATCGACAGCGCCAGCGTTTCGAGCACCACGCATTCGGCGAAGCTGCCGGTCACCGAGAGCACCGGCGACCCGGGGAAGTACAGCTCCCCTTCGGCGTAGCCGTCGATGTTGCCGCCGAACCGGAAGCCGCGCAGGTAGCCGACCGTGTCGGGGTCCAGGAACCCGGCGAGCAGCCGGCACTCGTCGTCGTCGAACCTGAAGTGCGGCAACGTTTCCAGCAGGCGCCCGGTTCCGGCGACCATGCCGTAGCGGCGTCCCGGGGGGAGCTTGCGGGCGAACAGCTCGAAGGTCGTGCGGCGCGCGGCGGTGCCGTCGCGCAGCGCCGCCGCCAGCATGGTCAACTCGTACTTGTCGGTCAACAGCCCAGCGGGGACCGGGTCGATCATTCCGTTACGGTATCGGCCCCCGCGCCGGGTTCGGTATTCAGATACGTGGCTCGCTATCCTGGGAGCCATGGTTGTTGCGTCAGCGCCCACGGAGCCGAAGTCGCGGCCGGGCACTACCGGACAACGCGAGGCCGCCCCTTTCGAGGTCACGACCAGTCCGTGGGTCACGATCGTGTGGGACGACCCCGTCAACCTGATGACCTATGTGACGTATGTGCTGCAGAAGTTGTTCGGATACAGCGAGCCACATGCCACCAAGCTGATGTTGCAGGTACACAACGAAGGCAAGGCGGTCGTGTCGGCGGGCAGTCGCGAGTCCATGGAAGCCGACGTATCCAGACTGCATGCTGCCGGGTTGTGGGCGACCCTGCAGCAGGACCGGTGAGGGCACCCGATTCCCTGTGCGCAAATGGAAGCGCGTCGAGACCCCCGGGGGTCCCCGCTTTCGGTCCTCGCTGGCCACCCACGAGGCCGAGCTGCTCCGCAACCTCGTCGGCGCGATGATCGGCCTGCTCGACGAGCGTGAATCCTCCTCGCCGGCAGACGAACTCGAAGAAATCACCGGCATGAAGACCGGAAACTCCGAACCGCCGCGCGATCCGACGCTGCGCCGTCTGCTGCCCGACTTCTACAGGGCAGACGCCGGCGGCGAGCCCTCCGCCGAGGTTCCGGAAGACCTGAACGCCGCGCTGCGCAGTTTGCACGAACCGGAGATCATCGAGGCCAAACGCGTTGCGGCACAAAAACTTTTGCAGACGATCCCGGACCGGGGCGGCAAGTTCGAGCTGACGGAGGACCAGGCGAACGCCTGGGTGTCGGCGGTCAACGACATCCGGCTGACGCTGGGGGTCATGCTCGAGATCGGCCCGGAGGGCCCGGACCGCCTGCCGCCCGACCACCCGCTGGCCGCCCATTTCGATGTCTACCAGTGGCTGACGGTCCTGCAGGAATACCTGGTCCTGGTGCTGATGGGGCCCCGGTCATCTTGACGGCCTCGCCGCTGGGCTCGATCGCCGACGTCGGAGGCATCCGCGTCGGCCACCATCACCGACTGGATCCCGACGCGTCGCCGGGCGCCGGATGGGCCAGCGGTGTCACCGTCGTGCTGGCCCCGCCCGGGACCGTCGGCGCGGTCGACTGCCGCGGTGGCGCCCCCGGCACGCGGGAAACCGATCTGCTGGATCCCGCCAACACCGTGCGCTTCGTCGACGCGGTGCTGCTCGCCGGTGGCAGCGCCTACGGTTTGGCGGCCGCCGACGGCGTCATGCGCTGGCTCGAGGAACGCGGACGCGGCGTCGCGATGGAGGGCGGGGTGGTGCCCATCGTGCCCGGTGCGGTGATCTTCGATCTTTCCGTCGGCGGCTGGGACCGCCGGCCGACCGCCGACTTCGGCTACGCGGCGTGTGAGGCCGCCCGGGGTGCTCAAGGGCGGCGTCGGGACCGCCTCGACCACGTTGCGGTGCGGCGTGACCGTCGGCGCGATCGTCGTGGTGAACTCCGCCGGCGACGTCGCCGACCGGGCCACCGGCCTGCCCTGGATGGCGGACCTGATCCGGGAGTTCGCGCTGCGGCCGCCGCCGCCCGAACAGGTCGACGCGTTCGCGCGGCTGCCGCCCAGGCTGAGCCCGCTGGCCAACCCCCTCAACACGACGATCGGCGTCGTGGCGACCGATGCCACGCTCAGCCCGGCGGCCTGCCGGCGCCTCGCCACCGCCGCCCAGGACGGCCTGGCCCGCGCGGTGCGTCCGGCGCATACCCCACTGGACGGCGACACGGTGTTCGCGCTCGCCACCGGCGCGGTCGAGGTGCCGCCCGCGGTCGATACGCCCGCCGCCTTCTCTCCGGAGGCGGGGTTGGTCAGCGAGGTGGGCGCCGCGGCCGCCGATTGCGTGGCGCGCGCGGTGCTGGCCGGCGTGCTCGGCGCCGAATCGGTGGCCGGAATACCGGCCTACCGCGACATGTTGCCCGGAGCGTTCGGCCGATGAGGGCGCGACCGGCGAAGGGACGTCGATGACCGGGCGGCAGGGGCGTTCGGGCACGCCGGCGGCCCAGGAGACGTCGCGGCCTGCGTGGGTGGTCGGCGCGGTCACGATCCTCACCTTCGTGGCGCTGCTCTACCTCGTCGAACTGATCGACCAGCTGACGCGGCACTCGCTGGACGCCAACGGCATCAGGCCGCTGCAGGCCGACGGCTTGTGGGGCATCGTCTTCGCGCCGGTCCTGCACGCCGGCTGGGAACACCTGATGGCCAACACCGTGCCGCTGCTGGTGCTGGGATTTCTCGTGACGCTGGCCGGGCTGTCGCGCTTCGTCTGGGCCACCGTGATCGTGTGGATCGTGGGTGGTTTCGGCACCTGGCTCATCGGCGACGTCGGCAGCGGCTGCGGCCCCACCGACCACATCGGAGCCTCCGGACTGATCTTCGGCTGGCTGGCCTTCCTGCTCGTGTTCGGGATATTCGTGCGCCGGGTGCGCAACATCGTCATCGGGCTGGTGGTCCTGGTCGGCTACGGCGGCATCCTGCTCGGCGCCATGCCGGTGCTGGGCACGTGCGGTGGCGTGTCGTGGCAGGGCCACCTGTGCGGGGCGATCGCCGGTGTCGTGGCCGCCTATGTGCTGTCCGGCCCGGAGCGCAAGGCCCGCGCCGTCAAGACCGCGTCCACCCGGCGGAGCAGCACATGAGCCCGCCCCCGGCCCCCATCGGGATCTTCGATTCCGGTGTCGGCGGGCTAACGGTGGCCCGGGCCATCATCGACCAGCTGCCCGACGAGGACATCGTCTACGTCGGCGACACCGCGCACGGGCCCTACGGCCCGCTCCCCATTCCCGAGATCCGCGCGCACGCACTCGCCATCGGCGACGACCTGGTCGACCGCGGCGTCAAGGCGCTGGTGATCGCGTGCAACACGGCGTCGGCGGCGTGCCTGCGGGATGCGCGCGAACGCTACGCCGTGCCCGTCGTCGAGGTGATCCTGCCGGCGGTGCGCCGGGCGGTCGCCACCACCCGCAACGGCCGCATCGGGGTGATCGGGACGCAGGCGACCATCGCGTCGCACGCCTACCAGGACGCGTTCGCCGCCGCCCGCGACACCGAGATCACCGCGGTGGCCTGCCCGCGCTTCGTGGACTTCGTGGAGCGCGGCGTCACCAGCGGACGTCAGGTGCTCGGGCTGGCCGAGGGCTATCTGGAGCCGCTGCAGCGCGCCGGGGTCGACACACTGGTGCTGGGTTGCACGCATTACCCGCTGCTGTCCGGGTTGATTCAGCTGGCGATGGGCGACACAGTGACGCTCGTTTCGAGTGCGGAGGAAACTGCCAAGGAAGTACTGCGGGTGCTGACCGGACGCGACCTGCTGCGTCCACACCCCGATCGTCCCGACGCCGCGCCGGCGAGCCGGGTGTTCGAAGCCACCGGCGATCCCGAGGCGTTCACCAAACTCGCGGCCCGGTTCCTGGGTCCGTCGGTGACCGGCGTGCAGCCCGTTCGCCACCCTCCCGACCGCCAGCGCCGGGGGAGATCCTGATCACATAAATGCGGCCATGTTTTCGTCATGCCGGTATCGGGCATGGCACAGTAGTGTCCGTGCGAATCACCGTGCTCGGCTGCTCAGGCAGCGTGGTGGGCCCGGATTCGCCTGCGTCGGGTTATCTGCTCCGCGCACCGGACACCCCGCCGCTGGTGCTCGACTTCGGCGGCGGCGTGCTGGGAACGCTGCAGCGTTACGCCGACCCGAGCTCCGTGCACGTCCTGCTGTCTCATCTGCACGCCGACCACTGCCTGGATATGCCGGGTCTGTTCGTCTGGCGCCGGTATCACCCGACCCGCCCCGACGGCAAGGCGATGCTGTACGGCCCCAGCGACACGTGGTCGCGGTTGGGGGCGGCGTCCTCACCCTACGGCGGTGAGATCGACGACTGCTCAGACATTTTCGATGTCCACCACTGGGTCGACGGCGAACCCGTGACGTTCGGCGCGCTGACGGTGGTGCCGCGGGTGGTGGCTCACCCGACCGAGTCGTACGGGTTGCGGGTCACCGACCCCACCGGCGCGTCGTTCGTCTACAGCGGCGACACCGGCTTCTGCGACCAGCTCGTCGAACTCGCTCGCGATGCGGACGTGTTCCTCTGCGAGGCCTCGTGGACGCATTCGCCGGACCGTCCGCCCGCGTTGCACCTGTCGGGCACCGAGGCCGGCAGGGCCGCGGCGCAGGCCGGGGTACGCGAGCTGTTGCTGACGCACATCCCGCCGTGGACTTCGCGCGAGGACGTGATCAGCGAGGCCAAGGCCGAGTTCGACGGCCCGGTGCACGCCGTGGTGTGCGGCGAGACGTTCGACATCCGCCGCTCCGAACGGGTCTGAGCGACCCGACCGGCTGCACGCTTGGTTAGGGTTGTCGGGTGTCCAAACGAGAAGACGGTCGCCTCGACGACGAGCTTCGCCCCGTGGTCATCACCCGGGGGTTCACCGACCATCCGGCGGGTTCGGTCCTGATCGAATTCGGCCACACCAAGGTCATGTGCACCGCCAGCGTCACCGACGGCGTCCCCCGGTGGCGGAAGGGGTCCGGCCTGGGATGGCTCACCGCGGAATACGCGATGCTGCCGTCGGCGACGCACACCCGCTCCGATCGTGAGTCGGTGAAGGGCCGGCTGTCCGGGCGCACCCAGGAGATCAGCCGGCTGATCGGCCGGTCGCTGCGGGCCTGCATCGACCTGGCCGCGTTGGGGGAGAACACCGTCGCCGTCGACTGCGACGTCCTGCAGGCCGACGGCGGCACCCGCACCGCGGCCATCACGGGCGCCTACGTCGCGCTGGCCGATGCGGTGACCTACCTGTCGGCGGCCGGCAAGCTGTCGGACCCCAGGCCGTTGTCGTGTGCCATCGCGGCCTGCAGCGTCGGCGTGGTCGACGGCCGCATCCGCGTCGACCTGCCCTACGAGGAGGATTCGCGCGCAGAGGTCGACATGAACGTCGTCGCCACCGACACCGGCACGCTGGTCGAGGTTCAGGGCACCGGTGAGGGCGCGACGTTCCCGCGTTCGACGCTGGACAAGCTGCTCGACGCGGCATTGGGTGCCTGCGACACGTTGTTCGCCGCCCAGCGCGAGGCCCTGGCGCTGCCCTACCCGGGCGCGCTCCCCGAGGGTCCGCCGCCACCGAAGTCGTTCGGCAGCTGACCGCGCCGGCGACGATGCAGAGCGAAGCGATGAGGGGGAGCGGCGCTTCGGGCAGGTCGCCGGTGTTTCCTACGGAGTGTTCGCGGTGAGCGTGGCTGTGGCCTGTCCATGGCCAATGCTTCACCGCTTCTTTAGGATCAAACTCATGGTCAATCGGCAAGTCCCACTCGAGCATGCTTTTCTCAACCAGCCGTGGTGGGCGATGGGACAAATGACGCAGGAACATGGGGAACCGCGCGTCAACGAAGTCGCGACCCGCGCGCGGGCGGGTCTGCTGAACATCATCTCCGCCGTCACGATCGCATTACTGCTGTTGCGTCCGGAAACCGATCCGGTGATCGTTGTCGGTCCGCTCGTGCTTTTCGACATGTTGGCTGCGGCGGCGACCGGACTGACTCCGTTCAGCCCCACCGGCATCCTGGGCACGGCGCTGACGATGGGAATGCGGCCGGTGTGGAAGCCGACGCGGCCGAAACGGTTCGCCTGGCTGCTCGGTGCCGCCCTGGCGGCGACGTGTCTTGCCATGCGGCTGTTGGGCGCGTCGCCCGTGGCGATGGCGGCCGTCGTCGCGGTCTGCTTTGTCCTGACCTGGTCGGAGGCCACGCTGGGTTTCTGCGTGGGCTGTTACATGCACAAATTGATCTGGGGATGTGAAGACTGCGAAGTCCCCTACGACAGGAAAATGGCGGCACAACCGGTGCTGAGCCAGGACATTCCCCCATTGAACCCGCCGCTGAACCAGAAAACTCGCGCGTAGGTCCTCGAGCGGCTCAGCTCGCGCCCGCCGCGATCACCCGCTCCACCTCGAGGGCCCGCTCGGCCATCTCGGCGTGTGCCTTGTCCAGCGCGTCGGCCTGATCCTCGTCGGCCTTCATCAGCGCCTCGATGTCGAAGCCGGCCATGTCGAGGACGCCCATGTCTTTGAAGGCCTGCTGCACCTTGCCGCCCCACAACCCGATGTCCTTGACGATCGGCACGATGCGGCTGAACAGGTGCGAGCGGAACTGGATCATCAGCGGCGACGTGTCGACCCACTCGGCACACGCTTTGACGTCGAGGCCGAGGGTCTCGAAGACCTCCTCGCCGCGGAAGCGGTCGCGCATCAGGTAGCAGGCGTCCACGACGAACTCTTCGCGTTCGTCGCGCTCGGCTTCCGTCAGCGCGGAGTAGTAGTCCTTCAACGAGATTCGGCCGAAGGCGACGTGCCTGGCCTCGTCCTGCATGACGTAGGCCAGTAACTGCTTGGCCAGCGAGTCCGGTGGCGCCATGTCACGCAGCACCCCGAAGGCGGCCAGCGCGAGCCCTTCGATGAGGACCTGCATGCCGAGGTAGGGCATGTCCCAGCGCGAGTCGCGCAGGGTGTCGTCCAGCAGCGCCGTCAGATGCTTGTTGATCGGGTAGACCATGTCGACCTTGTCCTGCAGGAACCGTGAGAACGCTTCGACGTGCCGCGCCTCGTCCATGGTCTGGGTGGCTGCGTAGAACTTCGCGTCCAGGTCCGGGACGACCTCGACGATCTTGGCCGAGCACACCATCGCCCCCTGCTCACCGTGCAGGAACTGCGAGAATTGCCAGGCCTGGAAGTGCTGGCGCATCTCGGCGCGACGTGCGTCGTCCGCGGCGTCCCACATCGGGCTGCCGAACAGCGGATGGAACTCGTCGGGCAACCCGACCGGGTTCTCGGGGTCGACGTCTTGTGCCCAGTCGATGCGCGACTGGGCGTCCCACTGCTTGTCCTTCCCCTTCTGGTACAGGGAGAGCAGGCGCGCGCGTCCCTCGTCGTACTCCCAGGTGAAACGCGCGTCGCCGAGGCTGGGGACCTCCCACGAGTACGGCGTGGGCACATCCGTGTACTTGTCCCTCGTGGTCATGAGCGTCCGCCTCTCTGCCGGTTGTGACCAGTGGTCATATGACCAGTATCACATTGCACCCCGTTCCCCGGTGCCGTCAACGCCTATGAACTCGGTATGTCTCTGTGGGCCGACCGGGCGCGAAGGGCGCGGTGGCCGTTCCGGCTAACTTTGTCGTGTGCACACAGGCTTCCTACGGAGGGTGACCGCCATGGCCCGGATCGAGCGGTGACCCGGCTTCTGGTCGCCAGCCGCAACCGCAAGAAGTTGGCCGAGCTGCGCCGGGTGCTCGACGGCGCGGAGCTGTCGGGCTTGACGCTGCTGTCGCTGGACGACGTCCCGCCGTTCGACGAAGCGCCGGAAACCGGTGCGACGTTCGAGGACAACGCCCTGGCCAAGGCGCGGGATGGGTTCGCCGCCACCGGTCTGGCGTGCGTGGCCGACGACTCCGGTCTGGAGGTGGCCGCCTTGAACGGGATGCCCGGTGTGCTGTCGGCGCGCTGGTCGGGTGACCACGGCGCGGACGCCGCCAACACCGCGCTGTTGCTGGCCCAGTTGCGCGACGTTCCCGACGAACGGCGCGGCGCGGCCTTCATCTCCGCGTGCGCGCTGGTCTGGGCGTCTGGCGAGGTGGTCGTCCGAGGCGAGTGGACGGGCCGGATCGCGCGAGAACCCCGGGGCGACGGCGGGTTCGGCTACGACCCGGTGTTCGTCCCCGACGGCCCCGGTAGCGATGACCGCACCGCGGCGCAGCTCACCCCGGCGGAGAAGGATGCCGTGTCGCATCGGGGCCGCGCGCTGGCGTTGCTGGTGCCGTCGTTACGGGAACTGGCGGCTCGCGGCCGGGCGTGAGCAACGCTCGGCCGCTACAGCCCGAAGCGCGCTTTGATGTCCCGGGTCTGGAAATGCTCGACGATGATGCCCAACATTGGGATGGTCCCGGAGAGCAGCACCCCGATGGTTTTGCCGATCGGCCACCTGACCTTGATCGCAAGGTTGAAGGCGGTCAGCACGTAGATGAAGTAGACCCAGCCGTGCACCACTTCGATCCACCGAATCTGGTGGTGGAAGACCAGATGCGACACGATCTCGTAGCACAGCGCGATCAACCACAGGCCCGTCGTCCACGCCATGATCCGGTAGCCGAGCAGCGCGGAGCGCAGCTTGTCGGCAGGCACCGTGGGCGCCGGCGCCCCGGGGGTCTCGGGTGTGGTCATGCGGTCGTCCTGTTCTGCTGCTGGGTGTCTTTCCTGGCGAGCTCGGCGAGGTAGGCGTTGTACTCCTCGAGCGCGGGGTCGTCGGGCGGCCGCCGGGTCGGATGGGGCCGCTCGGGCAGCAGTCCCGCAGGTATCTCGGTCGCGCCCTGGTTGTCGCGCGGCTCCGGCGGCGTCTCCTCGTACCGTACGAACTTGCGGTAGGCGTAGACGCAGAACCACGCGAACATCGGCCACTGCAACGCATATCCCAGGTTCTGGAACGTACCCGAGACGGATTGGAACCTGGACCACTGCCACCAGCCCAGGGCCAGGCAGCCGCAGGCCGCCACGACCACCAACGCGATCAGCGCGGGCCTGCGGCGACGGGGACTGGGCACCCCTTGACGGTACCGCGGGCACGAGTACGCAGCACCGCACCGTCTCCCGCGGGCACGAGTGCGCAGCACCCCACCGTCTCCCGCGGCAGGCGGTACGATCGGCAGGCTGCGGGCGTGGCGAAATTGGCATACGCACCGGCTTTAGGTGCCGGCGCTCGAGAGAGCGTGAGGGTTCGAGTCCCTCCGCCCGCACCGATGCCGTGGAGGCCCCCGGCAGCTGATGCCGGTCTATTGGCCCGTGCCGCCGGTGCCGCCGGTGGCGGTGCCGGCGCCGGAGACCGCGGCGCTGCCACCGCCGCCACCGCCACCCGAGCCGGGTTGCCCCCCCTGAAAGCCGCCGCCTTGGCCGGGAGTGCCGCCGCCGTTTCCGGTGCCGCTGCTGCCGGCAGTGGGCGGGGAGGTGAGTCCGGCGCCGCCGGCGCCGCCGGCGCCGCCGAGGATCGCGTTGGCAGCGCCCCCGGTGCCTCCGTCGCCGCCGTACAACAGGCCGGTGCCGCCACCTCCACCGCCGCCGCCGGCGGCGGCGGTGGAGGTGCTTGCGTTCCCGGTGACCGCGCCGCCGGTGCCGCCGGCGCCGCCGAAGTTGGGACTACCGAGCCCGCTTCCGCCGCTGCGCACACGGTGGCGGCGGCCCCCACGACCGGGGTGGTGGCCGCGGCCGAGGACGAGGTGTCGGCGGCGGT
>NZ_VMQU01000094.1 GCF_007714205.1 Mycobacterium helveticum | reverse complement strand
GGCGCGGAGATGTGCAGTGCCTCCGGGGCGAGGGGGCCGGAGGTGGGCACGGAACCGGCCGGAACCTGCGCGAATGTCCGGGGCTGCGGGTCGACGACGAGGCGCGCGGCGCCGACGCCGGCGACCACCGACGCGGCGAGCGACCCGAGGAAGCGGCGGCGGTTCATCGCCGGCCCGTGCCGGTCGGGTGGAGAAACCGCGGGCCGTGCGCACGGCGTCGCCCCGCGCCGCCCGCCCGCATTACCCGGCTGTGCTGCGCCTGACCTTGCTGCCACAGCAGCGAACGCTAGCACCGCCCCAGCAAATACGCCGGAATCGTGACGGGAGGGTCAGTTGTGAAATCCGCATCGAATTGGCAACGATTTCGCACCGCGCGCGACCGGTCCCGGCGGGCCGCCGGTCGAGGCGCGGGGTCAATGCCGGAACGGGATGGGTTCGGTCTCCGGGGTGCTCAGTTTCGCGGCCAGCCACGGCAGCGAGGCGGCGAAGGCCCGGGCGGCGAACGGCCAGTCGTGCCGGCCGGGCTGGGTGACCACGGCGCAGTCGATCCCGTGCGCGCCGGCGACCTCGCACAGCGCACGGGCGGCGGCGTCCTGGCCCTCGGGGTTGGCGGCCGGGTCGACGCTGGCGGTGGCGAGGGTGGGGCCGGCCTCGGCGAGGTTCTGGGTCCTCGACGACGGAACGTCGAACCATCCCGACACCCCGGTGTAGCGACCGTGCCGGGCGATGACGGTCGCCGGGTCGAAAGATGCCCAGGCGGCGGCGTCGCCGGCGAACAACCGGGCGAGCGTCTGCTCCCTGCCGCCGATGTCGGGCCCGCGGTCGCCGGCGATGTCGACGAACGCGCTGAAGATGTCCGGGTGCATCACCGTCAGGTCGACGGCGCACGTCCCGCCCATCGACCAGCCCACGACGCCCCAGTTGGCACGGTCGGGGCTCACGCCGAAGTTCGAGACGACGAACGGGACAACCTCTTTGGTCAGGTGGTCGGCCGCGTTGCCGCGGCGGCCGTTGACACATTCGGTGTCGTTGTCGAACGAACCGGTGGCGTCGACGAACACCAGGGCCGGGGCGAACCCGTGGTGGCGGGCCGCGAAGTCGTCGACGGTGTTGAATGCGTTGCCGGTGCGCAGCCAGTCGGCCGGGGTGTTGAAGGCCGAACTGATCATCAGCACCGCCGGGAGCCGGGGCGGGGGATTGCTGCCGAACCAGGCCGGCGGTAGGTACACCAGTTCCTGGCGGTGCGGGAAGTGGGACGCGTCGGAGCCGGTCATCACGGGCACCACGACGCCCTTGGCCGGCCGGGTCCGGGCGATCTGCATCTCGGTCACCCGCAGCCGGTCGATCTGGTCGGGCAGGGGCACCCCGGTGAGCTGATTCCATGCGGAGAGCACCGTGGGGAAGTAGCCGACCCAGCCGTTCAGCGCCAACGCGGCGCACAGGCCGCACAGGGGCACCGACAGCAGCGCCAGCGCGCGCCGCCACCACCGGGCGCCCGGCCAGCCGAGCACGACCACCGCGGCGGCGAGTCCGGTCATCGCTATCCAGAGCCACAGCGTGACCGGTGCCGGGTCGCCGGCCACGCCCAGCGTGGTGATGTACCAGTACGACAGCGCCGTCACCACCGCCGCCACGCCCAGCGCCGCGGGCAGCGCCCGGCCACGCCACCGGCGGCGGTGCCACCCGGGGGCGGCGACGGCCACGGACAGCGCCAGCCCCTGCGCCGCCGCCGGCAGCCAGCCGTGCAGCAGGGACAGCCGGTCGATGAAGTTGCTCAACAGTCCTGACCTCAGCTAATTCCGATGGCGGGCCGGCATCATGGTCCCCCGGCGACGACGCGAAAGGCCGGAAACAACTATCCCACACCGTCCGGGCATGTCGTGCCGCCAGCCGACCGCAGCCTGTTACCGACGGCGAAGGCGCCGCCGACCGCCCGCGCGGCGCGCGCAGGCATCGGGTTGGACCGCTCTCACGCCACGGGGACCGCTTCGTAGCCGGCCTCGTCGACGGCGTCGAGCACCGCCCTGGTGTCCAGCGGCGACGAGCTCGTGACGACGAGCCGGCCCGTGTCCGCGCTCACGTCGACGCTGGCGACGCCCGGGATCCGGCTCACTTCGCTGCGGACGGCGGCCTCGCAGTGCGCGCAGGTCATCCCGGTGACCTGGTATTCGCTGGTCGTCACGACGCTCCTTTCCTCATATCCGATCGGTCCTCATACCCGGCTGGGGTATCCAACTGGCGAACGGATCCGGTCTCCAAGGTATTCCCCCGGGGCCGCCACCTGCGACGGCCCACCCGTGGGCATCAGACGTAGCCGACCCCGATGTCCACCGACACCTGGCTCGCCGTCACCAGCCGGGACGCGTCGGAGACCAGCCAGGCGACTGCGTCGGCGATGTCCTCGGGCTGTGCGATGCCCTCCGGCAGGAGCGGCTTGTGCAGGCCCCGCAGGTGCGGGTAGCTGTCGGCGGCCGAGCGCAGGGCGTCGCGCATGCGACCGGTGCCCATCGGGGTGGCGACCGCTCCCGGATTCAGGCTGTTGACCCGGATGTTGTGGCGGCCGAGTTCGGCGGCGAACGCGCGCGCCATCCCGACGACGGCGTGTTTGCTGGCCGTGTAGTGGATCATGAACGACTGCATGTTGATGCCGGCGGCCGATCCGATGAGGACGATCGAGCCGCCGCGGCCGCCCTCGACGATGTGCGGCGCACCGGCCATCACGGTGTTCCAGGTGCCGGTCACGTTGGTGTCGATGGTGTCGCGAAACGCGTCGGGGGTGATCTGATCCCAAGGGCGCCGGGCTGCAGATTCCGGCGTTGGCGACGATGATGTCGAGTCGGCCGAGTTCGCCGACCGCGTGGTCGACCGCGGCTTTGAGCGCGTCGAGGTCGCGGATGTCCACCGCCGCGGTGCGGGCCCGTCTGCCGTTGGCGCCGACCAGGCGCGCCGTCTCGGCCAGGTCGTCGGGCGTCGGCGAGTCGTAGGGAACGCTGGGCGGCAGGGGCCCGGCGATGTCGACCGCGATGATGTCGGCGCCCTCGGCGCTGAGCCGTACCGCGTGCGCGCGGCCCTGTCCGCGTGCGGCGCCCGTTATCAACGCCACCCTGCCCGGGATCGACTGGCTCATGGCTGCTGGTTTCCTTTCTCCGCAAGCGCGTCTCCACAAGTGCGTCTCACCAAGCGCGACTCGGCGAAGCGTAACGTTCGGCGTGACGCGGAAGCCCAACCGGAGGGAGACATGGTGACCGTTACCGTTGTCGACGCGGGACCCCGGCAGATAAGCCGGTCCGTCGACGTGGACGCGCCGGCCGCGGAACTGTACGCGCTGGCCGCCGACCCCCGCCGCCACCATGAGCTCGACGGGTCGGGCACCGTTCGCGACACCGTCAAGGCGCCGACGGAAATCGTTGTCGGAGAAAAGTTTTCGACCAACATGAAGCTCTACGGTGTGCCGTACCGCATCACCAGCACGGTGAGCGCCCTGACGCCGAACGAAGTGGTCGAGTGGCGTCATCCGATGGGGCACCGCTGGCGGTGGGAATTCGCGTCGCTGTCGCCGACGCGGACGCGGGTCACCGAGACGTTCGACTACCGCGACGCCGGGCCGATCAAGAACAAGTACTACGAACTCAGCGGGGCCCGTAAGGCCAACGCCGCGGGCATCGAGGCGACGCTGACCAAGCTGCGCGATCGCTACGCCGCGCGCTGACTCACAGCCACCGCGGATCTGGTCGAGCAGCTGTTGGGGCCGCGAGCCGATGGTCTTCGGCGCTGACCGAGGTGTCGGCGATGTCGGTGATGGCCGGCCGCGGCGGTGAGCGGGCTCATCGCCGGGGACCGCCGGGCTCGCGGGTGAACAACGTCCCGCGGAGCAGGCACTTGGCCGACGCGAGGGTGGCCGCGTACGCGCCGGGGGTCAGGCTCGCCGCCCGCTCCGTCAGGCCCCGCGTCAGGGCGTAGACGGCGTCCACGGTGGCGCCCGGCTCGATGTCGGCGGGCAGCGATCCCCGTGCCCGGGCGTCCTCGACGACCTCGCCGATGACGTCGCGCAGGACTTGCAGTCCCGGGTGCGCCGGCCGGCCGGGCCCGGCGGCGCTGCTTTCGGCGCGGATTGCCCGCTCGAACGCGGCGAGGTCGGGATATTCGCGCATCAGCCGGTGCGACTCCTCCAGCACGGCCTCGAGGCGGTCGACGACGTCGTCGGTTCGGGCCGCAGCGGCCCGCAGGCGTGGCAGGGCGATCGTCTGGATCTCGCGCGCGGCCGCGTCGAGCAACTCGGACTTGTTGGGAAAGTAGTGATACAGGCTGCCGCTGGTCATCTCGGCGGTGCGGGCGATCTGGCGGATCGTCGCCCGCGAGTAGCCCACCTCGGCGACACAGCGCATGGCGGCGCCCAGGATTCGTGCGCGGGTCCGCTCACCGTCGGCGCCCACCGGGCGGCCCAGCCGGGACCGGGTGACGGTCATGCCGCGCGGCGCCCGCGGCCGGCCGGTCGAATTCCCACCGCGCACCTCCACGCCCGTGCCACACTAATCGATCACACGATCATATTCGGCCGCGCCGCCACCGTGCTCGACGGGCGGTGCGGTGCGGGGGAGGACACCACGATGACGTCGCCGCGACTGGGACGCCCGGTGGGCGCCAGCGGCGAACAGACCCGCCGGCGGATCATCGCCGCGACCATGCGCTGTGTCGCCGAGGTGGGCTACTCGCGGGCGACGATCCGCCAGATCGCCCGCACCGCCGAGATGACCAGCGCCAGCCTCTACAACTACTTCCCGAACAAGTCCGAGCTCATCGAGGCCGCCGTCGCGGAGCGGACCGACGTGGCGCTGCCGCGGCTGCGGGCGGCCGCCGCCGGGGCCGGCGACGTCGTCGACCGCATCGAGGCCGTGCTGGAGGAGTCGGGCCGGCTGATGCGCGAGTATCCCGACCTGGCCGCCTTCGAGTGGGCGATCCGGGCCGCGGGAGACACCGGCTTTCACGCGTTACGCGCGATCGTCGAGACCGTCGTCGAGGAGGGGCACCGTCGCGGCGAACTGGCCGGGCGGGTGGATCCGCGCGGCGCGGTCGAAGCCGTCTACTCCCTGGTCTACGGCCTGACCGAACTGGCGGCCACCCTGCCGCCGGAGGAGTACCACGCGGCGCTGGCGTCGGCCAGGCGGATGGTCAGGGGAACCCTGCTCGGCGGCGCACCCTTGATGTGATCAAACGATTGATTATATAGTCGGGGCGCGGGAAAGGAGCCCAGACCTTGACCGAGGCCACCGGGTGCGTGTTCGACGTCGAGGCGCTGCGCGCCAGATACGCGGAGGAGCGCGCGCGGCGGCTGCGGCCCGACGGCATCGCCCAGTACGTGGAGACGGCGGGCGCGTTCGCCCGCTTCGCCGAGGACCCCTGGGTGGACGGGACGTTCACCCGCGACCCGCTCACCGACGAGGTCGACGTGGCGATCATCGGCGCCGGCTTCGGCGGCCTGCTCACCGGAGCGCGGCTGCGCCAGCTCGGTGTGCACAGTGTGCGGCTGATCGACCGGGCGGCCGACGTCGGCGGCACCTGGTACTGGAACCGGTACCCGGGAATCGCCTGCGACGTCGAATCCTATGTCTACATCCCGTTACTCGAGGAACTCGGCTACATCCCCACGCAGAAATACGCCACGGGCGCCGAAATCTTCGCGCACTGCCAGCGCATCGCGCGGCACTACGACCTCTACCACAACGCGTGCCTACGGACCGATGTTCGCGAAATCCGTTGGGATGCGGAGTCTTCCCGCTGGATCATCCGTACCGACCACGGTGATGAGATGCGGGCCAAGTTCGTGTCCATGGCCAACGGCTACCAGGCAAAACCCAAACTGCCCGGCATCGAGGGCCTCAACCGCTTCCGCGGGCACGCCTTCCACACCAGCCGGTGGGACTACGGCTACACCGGCGCGCAGTTGGAGAACCTGGCCGGCAAGCGCGTCGGCATCATCGGCACGGGCGCGACCGCGGTCCAGTGCGTGCCGCACCTGGCCGCGGCGGCGCGGCGGCTCTACGTCTTCCAGCGCACGCCGTCGTCGGTGGACGTGCGGGCCAACCGGCCCACCGAGCCAGGGTGGGCCGACACGCTGCGGCCCGGCTGGCAGCGTGAGCGCATCGAGAACTTCCAGATCCTCACCGCCGGCGGGCAGGCCTCCGAAGACCTCGTCGCCGACGCGTGGACGAGCATCACCCGCAAGCTTCCCGTGATGCGCCACGACGGTGACGGCGCCGGCGGGTCGGTGGACCCCGAGCAACGCGGCCGCGACATCGAGTTGGCGGACTTCGCCAAGATGGAGGAGATCCGGGCGCGGGTCGACGAGATCGTCTCCGACCGCGCCACCGCCGAGGCGCTCAAGCCGTGGTACGGCTACTTCTGCAAGCGGCCCTGCTTCCACGACGAGTACCTGCAGACGTTCAACCGCGACAACGTCACCCTGGTCGACACCCGCGGCCGCGGGGTGCAGCGCATCACCGAGTCCGGCGTCGTCGTGGACGGCGTGACCTACGAGCTCGACTGTTTGATCTTCGCAACGGGATTCGAGGTCGGCACCGACTACTGCCGTCGCACCGGCTTCGAGCTGGTCGGGCGCGACGGGGTGACGCTCACGCAACGGTGGAGCGACGGTGTGCGCACCTTCCAGGGCCTGTGTGCCAACGGTTTCCCGAACTGCTTCATCGAAAGCATCTCCCAGGCCGGGCTGACGGTGAACTTCCCGTATCTGCTCGACGTGCAGGCCACCCACACCGCGTGGATCATCGCGTGGGCAACCGAACGCGGCGTCGCCGAGGTCGAGGCGTCACCGGATGCGGAAGCCGCCTGGGTCGACACCGTCGTGGCCCGGTCGGCCGCCACCGCCGAGCGCGCGGCGACCTGCACTCCCGGCTACTACAACCGGGAAGGCAAGGCGGACGCCAAGACCCGGCAGGGCAGCTTCTTCTTCGGCGGGCCCACCGAGTACGCCGACATCCTGCGGGCATGGCGCGCACGGGGGGACCTGGAGGGCCTCCTGCTGCGCGGCGGCGAGGCCGCCGCGTGACGAGCCGGCAGGCGCGCCGGCGCTACGCCGTCGGCCGGGTGAGGGCGGCGACGCGGCGGCGACGCTCGCCGCGGGTCGCGATCATCGGCGCGGGCTTCGGCGGCCTCGGGGCGGCGGTGGCGCTACGCAGCGCCGGCATCGACGACCTGGTGATCGTCGACGGGGAGGACGGGGTAGGAGGTACCTGGCGGCGCAACACCTACCCGGGGGCGGCGTGCGACGTGCAGAGTCACCTCTACTCGTTCTCCTTTGCGCTGAACCCGAACTGGAGCCGTACGTACGCCCGCCAGCCGGAGATTCTGGCGTACCTGGAATCGGTGGTCGACGACTTCGACCTGCGCCGGCACCTGATCCTGCGGACCCGTGTGCGGCGGGCTCGGTGGAACGAGGACGCCCGGCAGTGGGAAGTGCAGCTGCAGCAGGCCGACGGTGACACCTCCACGCTGGTGGCCGATGTGGTGGTCAGTGCCGCCGGCCTGTTCGGCGCGTCCAAGCTGCCCGACATCGAGGGCCTGGCCGGCTACCGCGGCCACCTCATGCACACCTCCGCCTGGGACCGGGACGTGGACCTGGCCGGCAGGAAAGTCGGGGTGATCGGCACCGGAGCCAGCGCGGTGCAGGCGGTCCCGGAACTGGCGCGAATCGCCGCGCGTCTCACCGTCTTCCAGCGAACGCCCCCGTGGATGGTGCCCAAGGACGACCGCGCGTTCAGCGCCGGCGAGCTGGCGCGGTTCCGCCGCCACCCCTGGGCCGCCCGGCGGGAACGGTGGCGGGTCTGGAAGCAGTTCCACGACTTCACCGGCAACGCACTCGACGATCCGACGGCCGCCGGTCGCGCACAGATCGCGGCCTCCTTCCTGGAGCGCACCGTGCCCGACGAGCGGTTGCGCCGCGCGCTCACGCCCGACTACCCGTTCCGCTGCAAGCGGGTGCTGCTGGGCGCCGACTACTACCTGGCACTGCAGCAGGAGCACGTCGAACTGGTGACCGACCCGATCGCACGGGTCACCGAGACGTCGATCGTCACGGCCGGCGGCCGCGTGGTCGACGTCGATGCGATCGTGTGTGCCACCGGATTCCAGACCAGTCACTACCTCAGCGGTATCGAGGTGATCGGGCGCGACGGCGACAGCCTGCACGAGCGCTGGGGCGAGGACCCCAGCGCCTACCTGGGTGTGGCGGTCAGCGGATTCCCGAACTTCTTCATGCTCTACGGCCCCAACACCAACCAGGGCGGCAACTCGATCGTCTACATCCTGGAGGCCGGCGCGCGGCTGGTGGCCAGCGCGGTGAGCCGGGTGGCGCGCCGGGGCGGCGACGTCGACGTGCGCCCCGATGCCGAAAAGCGTTACAACGAGGAACTTTCCGCCGCCCTCGAGCGCACCATCTGGACGCAGTGCGACAGTTACTTTCGCTCGCCGACGGGCCGCATCGTCACCCAATGGCCCTACACCGAGCTGGAATACGCCCGCCGGACGTGGCGGCTGCGGCGGCGCGACTGGGTGCACCGCACCGGCACGGTCCCGCCGGCCGGGCGGGGATCAGCCGGTGCCGAAATCGATCACGCCGCGGATCAACTGGCCTGAGGCCAGGTCGGCGTAGGCGTCGTTGATGTCGTCGAGCCCGTAGCGCCGGGTGATCATCTCGTCGAGCAGCAGTCGGCCCGACCCGTAGAGCGTGGCCAGCATCGGAATGTCGCTCTTGGGGTTGCAGGACCCGAACACCGTGCCGCACAACGTCTTGTTCATCAGGATGAAGTCCTGCAACGCCAACGCCACCGAGCGCAGCGCCGGAGCCGGCAGCCCGGTGAGCACGCAGGTGCCGCCCTTGCGGGTGAGCGCGAGCGCCTCGCCCACGTCGGCCTCGCCGATCATCGCGGGGGACACGATGACCGCGTCGGCCATCACGCCGCGGGTCAGCTCGCGCACCAACTCGAGCGCCTCGGCCGCCGTCGCCGCGGTGTGGGTGGCCCCGAAGCGCGGCGCTGACTGCCGCTTGAACTCGTTGACGTCGACCGCGACGATGCGGGCGGCGCCGCTGATGCGGGCGCCCTGAATGGCCGCGGTGCCGATGCCGCCGGCGCCGATCACGACCGCGGTGTCGCCGCCGCGCACGCCCGCACGCCGAGCCGCCGAACCGTACCCGGTCGGCACCGCGCAGGCCAGCAGCGCGGCGGGCACCAGCGGAACGTCCCGGTCGATCTTGATGAGCGAATCCGCCGCCACCACGGTGTGTTCGGCGAAGGCACCGATCTTGGACACGTGCCCGAGGTCTCGGCCGTCGGCGGTGTGGTGGCGGAACGTGCCATCGGTCGGCATGCCGGGGGTCAGCGTCCCGGATCCCTTGTCGCACAGGTATTCCATCCCCGAGGCACACCATCGGCACTGCCCGCATACCGCGACGAAGGACGTCACCACGTGGTCCCCCGGGGTGAAACCCGACACGCCCGCACCCACTTCGAGGACCACGCCGGAACCCTCGTGGCCGCCGATGGTCGGCGACATGGCCGGCAGCCCCAGAGTGCTCAGCACGTCGGAGGGCGGCGCGAGCTTGCCCTGCCGGATGTGCTCGTCGGAGTGGCACAGGCCGGTGGCGGCCAGTTGCACCAGTACCTCGCCGGCGCGTGGCGGGTCGAGCTCGAACTCCTCGACCGACCACGGGCGGCCGTACTCGTAGAGGATCGCCGCGCGGCTTCGCATCGAAGGTCAGCCGTTCGCGGCGGCCGCTCGGGCCCGCTCCGTCATCGAGGCGATCACCCCGCCGTCGTTGAGGATGTCGGTGCCGGTGAGATAACCCGCTTTGGCGCTGGCGCAGAAGGCGAGTAGCTCCGCCATCTCCTCCGGCCTGCCCCACCGCGGGACCGCGGCTTCGGTGACCATCGCCCCGGCCCCCGCCTGCTCCTCGAGCCTGCCCATCTCGGTGTCGATTGACCCCGGGGACACCGAGACGATGCGCAGTCCGCGCGCGTTGAACCGTTCCGCCTGCGACTGGCTGTACCACCGCACGAAGCTCTTGCTCACGGCGTACGCGATGCCGGATCGCCCGTCCTCGGGCACGACGTCGCAGGCCGTCATCATGGCGTCCAGGAAGGCGTCGGCGTCGCGCAGCGCCAGCGGAAACTGTTCCGCCGGAATCAGTTCCGCGGGCAGCAGGTGGGCCGCCATCGACGCCACGTTGACGATCACGGCGCCCTCGCCGGCCACCGCGTGGAACACCTCGTTGACGTGCAGCGTGCCCAGTGCGTTGGTCCGCATGACGTAGTCGGCCGCGCCCATGCTCGGACTCACCCCCGCGGCGTGGATGACGGAGACGACGGTCCCCAGGCCGTTGGCGGTGTCGAACAGCGCCGCGACCGCGCGCCGGTCGGTCACGTCGCAGTCGACGACCGTGGGAGAGATCCCGAGCCCTTGCAGGGCGGCGGCCGCGGCCGCCAGCCGGTCCCGCCTGACGTCGCAGAGCACCACGGTGTGGTCGCGGCCGACGACTTCGGCCGTGGCCCGTCCCATGCCCCCCGCGCCGCCTGTGATCACCGACACTCGATTCATACGTGGACGGTATATGCAGCGGCGCTACGTCGGGAGCCGGGGTGCGGACGGCGGGTCGTGCGGGTGGCCGCTGTGCCGCAGGGCGGTGGTGAAGAACGGCGCCCGGATGGTGGCGGCCAGCTGGCGGCGGTTGACGGCCAGCCCGGCGAGGGCCACCGCGGCGTAGACGCCGCACAGCAGCAGCCGCCCGTGCGTCGAGGCGATCGGGAATTGGACGACGAACAACACCAGCAGCGCCCACGCCGTGGCCCGGTTGAAGCGCAGCCCCATGAGCAGCGCCACCCCCATCATGGTCTGGGTGGCGGTGAGCAGGATTTCCTCGATCTGTCGCGGGTCGAGGGCCAGGGAGAGGCCGCCGCCGCCGAGCAGGTGGGCGACCGGTAACGACCCGATCAGCAGCGACCACTGGTTCACCTTGGCCGAGATCAGCATGGCGATGGCGGCCGTGCCCCTGCCGCGCGCCGCGAGGATGGTCGCGATGATGAATTCCGGGGCTTCGGAGGCCAGGGGGGCGAGCCACTGCACCAGCAGGAACCGGTCGATCCCCAGTTCGCCGCCCGCGGCGACCAGGTTGTCGGCGAACGGTTCGGCGCAGAACAGGATCACCGCGCCCGAGGTCGCGAACAGGCAGACGACGGCCAGATGCCGGCGGCGATCGGCCAGGTCGCCCAGGGCGGCGGCGGTGCCGATCAGGTCGGGCTCCTCCACGTCGCCGTGGCTGACCTTGTAGAGGTAGAAGCCGAACCAGGCCAGCAGCGCCACCCCGGTGGCCAGGTGGATCTGCGAGCTCGCCGGGATGACGAACGCGAACACGCCGGCGATCAGCAGGAAGCCGAGTTCGACGCGGTTGGACGGCTGCAGCGCCAGCCCGCCGGGTTTCCGGGTGCCGGCCCGGCGCGCCACCAGGATGCCGATCAGCACGACGACGGGCCAGCCCAGCCCCATCAACAGCCGGTTGGACCCGGTCATGTTGGCCGAGGCGTATTGGGTGTACTCCGGGTTGTGGCCCGAGACGTACGCGTAATAGAGGTCAACGGCGTATTCGGGCAGCACCGCGATCAGCGCGAGCACGGCCGTCGCCAGCCCGCCGGAGACGTCGATCCGGGCGGCCTCGGCCGCCCAGGCCAGCAGGAAGCTGGCCGAGACCACCGCGGCCCCGAAGATCAGCAGGGCGGCCACCGGCTCCGGGTGCAGGCCCCCGACCCGCACGACCACGGCGGGGACGATGAACGTCGTCGTGATCAGCACGGAACGGGCCAGGCTGTGCCGCGGGGAACGTGCTGCCCCCGAGACTGCGGCTGCGGGCCTGTCTGTGGCGAGCATCGTCATCCTTCGAACTCGTCGAGCGCGGCTACCGTAGCGAACCCTTACCTAAGCTACGCGTCAGGCATCCGGTCAGCAACGCGACGCGTGGCCCCGGCGGGGGCGATGTAGCCTTTTCCCGCAAGGGAATCGGAAAGTTTGGGCGGGCCAAACCCAAACTTAGGCAAACCCCGCCGCCCGGTTGGCCGACATGTACTGCGATATGTGATACGACGCGCCGATGGTTCGGGCGGTTCCGCACCGCCCACCGGCGCCCTTATTCGGGGTGGTCGGCGCCCATCGCCGCGGCGCTGGCCTGCGCCATGAGCCGCACCAGTTGGTTGCGCGTCAGCGACCCCATCATCTGCGTCGCCGCGCGCAGGTCCGCACCCACCATCCAGGTCGGCCCGTGGGCCAGGTTCTCGAATGCCTCCGCGATCACGTCGTCCACGGCGGTGGCGCCGGAGGGCACGTCGTCGGGCGAACCGAGCTGGCCGCGGCTGTGTTCGAGCTGCCGCAGCGCCGGAGTGTCGGTCTTGCCCAGGATGAGGCCCAGGACGTCGACGCCCTGGTCGTGCAGTTCGGCCCACAACGCTTCGGCGAAGACCATGTCGAACGCCTTGGAGGCGCCGTAGGCGACCATGTTGGGCCCGCCGGCCAGCCCGGCTCCCGACCCGAAGATGACGATCCCACCGCGGCCCCGCTCGACCATCGCCGGGGCGAAGTGGTGGCACAGCTGCATGGGCACCATGCAGTTGCGTTGCACCATCGCCTCGGCGGCCTCGATCGGGTTGGCAAGGAACGGCTTGAAGTCGGGGTCGGCGCCGGCGCAATAGACGAGACACCCGATCTCCACGTCACCGGTGGCGTGCGCGACCGCTGCCGCGGCATCCGGACGCGCGAGATCGATTGCCACAGTGCGGGTCTGGGCTGAGGTGCGAGATTCTATCTCGGCGGCGACCCGATTCAGCACGCCCTGCCGCCGTGCCAGCAGCACCACGTTGACGCCGCGCTCGGCGAGCCCCAGGGCAAAGGCCGCGCCCACGCCGTCCGATGCGCCCGCGACGAGCGCCCAGGGTCCGTACTTGCTCGCGAACGTCATCCGGGCTCCCCGACCGTGGCGACCCGCACCGCGGTGAACCGGCGCCGGGCGATGCGCCACCCGTCGCAGGTCCGCACGATCTCGTCGTCGTAGAAGCCGATGCCGTTGGCACCGGATTGGTCGTCGCCGAACATGACCAGCGCGTCGACGTAGGTGCGCGCCGCGGCACTGTCGCCGGCGACCGTGATCACCTGGTTGGTGAGGCGATGCAGGGTATGTCCCGCCGGGGCGTGCACCTGCTCCATGAACTCGGTGACGGCGTCCACGCCGCTCCATGCGCCGATCTCGCCGTAGTCGAGTTCGCAGTCGTCGGTGAACACGGTACGCAACAACGGCCAGTCGCGGCGGTCGATCCCGGTGGCATAGCGCACCAGTAGATCGGAGATGTCCTGGCGGTCTTCGGGTTCGGTCATGGGGTGTCTCCGTTCGGATGGACCGCGATCCGGGGCGGGACCACGGAGCGGCGCGCCCCGTCCCGCAACACGACAGCGCGCAGGCATCGGCCGCGATGTTCTCGAATAACCGATACAAAATATCGAAAGTGCGGCTTTACTGTAGGAATCCCGGCACAAAGGAGTCAAGCGATTCGCGGAGCGACATCGGCGCCGACGGCGCGGGTACTCGACGTGGTCGAGTTGCTCGCGCGCGCCGGCAACAGGCAACTGCGCTTCTCCGACATCGTGCGCGAACTCGACCTCACCCAGGCGACGGTGCACGCCATACTCAAGACCCTGTGCGACCGCGGATGGGCCAGCCGCGACCCGGTGGCCAAGACGTTCACTCTCGGCCCCGCGCTCGCCGTGGTCGCCGCGCGCACCGACACCGCGCGGCCGCTGACGCACGCGGCCCGGTCGGCCGCGTTGCGGCTGTCCCGCGAGGTCGGCTACGCCGGTTCGGTGGTCGAGCGATTCGGCGACTCCCTGGTCGTCACGGCGTTCGAGGGGGAGCCCGCCACCCAGCCGTCGGGCATACCGGGCGACCGCATCCCCTACGCCCCGCCCTTCGGCGTCGCGTTCGCCGCGTGGGACAGCGCGGAGGAACAACGCGCGTGGATCCACCGCGGCGCGGGTGACAACGCCGACCGCGCGCAGCGGCTGGCGCGGGTGCTGGAACGCACGCGCGAGCGCGGTTACGACGTGGACTGGACGACGCCCGCGCTGGCGCAGGCCGTCCAGGTGGTCGGCACGCTGAACAGCAGTGACATGCCCAGCCCGGTGCGGCAGATCCTCGAGCAGTTGCTGGCCGAGTTCACCACCATCGGCTTTCTCTCCGACGACAACCCCGGACGCCGCAAGCAGCCCGTGGTGACCGTCGCCGCACCGGTTTTCGACCAGAGGGGCCTCGTCGCGCTGATGCTGGCCGTGCACCCACTGTGCCCGCTGAGCGCGCGGCAGGTCCGCGCGATCGGGAAACGGCTCGCCGAGGAGGCGAAGGCGCTCAGTGAATCCCGGCTCGATCCGGACGCGGGGCGCGGTTGAGCGCGCCCTCTTGCGTCGTTTGCTGACCGCACTGGATGATCGGGGGCCATGCGTAAGGATCGCGGCGGCAACCGCTGGGAGTTGGTCACCTGCGGCCTCGGGGGGCATGCCACCTTCGCGCCGGACGACGAGGCCCTGGCCCGCCGGCTGCGCGGCGACACCGCCGTGGGACCGGTGTGGCGCTGCCTGCGCTGCGCCGAGTTCGTCCTCGGCGAGCCGCGCGGTCACGGCCGCACCGAGGACGCCCCGACCATATTGCGCGGCAAGGCTTTGCGCCAGGCGATCATCGTCCGGGCCCTCGGGGCCGAACGCCTGCTCCGGGCGCTGCTGATCGGGCTGGCGGCCTACGCGGTGTGGAAGTTTCGCGGTGCGCGGGGATCCATCCAGGCCACGCTCGACCGCGACCTACCCCTGCTGCGCGCCAACGGATTCCAGGTCGACCAAATGACGGCGGTGCACGAGCTGGAGAAGGCGTTGGCCGCCAAGCCGTCCACGCTGGCCCTGCTGACGGTGGCGTTGACCGCCTACGCCCTGGTCGAGGTCGTCGAAGGGGTCGGGCTGTGGTTGTTGACACGCTGGGGTGAGTACTTCGCGGTGGTGGCCACCTCGGTGTTTCTGCCGCTCGAGATCTCCGAGCTGGCCAACGGGGTCACGACGACCCGGGCGGTGACCTTCACCATCAACGTGGCCGCCGTCGTCTACCTGCTCGTCTCCAAGCGACTGTTCGGGCTGCGGGGCGGCCGCACGGCCTACGAGACGCAACGGCGCGGCGAACAGCTCCTCGACATCGAGGACGCCGCCGCCAGGGCTTGATCTTTCGCCCATGCACACGCCGATTTCGTGGTGGAATTGCCGGCATGAGCGACAATGCGCGCATCGTGACCTGCCCCCATTGCGGGCGGAAGAACCGCGTGCCCTCCGCGGCGGCCGGCAAACCCCGCTGCGCGCAGTGCCGGCAGTGGCTTCCATGGATCGTCGACGCCCGCGACGACTCCTTTGCCGACGTCGCCGAGAAGTCGTCGGTGCCGGTGCTGGTCGACCTGTGGGCGACCTGGTGTGGTCCGTGCCGGACGGTCAGCCCGGCCCTCGAGCAGCTGGCGCGGGAGCGGGCGGGCCGGCTGAAACTGGTCAAGGTCGACGTCGACGCGGCACCCGCGCTGTCTCAGCGGTTCGCGGTCCGCGCGGTGCCGACCCTGCTGCTGCTGCGGAACGGCCGGGTGCTCGCCCGGCAGTCCGGTGCCGCGCCGCTGCCCGCCCTGCGCACCTGGGTCGACGACACGCTGAACTGAGGTGCCGCGACGGGCCGGTCAGCCCCGGTACTGCCTGGGCAGGATGAAGATGCCCTCGGCCTCGACGGTGAGGCCGTCCTCGTCGGCGAGGTGGCCGGCGGCGAAGATCTTCACCCCTTCGGAAGGCTGTTGTCAGAGGTCGGGTGAATGATGCCGGTCATGGATGAGTTGCGGCGGGCGTTGCGGTCAGGGTCTCGACGGAGGCCGCCGTCATGACCATCCTGCGTGAGATCGCTGCCCCGTTCGTCGCCGACCCGGCGGCGGGTGTGTGCATCCGCACCCGACTGAAAGGGCTCACCGCCGCCGACGAGGCGGTGCTGCGGCGGGTGGGCACTCATCTGGGCCGTTTGGCCGGCGCTGATCTGGCGGCGCGGGTGCGGACTGGTCTGGGCCACGACGAGGATGGCTGGGCTGAGCGGAAACGCGACCTGACGGTCGAGTCGACGGCGCGGTGGGCGGGCAGCATCACCAAGGCGACCCACGACCGGTGGGGGCTGGCCCGCGGCGCGCAGGCCGCCCCGGCGGCATACTGCCCGTGGCAGGAACGGAGATATCCATGGGCACTTACGCGATCACCGGGTCGGCTTCCGGGATGGGCCGCGAGACCGCGCAGCGGCTCCGCGGCGACGGCCACACCGTGATCGGCGTCGACGTCAAAGACGCCGACGTCGTCGCCGACCTGTCGACGCCGCACGGGCGCCGGGACGCCGCCGACGCCGTTGTGGCGGCCGCGGGCGGCAGGCTCGACGGCGCCGTGCTGGCCGCCGGTCTGGGCCCGGCTCCGGGTCCGGACCGGGTGCGCCAGATCGCCCAGGTCAACTACCTGGGGGTCGTCGAGCCCCTGGTGGCCTGGCGGCCGGCGCTGGCCGCGGCCGAACGCGCCAAGGTCGTCGTCGTCGCCAGCAACTCCACGACGACGGTGCCCGCGGTCCCCGGGCGCGCCGTGCGGGCCCTGCTGGCCCATGACGCCGACAAGGCGGTGCGGGCGGTGCGGTTCTACGGGCCGGGCGCGCCGACGATGATGTACGCGGCATCCAAGATCGCGGTCAGTCGCTGGGTGCGCCGGCACGCGGTGCTGCCGGAGTGGGCGGGGTCGGGGGTGCGCCTGAATGCCCTGGCGCCCGGCGCCATCATGACTCCGCTTCTGCAAGAGCAACTTTCGACGCCCAGGCAGGCCAAGGCGGTCCGGTCGTTCCCGGTTCCCGTCGGCGGGTTCGGCGAGGCCCGGCACATGGCCGACTGGATGTGCTTCATGCTGTCGGACTCCGCCGACTTCCTGTGTGGCAGTGTCGTGTTCGTCGACGGCGGATCGGACGCCTACTTCCGTGCCGACGACTGGCCCACCGCGATCCCCGCGCACCGGCTGCCCGGATATCTGCTCCGGTTCAGGCGCCGGAGCCGGCCCGGGGGCTGAGCGCGTGTGACGCGACCCGCCGCCGCGCCCGCTGGCGGCCGAAGCGCGGTTGATGCGCAGGGGAGCCCAACGCTGCTGACGGCGCCGTCCGGCAGCTGTGGCACCGCCGGCGACGTGCTTGGATGGCGATATGTCCGACATCGAGGAACGCATCGTCAGCGTCACCCGCGTCATCTCAGCCGGCGCCAACCGGATCTTCGAACTGATCGCCGACCCCTCGCGGCAGCCGAGCTGGGACGGCAACGACAACCTCGCCTCGGCCGCCCCCGGGCAGCGCGTGCACCGGGTCGGCGACATCTTCAAGACCACGCTGACCAACGGCGCCGTCCGGGAGAACCACGTGGTGGAGTTCATCGAGGACAGTCAGATCGCCTGGCTGCCGGCCGAAAAGGGAAAACAGCCGCCCGGCCACCTGTGGCGCTGGCAGCTCGAGTCGCTCGCCGCCGACCTCACCAGCGTGACCCATACCTACGACTGGACCGCGCTGACCGACCAGACGCGCCTCGAACGGGCCCGGGCGACCACGCCCGAGAAGTTGCGGGCGTCGCTGGACCGGCTCGCCGAGCTGGCGCGGGCCGACTGAGGCGACCTCGACGAGCCGGTACCGTCAGCCCCGGCTCATCCCTTCCCGGCGCGCACCCACTGCAGCGTCCCGAGGTTCGTGACGCGCACGCTGGCGAACCCGTGGTCCTCCAGGATGTCGCCGATCTCGTCGTCCCCGAAGGCGTGTGCCCCGATGTTGGGCAGCATCTGCCACAGCCGGGCGGCCCGCCCGGCCGTCGGGACCATGACGGCCAGTCGCCCGCCCGCCCGCAGTACCCGGGCCATCTCGGCCAGGGCGGCCGCCGGGTCCGGGATCAGCTGCAGCACGGCGATCGAGACGATCGCGTCGACGGTGTTGTCGCGCAAAGGAAGTCGCTGAGCATCGGCCCGGATGAAGCCGACCTGCGGACCCGCCTCGTTGCGCACGGCCCGCGCCAGCATCGCCTCGGAGATGTCGACACCCAGGGCCACCCCGTCCGGGCCGGCCGCACGCGCCAGCGACGCGGTGACGTTGCCGGGACCCGAGCCGACGTCGAGCGCCGTACCCCCGGCCGGGATGTTCAGCCACTCGACGGGGTGGCGCCAGGCACTGATCAGCCGCCGCGACAGGGCCTGGGCGTTGTCGTAGAGCATCGACCCGATCGGCGACGCCCACGCGGCCTGGATCGGGCCGGTGTTCTTCGCGACGGCGGTGTCCCCGGCCGATGCGGTGCCGAGGAGGTCGAGATACCCCTTGCTGACGTCGGGGTCCGCCGGGGGATCGGCAAGTAGGTCCACCGCGCGGCGCAACGCGGGCGGCAGCGAGACGTGCACATCGGTCATTTGTGCTCCTTTGATCAAATGCCAAGCTGTACGCCAAAATTGGCGGCCATGGCTCGGATACCCCTCGTTGTCAGCCTACGCCGGGCCGGGGGCGCCCGACTGTCCGGTGAATGTGGGGTGCGTTAACGGCCGACGATGGCCGGCTCGCGGGACAGGGCGTACAGGCGCCACTGGCCCGGCACGCCCTTGAGCGCGCCCTCGCCGCGGTCGTCGAACCTGTGCCGCGACCCGGTGACGATGTCGCGCACCGTCGAGGACACCAGCACTTCGCTCGGGCCGGCCAGCGCGCCCACCCGCGCGCCGATGTGCACGGCCATCCCGGCGACGTCGTCTTTCGCGGCGCCGCGCACCTCGACCTCGCCCGCATGGATCCCCACCCGCACCTGGATGCCCAGCACGCGCACGGCGTCCACGAGGGCATCGGCGCAGGCGAGCGCGGCGCTGGGGCTGCTGAACGTCGCGACGAATCCGTCGCCGGCCGTGTTGACTTCGTGACCACCGAAGCGCTGCAGCTCGCGGCGCACGATGGCGTCGTGGTTGTCCAGCAGGTCGCGCCAGCGGTGGTCCCCGAGCGACGCGGCACGTTCGGTGGAGCCGACGATGTCGGTGAACACGATCGTCGTGAGCAGCCGCTCGGCATCGGAGCCGCCGCGCACCCCGGTGATGAACTCCTCGATCTCGTCGAGCATCGGGCCGGTGTCGCCCACCCAGTACAGGGCGTCCTCGCCCGCGAGTTCCACCAGGCGCGATCCGGGGATGCGCTCGGCGAGGTAGCGGGCGTGCGCGACGGGGCTGAAGGCCGGGTTGTCGCGGTGCAGGATCAGGGTCGGCACGCTGATGCGTTCGAGTCGGTCGCGCACGTCGGCCTCCCGGATCTTCCGGACGAAGGTGCGCGCCATGCTCGGCGACGCCGCCCGGTTGCCGGCCATGTCCCACCAGGCGCGAAAGGCGTCGTCGTCGGCGACGCTGGGCGCGATGATGCCGAGCAGGTCGAAGCCCTGTTCGACAGCATCCGGCTCCATCGCGGTCGTCGTGTACGGGTCGGTTGTGCTCAGGTCGGCGCCGATCGGGTAATCCGGTGCGCGCAGGGTGCGCGCCGCGCCGTTGACGGTCACCAGGCTGCTCACCCGTTCGGGGTGGTCGGCGGCCAGGACGATGCCGGCCAACGACGTGAAGCTCGGGGCCAGCACGGTCGCGCGCTCGCACCCGACCGCGTTCAAGACCGCGATCGCGTCGTTCGCCCAGGGCTCCGGGCCGATCATGTCCGGCGACGGGACCCGCGAGGACAGGCCGATCCCGCGGTGGTCGAAGCGGATCACGCGGGCAAACGACGCCAGTCGCCGATGAAAGCGGTACATCGACGGCTCGCCGTCGACGCAGTCGATAGGGATGAACGGCCCCGGCAACACCAGCAGGTCGACCGGGCCATCGCCGAAGACCTGATAGGCGATGTCGATCTCGCCGCAACTGGCATAACGGGTCCGCGTTACCGGCACCACCGGTCCAGGCTAATCCAGGTCGCCGACTGGTTCGCCCCCTTCGCTAGCAGTCGATGATCGGGACGAGGTAGCGGGCGGCGTAGTCCCGCACGGCGGCCGGGTCCGCGGTGTCGAGGCGGTCGGTGGGGAAGACGATGATGCCGAGGGCGACCCGCAGCAGGATGTCGGCGACGTCGGCCAACTCGGGGTCGGGCAGGTCGGCGCCGCAGCGCCGCAGCGTGTGGGCGATCCCGTCGGCGAACTGCCGGATCGGGAAGACCTCGGAGCGCGAGAACAGCCCGAACAACTCCGGTTCGCTCTCGACGATCCGGGAGTACAGCGGCGAGTCCTGCACCAGTCGCACCCCCAGGGCGAACGCCTCGACCACGGCCTGCCGCGGGCTGCATCCGGTGGTGGCCCTCTCCAGCGTGCCGAAGAAGTGGCCGGCCTCGCGGCGGACCACCTTCTCGAACAGGTCGTCCTTGCTGGGAAAGCGCCGGTAGACGGTGCTGCGGCTGACTCCCGCGCGGGCGGCGACGTCCTCGATGTTCGCCCGGCGCACGCCGTAGGTCTCGAACACCGTCCGCGCGGTATCCAGGATGACCCGGTCGAGGTCGGATTTCTCGCCGAGATTGCCGCCAGGGCTGTCAAACCGCATGGACCACGACCCCCTGCAATCTCGGCGCAGGAATGCTACGTTGACACAAAGATACGGATTTGTACCAATGATGCGCAAGGCGCGCGATGACCGCGCGATGACGAGGGGCGAGCATGTCCGCCGGATCCCGGTTCGAGCGCGGTGTTCGCGAAGCGGTGCCCGTGCTGGTCGACGGGGAGGGCCACGACGCCTCGCCGCGA
The DNA here is from genome assembly GCF_007714205.1 of Mycobacterium helveticum. Lineage (GTDB taxonomy): Bacteria > Actinomycetota > Actinomycetes > Mycobacteriales > Mycobacteriaceae > Mycobacterium > Mycobacterium helveticum. Next base: position 678 of record NZ_VMQU01000094.1, on the reverse strand, counting down.
CTGGGGCCCGACTCGCTGATCTGGAAGTTCTACGGCGACCACCGCACGCAGTTCTTCGGATTCCAGCGCACGGCCGGCGTCGAGAACTGCATCGAGCAACTCGCCCAGGGCGTGCTGGACCACTCGGTGGTCTTCAGCGACACGCTGGGCCGGGCGAAGCGGACCGCTCCGCCCCTGATGCAAACCGTGTACTCCGACGATCCGCACGCCTGGGGCCGCAAGGTCCGCGACTTCCACAAGCCGATCAAGGGGACCGTCAGTGACGGCTCGAGGTATCACGCACTAAATCCCGAGCTTTTCTACTGGGCGCACGCCACTTTCGTCGATCAGGTCATCTACACGACCGACACGTTCATCCGCCGGTTGTCCCGCGCGGAGAAAGAACAGATCTTCGACGAGGGCAAAACCTGGTACCGCCTCTACGGGGTCAGCGACCGCGGGCAACCGCAGACCTACGACGACTTCCTGGCGTACTGGGACGAGATGCTCGACCGGTTCGTCCCCCACAAGACCGTCCTGTACGGCACCGGCTACATCCGCAAGGGCATCCCGCGGCCACGCCGGATTCCCGGGCCGGCCTGGAAGATCCTGTCCGCGCCACTTACTAAGGAGTTCGTAAGTAAGTCGAGACACGCCGGGGAAAGCCTTTGCTGGCGAACGATATTCGTCGAGAATAGG
>NZ_VMQU01000093.1 GCF_007714205.1 Mycobacterium helveticum | reverse complement strand
CACCGACCTCAAGATCAAATACAGCGTTAAAGGTCACGACACTACATAAACGATCCCACTATGTCGGGAGTCCTGAGTCCCGGGGGCCGGTATGTGCGCTACCGGCGCCGGATCGACGCCGTCGTCGGGTCGCTGGTCGCCGCGGCGCGCGCCGACCCGGCCCTTCAGGAGCGCGACGACCTGGTGGCGCTGCTGTTGCGGGCCCGCGACGACAATGGCCGGCCGATCCCGGACCGGCATGTCGTCAACGAGCTGGTGACCCTGGTGGTCTCCGGCCACGAGACGACGTCCGCCGCCCTGGCATGGGCGGTGGAGCGGTTGCGCCGGCATCCCCGGCTCCTGTCGCGGCTGACCGACGAGGCCGACGCCGGCGGGTGCGACCTGCGGCAGGCGACGATCTGGGAAGTCCAACGCACGCGTCCGGTCATCACCGGCGGGTTGCGCTGGACCAAGACCCGAATCCGCCTGGGGCAATGGGTCATTCCGCCGGAAACCCTGGTGATCGCGAGCATCCAGCTGGCCCATGAGTCGGACACCAACTTCCCGGACGCGACGTCGTTCGAACCGGACCGTTTCACCGGCGCCACCCCGAAGCCCTTCGCGTGGATCGCGTTCGGCGGCGGAATGAACCGCTGCATCGGCTCGGCGTTCGCCAACATGGAGATGGACGTCACCCTGCGCACGCTGTTGCGTGAATTCCGTTTCGCGCCAACCGATGCACCGTGCGAACGGCGACAGAACCGGGGTGTCGCGATCGTGCCGTCACGGGGCGGACGGGCGGTGGTGTACCGGCGAGCGACCGGCACGGCGGCCGGCCGTGTCAGCCACCGCGGGGGCGACGGCTGCGGCGGCCGGCGGGCGGTGTAGGACTGACCCGGTGAGACCACACGTGCCGGCAAAGGCGACGGAAAAGGAAAAGGTCGCGGGAAAGGTCGCCTTCGTCACCGGCGCGGCATCCGGCATCGGGGCCGCGCTGGCCACCGCCCTGGCCGGCGCGGGCGCCGAGGTGTGGATCGCCGATCGCCGGGCGGGGCCGGCCGAGGAACTGGCGCGACGCCTGGCCGGCGACGGCGCACGGGCGCATCCCGTCGAACTCGACGTGCGCAGCTACTCCTCGTTCGAGCGCGCCACCGCCGCAGCGCTGCGGCGGTCCGGGCGGATCGACTTCCTGTTCAACAACGCCGGCATCGGGGTCGGCGGCGAGGTCGACGGGTACACGCTCGACGATTGGTACGACGTCTTCGACGTGAACCTGCGCGGGGTGGTGCACGGCATCCAGGCGGTGTATCCGTCGATGATCCGGCAGCGCTGCGGACACATCGTCAACACCGCCTCGATGGCCGGACTGGTCACCACGGTGAGCCAGGCCAGCTACACCGCGAGCAAGCACGCCGTCGTCGCGCTGTCCAAGACGTTGCGGCTGGAGGCACAACGCCACGGCGTGCGCGTGTCGGTGCTCTGCCCGGGGGTGATCCGGACGCCGATCCTCACCGGCGGCGCCTACGGGCGCAACGACGGCGTGAGCGACGAGGACCTGCTGCGGCTGGCCGAGACGGTGCGGCCGATGGCGCCGGAGACGTTCGCCGAGCGCGCCCTGCGCGCCGTACTGCGCAACGACGCGATCATCGTGGTGCCGGCGTGGTGGAAGGCGTTGTGGTACTTGGAGCGCCTCTCCCCCGCGTTGTCGATGCGGGCGGTCGAGCTGACGATGCTCAGGCGCGTGCGCGCGGTGCGCACGGCCGGCGGCTGACGACGTCCGGTCACGCCTTCTTCGCCACCGCCAGGATGTAGTCGATGTGGGTTTCGTGTATCCAGAAATTGTCCGGCCGCACGGTTATCCGCAGCAGCGGATTCACACCCTTCATGTCAGGCTGAAATGCTCTCTTCCACAAGAACCTGGCCAGCGGCCGGAAAACGTCGCGTGCGATGGATTGCGTCTCGGCTGTGGCGAAACCGATGTCAAGGAGCAAGTCGCGATAATCCTCGACATTCACCGATCTCCGGACCGCTTTGGGGGATGCGCCCCGCCAGCCGAGCCGGGCGACCTCCCTGCGATGCCGGCTATTGAGGAATGTTCTTTTCGGCACGATATCGGCCGTCACCAGGCAGCCGCCCGGTTTGAGCACCCGCAGCGCTTCGGAAAAGAAGTCGACGCGCGACGGGAAGTGAAAAGCCGATTCCAGCGCGACCACCTTCGTGCACGAATCGTCGTCTTGAGGCAGGGCGCTGGCAGACGCGTGAACGTAGGCGATTCTGTCCGCCAACCCGGCTTCTTGCACACGGGCCGTGGCGATGGCGATTTGTTCGGTGGCCACATTCACTCCGGTAATGTGATTCACCCCAAACTCGTTCACCCACAAAATGTCCTGGTCGCCGTAGCCGGGCCCACAGTCCACCACAATGTCGGACGCATTGAAGTCGGCGCTGCGCGCAGCAAGTCGCGCCAAGTCCCGGCTCGCCTCGTCCATCGTTGTGGGGTTGTTTTTCCAGTATCCGAAGTTAATGAACAGCGACTCTTCGCCGTACAGGTTCTGGGTGCCGATGATGTCGTAGATCCGACCAGTCTTCGAGCCCTCCGAGCGCGATGCCAAGACACGCGCCACCTGCCCGCATTCGTTCGCCCACCGACGCAAACGAGCGCTCCTGGTTTCCTCTTCTATGCGACGCGGAACCGTGGCCACAAATTTTCCCCTCTGCTACCCGTTGACTACTGCCGGGAACTCGCCTGATCACCCCGTTCCCATTACTATAAGTGCCCGTCCTCGACCGCGTTTCCGGTGTTCTCAGTGATCCATGTTGCGGTGAAGCGCTGAATCGCGTGGATGTTCTCGGCCAACTCGGCTCCGATGGCATTCTCCAGCTTGCCAGCGACCAGCGGGATCTTGACCTCCACGGTTGCGGCGAAGCGCAGCTGCGAGCCTTTGTAGCCAGGCGGCCCTGCAGGCAACAGCCACGCTGCCGCGCGACCTGACCCGAAGCCGGCGGGAGCCGTGATGCTGACCTGCCCGCGTACCTCGCGATCACCGACCGGTCTCCACATCTCGCGGTGCATGATCTTCAGTTCGCCGGGAACGAGTTTGGCCATGGCCCCAGGTAGCAGCTGGCGCCCGAGATGTTGAGTGGCGTGCACTGCCACCGTGCCGTCGGCCTCGACGATCAGTGAATCCAGCGTGCTGGTGCCGTCGAAGGCGGCGTGCCGAGCCAGCCAATAGTCCTCGCGGGTGAACGCCGCATAAACCTGTTCGATGCTGACGGGTGATTCGGTCAAGATGTCGAATGAACGAGGCATCGCAAACAATTCCTTATCAGCTGATCTCATCGCGGCCGCGGGGTTTCTCCCCGCGGTCGCACGGGCTATCTGTCGAACAATCGGTCGGCGAGGGCAGACGCGAACTTACGCGTCTGCTCCAGCTGCTCCGGTTGGACGTTGGTCTTCGGAATGCGGACGCCGAGATACCGGTCCCGATACTCGCCCGTGCCCAGGTAGCTGGTCAGCGACAGCATGGAGCGAAGCTGGCCGCCGGGATAAGCGAAATGGATGCCGTCGACGTACCGGCCGCGCTGCTTCTCCCCCAGCTTGCGCACCGCCGTGAGGTTTTCCCGCCAGTAGCGACGGCAAACGACAAAGACGGCGAACGGCTTGCCCGCGAGCAGTTCTCGCGCCTCAGTGGACTTGAGAAACGAGCGCATCGGCATGCTCACGGTGCGCCACCACGTCGGCGAGCCGATGCAGATCAGGTCGTAGTCGCCTTCTCGCACCGCCTCCGGGGTACGGATTTCGCCGGTGGCGCGGCGAAGCTGGGCCGGAAACACACTGAGCATGTCCGGCCAGACACGTCGCATCGGAAAGCGAGAGAACCGTTCGGCGAACCGCCGGTCGGTGAACTCAATGCGGGCCTTTTGCACGTCGCACCCGCGGTCGCGGAACACTTCTGCCGCGGCCTCGAGGACTTTCAGCGACTGCCCCGTGTAGGTGTAGTAGAGCAGCAACACCCGTGGGCCCCGGGCGTCATGCTGAGCGCTTGCCCCGTCGTTCACTACTGCATCTCCTTGCCGAAACCTTGACTGCCGTGCAACGTTCAACCCGTTAACCTATTCGAAGGGGCGCAGCGCGATCGGCATGCCGTCGACCGGGATCGGTATCCCCCCGTAGTCCCAGCGTGCTTGATACCCCGGCCTGGCCAGCTCTAGCCTGTATTGGCGCAACAGGCGGTGGATGGTGGTTTTGATCTCCAACTGCCCGAACACCATGCCGATGCACTTGTGCGCGCCACCTCCGAACGGGGCGAAGGCGTAGCGGTGACGCTTGTGCTCGGCCCGCGGCTCGGCGAAGCGCTGCGGATCGAACTTCTCCGGCTCGGTCCACAGCTCGGGCAGCCGGTGGTTCATCCCGGGCCACACCATCAGGGGGGTGCCGGCCGGCAGGTAATGTCCCATCAGCTCGGTGTCGCGCACGGTCTGGCGCATCACGAACGGCAGCGGGGGCACCAACCGCAACGACTCGTTCATCACCAGATCCAGCGTCTCCAGCTTCTCCAGCGACTCGAGGTCCAGCGGTCCGTCGCCGAGTCGGGCCGACTCGTCGCGGCAGCGTTCCTGCCACTTCGGATTGGCGGCAAGGAAGTAGGCCATCGTGGCGAGTGCCGACGTGGAAGTGTCGTGGGCGGCCATCAGCAACAGGATCATGTGGTTGACGATGTCTTCGTCGCTGAAGCGGTTGCCGTCCTCATCATCGGTGTGACAGAGCACCGTCAGCATGTCCGTGCCCTCGGCGTTGCGGCGTTCCCTGACGCGCTCGGCCAAGCATTTCTCGAGGAACTTGCGGCCGCGCCGTCCACGCCACCACTTGAATGGTGGGACGGGGTAGCGGACGAACGCACCACCTGCGCGGGTTGTCCTGGTGAAGGCCCTGTTTATCTTGGTGACCAGTTCGGGGTCGGTGTCAGCGTCGTGGCCCATGAACACCGTCGACGCGACGTCGAGCGTGAGTTGCTTCACCGCGGGATAAAACAGGAACCGCGCGTCGTTGGTCGGCCAGTCGGCCACAGCGGCCGTGACCACCCGGTCCATCTGCTCGACGTAGCCTGTCAACCGGGTACGGGTGAACGCCTCGTACATGATGCGCCGGTGAGACAGATGTTCGTCGAAGTCCAACAGCATCAGGCCGCGGTAGAAGAACGGACCGATCACCTCATTCCAGAACTCTTGGGAGAAGTCCTTGTTCTTGTTTGTGAGCACCGCCTGGATCGCGTCGGGGCCCGAGACGACAACCGAGCGCAGGATCGGCGGGGCGGAATAAAACAGCGGGCCATGGGTCCGGTACATATGCAGCGCGAAATCGGGTCCTTCGCGGAAGAACTCGATGGTGTGGCCGAGAATCGGCAGGCCCGAATCGCCGAGGACCGGCTTGAGGCCGCTGCCCGCGGGTGGCTCGGCCAGCACCTTCGTCTTCCACTGACGGTTGAGCACCCACGCGTCGAGGGCACCCATTCCCGGGATGTTGTTCAGCGTCGGCGTAAACCGGCGCCGCGCCTGGTCAAGCAGGTAATGCGGAGTACTGATCGCAGCCATCGGCGATCCTTCCTCGATGGGACGGCAATTGCGGAGGACCTGCGCGCGGCACGGCGACGGCGACGGGGCGACCCGGTCGCCCGCGAAGGGCGAATCGGCCCGTAGCCTCGGATGGGTGGACCAGAAGGTTTCCGTCGATCTCAGCGGCGCCCCGCAGACGATGCTGGCGACGCTGTACCTCAAGGCGCTCGACGCCGACTTCGCCCGCCCGATTCTCGGCGATCGGTACGCCAAGGAGGCGGCCGCGCGGCTCGACTACGACTTCACCGATATCGGCATCACCGCCAAGTGGGCGCCGCTGATCACCGTGCGCACCGCCCAGTACGACATCTGGGCGCGCCAGTTCCTGGCGGTCCACCCGCGTTGCACGGTGATACACCTGGGCTGCGGGATGGACAGCCGGGTGTTCCGGCTCGACCCCGGCCCGGACGTGCGGTGGTACGACGTCGACTACCCCGAGGTGATTGCCCTGCGGCAGCAGGTGTTCGGATCCCGGCCGGGCTACCAGCTGCTGCCCGCGTCGGCGACCGACATGTCCTGGCTGGACCAGATCCCCGCGGACGGCCCCGCACTGCTGCTGGCCGAGGGCATCAGCATGTATCTGACCGCGGACGAAGGCGCCGCGCTGCTGAGCCGCTTCGTCGACCGCTTCGGATCCGGAGAGTTGCAGATCGACTTCTACAGCCGGTTGGCGATCCGGTCGCAGAAGGGGCACACGCTGGTGCGGCGGACCGGGTCGAAGCTGTTCTGGGGGGTCGACAGCCCGCAGGACGTCCTGGACCGGGTGCCCGGCATCCGTTTGCTGATCGCCGTGACGTTGTTCGACGCCAGCACGTTTCGCGGCGCCCCCAGGGGGTTCCGGATGGCGGGACGGCTGAGCCGCATCGCACCGCCGCTGCGCCGGACCCTGCAGTACCATCGCTACGCCTTCGGTCCCGTCAGCTGACGCCGCTGGCGGCATGCTGGTCGGCGAGGCTGCGCAGCACCGCATGTATCGCCTCGACGAATTTCTCGGGTTCCTTTGCGTGCGTGTGGTATTCGACCACCAGTTGTCCGGCGAAGATCTTGCTCAGGTACATGTCGATGCCGGCGCTCACGGCGAAGTAGAACTCGCTGTGGGCCGCGACCAGCTCCACGTCCGGCGGCGTGCGCACCGGGGGTACCAGCCCGCTGTCGGTCAGCATGACGACATCGGGCATGCCGGGCGGGTTGCCGACGTATTGCGGGGTGAAGTGCAGCAGCGATTGCTGGATCACCCCGGCGGCCAGGTCCGCACGGAACGTCTCGGCGATGTCGCGGGCCAGGCTCACCACCTCGGTGTTGCGGTCGATCTCGGCCAGATAGGTGGCCACGCCCAGGGGGTTGGTGCACGCGGTCGCCGACAGCGGCGGCGAGAGCACGTAGCGCAGGTCCACCGGGTAGAGGTAGGGAACCGGAATGTTGTTCTCGCCGCGCAGTTTCCACTCCGCCATCAGGACGGCCGCCGACAGCAGCCCGTTCAGGCCGACCCGCCGCGACCGGCTGAAGGCGATCAGGTCCTGCGTCTCGCGCTCGCTGAGCCGGCAGCCCGCCATGGGGACGCGCACCGGCGCGGCCGGCGTGACGTCCGAGGCGGTCCGCCGCGACGGCGGCAGGTCGTAGGCGAACACCGCGGGCATGAACCGCTCGAGCCCGGAGCGCTGCTGCTTTTCGATACCGCGTCGGGCCAGAACGGTCTCCAGTGGATCCGGCGCCGGCTGGACCGCCACCTGGCCCACGCTGCCGGTGCAGATCAGATCGGTGTAGTAGGAGAACATCTCCTCGACGAGGCCGAACTCGTGGTGACCGTCGGCGAGGGCGTGATGCACGTACAGGGTCAGTTGCATCCCGTCGGGACGCCCGGCCAGGCGCAGGTGCACCAGCGACGCGTTCTGGTCCAGGTGCACGGGCGGGGCCTCGGCGCCCGGGCCGGTGTCCTCCAGCACCTCGATCCCCGGGTGCAGGAGGTCGTCGACGGCGAACTGGTGGCGCCCGTCGGGGTCCTGTTCGAGATGGCCGCCGAGCAAGGGATGCGCTTGCAGCAGGGTGTCGAAGGCCGCCGACAGGGCGTCGACGTCGACCGGTCCCCGCACGTCCGCGCCGAGACCCACGTAGCTCTGCGTCTCGGCGAAGATCTCCTCGCTGCGGGACAGCTTGCGAATTGCCGATGAGGTGAACATTTTTCGAACTCCTAGCGTCTCAGCCGCGCATGCTGGCCCGTCGGAAACCGATCGCCATCGGCGCCGCGCACAGCGCGGCCACGCCGGCCGACCACAACAGCATGTCGACCATCGGCGCCCGCACCGGACCACCGAGGGACAACCCGCGCATCGTCTCGACCGCGTAGCTGATCGGCTGGTGCCGCACGATCGGCTGCAGCCAGCCCGGATACTGGTCGGCCGGCACGAAACCGCTGGAGAAGAACATCATCAGTCCCCACACGATCTCGGTTGCCTCCACCACGATCGTGTTCGCCGTGTACAGGGCGAGGGTCATGACGGCCATCGTGAAGGCCAACCCGAACAACGTCGGGACGAGCAGCCAGGCCACGGCCGCCACGATCCCCTGGTGGAAACGGAAACCCAGCACCAGCCCGGTGACCATGATGACCGCGGTGGTCACCACGATCCGGATGGTGTCGGCCATCAGCCTCGACAACATGCCCGACGCCCGGTGCACGGGCACCACCCACAGCCGCGACAGCAGGCCCTCGCCGCGTTCACGCATCAGGTTGATGCCGCCGACCATCGACCCGGACATGGCCCCGACCATCGCGATCAGCGGGACGCTGCCGTAGAGGGCGCTGTGGCCCGTCAGTTGCGTAACCCCGTTGCCCAGCACGATGTTCACGGTCACCAGCAGGGCGACGGGCATGATCAGCGACTCGAGCATCGTCGCCGGATCGCGGCGCCACCGAAGCAGCAGCCGCGCGGCCAGGATCCAGGTCTGGGGGGCAAGCTCCCGCGACGAGTTCTCCGCCTTGCGATGCACGGCTACGGGTTTCGTCGGGGCCATCATCGCCTCCTCGAGGACACGCGGGCGTGCAGAGGGAGCAGGGTCACGAAAATGCCGGCGCACCAGATGACGGCGGGGCCGATGGTGGACCAGCTCACCTCCCCGGCCGCCGGCGTGCTGTCCCCGGCCAGCACGCGCAGCGCGTTGACGTACTGGGACACCGGCTGGTCGCGGACGAACCCCCGTATCCAGGCGGGGAACCGTTGCACCGGCTGCAGGCCGACCGACAACAGGCCCAGCACGAAAAGGGGCGGCAGCAGCAACGGCATGGTGGCCTCGGGGTTCTTGTTCCAGGCCCCGATCACGTCGCCGAACAACGCCAGGGCCGCACCGATCGCGAGCACCAGCACGCAGAATCCCGCGACGTGCGCGGCGCCGCCGTAGAACCGGAACCCGATGACGTAACCGCACGCGAGCGAGACGGCCAGCGCGATGCCGCAGCGGTACATGCTGGCCGACATGCGCGCGGCCAGCGGCGTCAGCGCGCCGATCGGCATTGCCTTGAACCGCCGGTCGATGCCCAGCACCGCGTCGGAGGCCGACCGGAACGCGGCCGAGATCGCGGCGAACGCGATGGCCACCAGGGCGATCAGCGGCATCAGATACTGCGCGTAGCTGCTCATGCCCTGGGTGAAGGCGCCCATGATCTGCTTGAGCGGCAGGAAGAAGTTCACGGTGAACATGATCGGCGCGGCGATCTGGGTGGCCAGCTCCCCGTTGCGCAGGGTGGGCCGGATCACGCGAACCGTCAGCACCCACCATTGCTGGACGGGTGAGGTCCCCGGGCGGGCGGCGACCGCGGCCGCGGTCACGGGACGGCCACCCGGTTCCGCGGTCCGGCGTCCTGGCTGGTCAGCGCGAGGAACACCTCGTCGAGGGAGGGTCGCCGCAGCGCGATGTCGACCAGGTCGATGTTCGCCTCGTTGAGCCGGCCCAGCGCCTGAACGAGGGTGTTGGCCCCGTCGGGGGCGGGCATCGCGATGCGGTCGGATGCCCCCGTCAGCGTCCCCCGGTTCTTCTCGGGCAGCAACGATCCGAGCGCCCGGGCCGCGGCGGGCAGGTCCCCCAGGTCGCGCGGCACGATCTCGCAGTACGTGCCCCCGGTGCGCTCCTTGAGCTCGTCGGCCGTGCCCTCCGCGATGATCCTGCCGTGGTTGATCACGATGATGCGGTCGCTCAGCGCGTCGGCCTCCTCCAGGTACTGGGTGGTCAGCAGCGTGGCGATGCCGGCTTCCTTGAAGTCGGACACCAGTTTCCAGATGCTCTGCCGGCTGCGGGGATCCAGGCCGGTGGTGGGTTCGTCGAGGAACACCACCTCCGGCTGCACCACCAGCCCGCAGGCGATGTCGATGCGCCGGCGCATCCCGCCCGAATATGTGCTGACCCGGCGGTCCGCCGCGTCGACCAGGTCGAACTGGGCCAGCAGTTCGGTGGCCCGCGAGCGGGCCCGGGATTTCTTCAGCCCCTGCAGGCGGCCGAACATCAGCAGGTTCTCCCGGCCGGTCAGCATCTCGTCGAGCGCCACGTGCTGGCCGGTCAGCATGATCGACCGGCGCACCGCGGCCGGGTCGGACACGACGTCGTGCCCGGCGACCTCCGCGTGGCCGCCGTCCGGGCGGGTCAGCGTCGACAGGATGTCGACCGTCGTGGTCTTGCCGGCCCCGTTGGGCCCGAGCAGCCCGAGCACCTCCCCGCGGCCGACCTTGAAGCTGATGTCGGTCAGCGCGACGACGGAACCGAAGGTTTTCCTGATCCCGTTGACGACGACCGCATTCTCCGTGATTGGCATTGCGTTCTCTCCTAGGCCGAATCGCTCGACGACAAGTCCACGAGGGTCAATTCCTCGTCCGCCGAGGCGCTTTCGTCCTCGGCCACGGCCGCGCGGGCGAGGTCGAGCAGCGTCGCGGGGAACGCGCCGGCCAGCGACCGGGCCCGCGCCGCGTCGATGCGGCGGGAGTCGTACCACCAGTCCAGGTGCACGACCCCGCCGCAGCGGTAGGCGCGCAGCTCGACGGCGTGACCGAGGCCCGGGTAGGCCTCGCGCACGGGCAGCGCCGTGTCGGGGTCGAACTGGACCGGGGCGTCGCCGGCGGCCGGCGACGGCAGCTCGGGAATCGTGCCCGCGTACGAGAAGAAGATGTCCGCCGGCGCCGTGGCGGCCAGCCGGACCGCGGTGGGGGCGTGCAGATAGCGCAGCAGCCCGTACCCGATTCCGTAGTGTGGCACCGCCTTCAGCGTCTCGTGCACATCCTCGAACAGTTGCCGGACGCTGGCGTCCCCCTCCTGCGCGCACGGCAGCGCGACGGGATACACGGTGGTGAACGAGCCGACGGTGCGGTGCAGGTCGACGTCGGGTTTGAGGACCGAGCGGCCCGGCCCGCCGAGGTCCAGGGCCAGGCATCCCTCGCCGACCGTCGCCGCGACCGTCCGCGTCAGCGCGGCCACCACGATGTCCTCGAGCGCCACCCCGACCCGGCGCCGCGCGTCGTCGATCTCGGTGGTCTGCGCGACGGTCAGCGACGACTCCAGCCGCACCAGGTCGTCGAGGGCGGGCGGTTCGGCGGCCGGCTCCGCGAGGCGCAGGTCCGCCTTGGCCGCGGTCTGCAGCCAGTACTCGCGGCTTTCCAGCACCGCGGGGTGAGCGGCCAGCCCGGCGCAGCGCCGGCACCAGTCCCGCCACGGCGTGGTCACCGGCTGCAGGGTGATCTCCTCGCCGGCCAGGCGCTGGCCGAACGCGGTGAAGATGTCGGTGAGCAGGATGTCGCGCGACATGGTGTCACCGGCCGCCCCGTGCACGCCGAGCGCCAGATAGCACGGCCCGCCCGCCTTGCCGCGGACGTGCGTGGCGACCAGGGGCGGGCCGACGGGGTCCTGATCGCGGATCTGCGCGCGCAGTATCCCCAGCACGGCTTCCCGCTCCTCGGGGCCGCCGGGCGCCGGCCCGTCCGGAAGCGACGCGGCGGCCACGTCGACGGACTCGCGGGGTTCGCCGATGTGCTGCTCCCAGGTGCCGGCGCGCCGGGTCAGCCGCATGCGCAGCGCGTCGTGCTGGTTGGTCACGGCGGTCAGCACCGCGTTGATGTCCTCGGCCCGCACATCCGGGCGCAGCCGCAGGATCAGCGGGATCCGCCAGTGCCCGGCGTCGGCCAGGCCGTGCGCCAGGAAGTGTGCGAGGTTCGGCGGCACGGGCGGGTGGACGACGTCCTCCGGCGACAGCCGGGCCAGCCCGCCGGCCGCGTACCGGGCGCTCAGCGTCTTCGCCAGCGTGGCCACGGTCGGGTTCTCGTAGAGGTCCTGCGGGGTGAGGTCGAGGCCCTGGTTGGCGGCGGTCATCGCGACGCTGATGGCGATCAGCGAGTCGCCGCCGAGCTCGAAGAAGTCGGCGTTGCGGTCGATCGAGCCGCCACCGAGGCACTGCGCCCAGATGTCGCGCAGCGCGTCCTCCATCTGCGCGGCGCCACCGGCGGACGCCCGGGACGTCCCGGCGGTGCCCGTCCCCGTCGGCGCGGGCGCCACACCGTTCCCGTTCCGCGGGAGCGCCGCCGCGCCGCGCTGCGCGGCCTCGATCCAATGCCGTTGCCGGACAAAGGGATACCCGGGCAGCGAGACCAGGCTCGGCCGGCGCCCCGCCGCGCGCGGGGTCCAGTCGACGCCGACCCCGGCCGCCCACAGCTGGCCCAGGCCGAGCAGGAACGCGTCCCGGTCGTCGCGGTTCTGCACCTGGTGGCGCATCAGGCGGACGGCGCGGTGACCGCCCGCCCACCTCGGGTGCCGCGCCGCCGAGGACGTCAGCGTGCCGCCGGGACCGACCTCGACGAGGACGCGGCCGGGTTCGGTCAGCAGCGCGGCGATCTCGTCGGAAAACCGCACCGTCGAGCGGATCTGGCGGGCCCAGGTCGCCGGGTCGGTGGCCTGTGCGGCCGACATCCAGGTGCCGGTGACGTTGGACAACAGCGGTACCCGCGGCTCCTGAAGCGGCAGGCGGGCCAGGTAGCTCTGGAACTCCGGGACCACCGAATCCATCAGGCGCGAGTGGAACGCGTGCGACGTGCGGACGCGGCGTACGGTGATCTTCTGTTGCGCAAGGCGTTCGGTGAACGCGCGGATGCTCTCCTCGGATCCGGCCACGACGCAGCCGCCCGGCTCGTTGATCGCGGCGAGGTCGACGTCCCCCGACAGGTGCTCGGCGAGGGCGTCGGGGCTCGCGGCCACCGCCACCATCACGCCGCGCGGCGCCGCATGCATCAGTCGGGCCCGCATCGAGACGGCCTTGACCGCCGTCGGCAGGTCGAAAACGCCCGCGACGGTGGCCGCCACGTACTCGCCGATGCTGTGCCCCGCCAGGGCGGCCGGACGGATCCCGTAGGACTCGGCCAGTTGCGCCAGCGCATATTCCACGCAGAACAGGGCGGGCTGGGTCCGGTCGGTGCGCTCCAGGCTGCGGCCGGCACCGTCGAACACCTCGGCGCGCAGGTCGATGCCCATCTCCGCGTCGAACTCCGCGGCGCAGCGGTCGAAGGTCTCGGCGAACACGGGCTCGGACTCGTACAGGCCCCGCGCCATGCCGACGTGCTGGGAGCCCTGGCCGGGGAACAGGAAAGCGACGCGCTCCGAATCGGTTTCGGGACCGATGCGCGGGACCGCGGACCCGGCGACGAAGACGTTGTCGTGTTCGGGGGTGCGCAGCACCTCCGCCGCATGCCGGGGATCGTTGACCACGGCGGCCATGCGCACGTTCTCCGTGCGGCGGCGGGCCAGGGTGTGGGCGACGTCGGCCAGGTCCAACTCGTCGGGGCCGGACAGCGCGGCGGCGAGGGCCTCGCGCGCGTCCGAGAGCGCCTCGGCGGTCCGCGCGGACAGGACCAGTACCTGCGGGGCGGGCGCGGTGTCGGGCGGCGCGGCGGGAGCCGGAGCCGGCGGCGCCTCTTCCAGGACGACGTGGGCGTTGGTGCCGCCCACGCCGAACGCGCTGACCCCCGCGCGCCGCACACCGTCCCAGTCCCAGGGGCCGTACTCGCCGCGCACGGCGAAAGGCCCACGCTCCAGGTGTAATTCGGGGTTGGGGTGGGTGAAGTGCAGGGTCGCCGGGATCGCCCGGTGCTGCAGGCACAGGATCGTCTTGATCAGGCCGGCCATCCCGGCCGCCGTCTCGAGGTGGCCGATGTTGGATTTCACCGAGCCGAGCTGGCACGGGCCGGACCTGGCGGCCTGCGACAGGCCGAACGCCTGCCGCAGGCCTTCGATCTCGATCGGGTCGCCCAGCGGCGTACCGGTCCCGTGGGTTTCGACGTAGCTGATGCTCGACGCGTCGACGCCGGACACGGCGTGGGCTTCGGCGATCACCTCGGCCTGCCCGACCGCGTTGGGCGCCGCGTACGTCATCTTCGTCGAGCCGTCGTTGTTGATCGCCGAGCCCCTGATGACCGCGTGCACGCGGTCGCCGTCGGCGAGGGCGTCCTCCAGCGGCTTGAGCACCACGATGCCGACCCCGCTGCCGAACAGGGTGCCGTCGGCCCGGGAGTCGAACGGCCGGCAGCGGCCGGTCGGCGACACCATCGAACCGGGCTGGTAGAAGTAGCCGACGCGGTGCGGCACGCGGATCGACGCACCGCCGGCCAGCGCCATGTCGCACTCCCCGTTCAGGATGCTCTGGCACGCCAGGTGCACCGCCACCAGCGAGGACGAGCATGCCGTCTGCACCGACAGCGCGGGCCCGCGCAGGTTCAGCTGGTGCGCGACCCGCGTGGCCAGGTGGTCCTTGTCGTTCTGCAGCGACAGGCTGACCATCTCGAAGGTGGCGCCCTGCCCGATGATCGCGTGCGGATCGTGATGCGACATCAGGTTGTACAGCAGATAGCCACTGGCCGAACTGGTTCCGAACATCCCGACCGAGGCCTCGATCCGCTCGGGGTCGTAGCCGGCGTCTTCCAGGGCGTGGAACGCGCACTGCAGCATGAGGCGGTGCTGCGGGTCCGTCATCGCCGCGTTCTGCGGGGTGAAGCCGAAGAACTCGGCGTCGAACTCCTCGATCCCGTTCATCAGCGGCGCACGCTTGACGTAGCCGTGACCGGCCAGCGCCTTCTCGCCGACGCCGGCGGCGCCGAGTTCGTCGTCGGACAAGGAGACGATCGACTCCTCGCCGCGGCGCAGGTTGTCCCAGAACGCCGACACCGAGTCGGCGCCGGGGAACCTGCCCGCCATGCCGATGACGGCGATCGCGTTGGGCGGCGGTGTATTCGAGACACTTTCCAAACTGTTCGTCACACTCGTTGTCCTGTCATACTCTTTGACGCGGCTGGCGCCGGTTGGCGGCCCGCTGGCGCGTCGCGGCGCGCCGCTGGGCCCGGTCCCGCAGGCCGTTCGCGGGTTCGGGGCTGTCGTGGCCGGTGAGGCCGAGTTGTTCGATGAGCTCGGACGCGAGGTCGCCGACCGTGGCGCCCTGCAGCAGCAGCGCCACCGGGGGCTCCACGCCGAAGTCGCCGCGCACGGTGTTCCTGATCCGCACGGCCATCAGCGAATCCATGCCGAGCTCGGTCAGCGGCTGGGTGGGCGGGACGGCCGCGTCCCCGGCGTGGCCCATGATCGCCGAGATGCGTTGGCGCAAACGGGCGGTGACGATCCGGCGGACTTCCGCGGGGTCGAGTTCGCGCAGCGCCTCCGGGCCGGCCCAGTCACCGCTGTCGCCGGCCGTGCCCAGCTCCGCGACGAGTTCGGCGAAGTAGCCGAGCCGGCTGATCTCGGGGAAGGCGGCCGCGGCCCGGTCGAGCCGCAACCGCGCCACACCGGTCCGGGCGGCGGCGCCCCCGATCAGCGACTCCAGCGCCTCGATGCCCTCGTCGGGGGCGATGGGGTCCAGGACACCCATGCGCAGGGAACGGGCGACGCCCACCTGCGACCACTGTCCCCAGTTGATCGCGGTGGCGGGCAGCCCCGACGCCCGACGCCAGGCGACCAGGGCATCGAGCCACGCGTTGGCCGCCGCGTAAGCGCCCTGACCCGGCGATCCGAGCAGCGACGCGACCGAGGAGAAGCCGACCCACCAGTCGAGCCGGCACCCGGCGGTCACCTGGTGCAGGCGAAGCGCGCCACCGGCCTTGGGCGCCCACACCCGCTGCAGGCTTTCGGCGCCGAGGGTGGCCACGAGGCTGTCGTCGATCACCGCGGCTGAGTGGATGACCCCGCGCAGCGGCAGCCCGGTCTCTTCGGCGGCGGTCACCAGCCGCTCCGCGACGCCGGGTGCGGAGATGTCGCCGGCCACCACGGCGATGTCGGCGCGGCCCTCCAGATCGGACAGGCCCTCCCGCTGCGCGGCCGAGCGGCCGTTGAGCACGATGCGGCCCGCGCCCCGGTCGGCCAGCCAGCGTGCGACCACCAGGCCGATGCCGCCGAGCCCGCCGCTGACGATGTACGAACCATCCTGGCGAACAACGGATTCGGTCTTGACCGGCGCGAGGGGAGCCCGCCTGAGCCGTTCGGCGTAGCGGCGCCCGTCCCGCCAGGCGATCACGTCGTCCCCGGCCGGCAGGCCCAGTTCGGCCGTCAACGTGGCGGGCGCGTCGTCCGCCGCGCCCAGGTCGACGAGCGTGGCCCGCAGTTCGGGATGCTCGTAGGCCAGGACCCGGATGAGGCCGCGCAGCGCGCCGATCGCGGGGTCGCCGGCCTCGCCGTCGGCGACCACCAGGCCGCCGCGGGTGACCAGCCACAGCCGCGGGAGCGTGCCGTGCCAGCCGCCGACGATCGCGCGCACGATCCCCGCGACGGCCGCGACCAGGTCTTCGCCGCGCCGCAGCGCGGCGTCGATGTCGGGGCCGTCGGCGCCGCTCTCCCCGAGGAACACGACCACGCCGCGCGGCGGAAGGTCGGCGTCCGCGGCGGTCTTCGCGAACGCCTGCGGCAGCGCCGACTCGTCGGCGAGGTCCGCGCCGATCACCCGCCGCGCGGGTGCGGCGAACCGGTCGGTGAAACCGTCTACCAGGGAAGGTGTTTCGCCGGCGGACAGCACCAGCCAGCTGCCCGCGGACGGCTCCGGTTCCGCGGCGTCCCGTCCGCTCTCGGTCCACGTCGTGTCGAACACCTTCTGCGCCAGCGGCAGCGGCACGGTGCGCCGGTCGATGCGGCGCAGGTAGACGCCGGTGATCTGCGCACACGGGTTACCCGCGTCGTCGGTCAGCGTGATCCGCCCGAGCTTGCCGGCGCCGTCGTCGTCCAGGCTCTCCAGCTCGGCGTGGCACCGAGCGCGGCGGCCCGGGTCCCCGAACACGCGGACCGTCTCCAGCGAGACCGGCAGGTAGGTGGCCTCGCCGGCGTCGTCGCCGGAGTCGGTGGGCATCGCGGCGGCCAGGCCCTGCAGCGCGGCGTCCAGCATGACGGGATGGATCCGGTAGCCGCGGTGGGCGGTGGCCTCGTCGGGAAGGACGATCTCGCTCTCGGAGGAACCGCTGGGCCAGCGGACGATTCGCGTCAGCGCGGCGAACGCCTGCCCGTGGTGGGCCCCGGTGCGCCGCAGGGTCGCGTACAACTCGGCCGGCGCCACGGCCGCGCCCGCCCCGGCCGGGGTGCCCGGCACCGCGGGCGCGCCGTCGCCGGCGGCGACGTCGACGCGGGCGACGGCATGCCGGTTCCAGTTGCCTTCGGCCGAGCGCGAATGGACCTCGACGCGGCAACCCTCGCCGGTCTGGGTCAGCTGGGTGGTCAGCATGGTCCGCTCGTCCAGGGCCAGCATCTGCTCGACCTCGAGGCGATGCACCGCAAGCCGGTCGGCCGCCAGGCCCAGGGCCTCGCTGCCCGCGGCGAGCGCGATCTCGGCGAACGCCGCCGCCGGCATGACGGCCTGCCCGTACACCTTGTGGTCGGCCAGCCACGGGATCGCGTCGATGCCCACGTCGGCCTGCCACACGTGGTCGCGGCCCGAGGGCATCTCGACGTGCAGTCCCAGCAGCGGGTGAGCACCCGCCGGTGCCGGGCTCGCGCCGCGCCGGGCGGCCCAGTACGGCGAATGCAGCCACGGTGTCGGCGGCAGGTCCACCAGCCGGCCGGCGTCGTCGGCGGGCCGGAGCGCGGCCAACTGCGTGCGGAACGCCACGGTTTCGTCGCTGTCGCGGGTGAGCGTGCCCATCGTCACGGCGGCGCACCCGGCGGCGGCCAGGTTCTCGGCGATCGCGTGCGTAAGCACCGGGTGCGGGCTGACCTCGACGAACGTGCCGTGCCGGGCGCCGGCGGCGGCCACGGCCCGGCCGAAGTGGACCGGGTTGCGCAGGTTGGCCACCCAGTGGTCGGCGCCGAACGTCGGCTCCGCCCCGGCGTCGCCGGTGGTGCAAAACACCGGGATCGTCGGGGTGCGCGGCGCCAGATCCGCCAGGGCGCTGCGCAGTTCGGGCAGGATCGGATCGATGGTCGGATGGTGGGAGGCCACGTCCACCTCGATGCGCCGCGCCAGCCGGCCCTGCGCGTCGACCGCGGCGATCGCCGCGTCGACCCGCTCCGGCGGGCCGGCGATCACCGACTGCTGCGGGGAGGCGTACACCGCCACCGTGGTGCCGGGATAGTCCGCAATCAGCTCCTCGGCGGCGGCCGCGCCGAGTTCCAGCAGCGCCATCGCGCCCTGCCCGGACAGCGCCGACATCAACCGGGAACGGGTGGCGATCACGCGGATGCCGTCGGCGGCGCTCAGCGCGCCCGCCACGACCGCGGCGGTGACCTCCCCCATCGAATGACCGATGACGGCGTCGGGCTGCACACCGTGGGAGCGCCACAACGCGGTCAGCGCCAGCTGCACGCCCACCAGCGCGGGCTGGATGCGGGCGATGCCGGTCAGCGGTTCGCCGGCCTCCAGCACCTCCCGCAGCGAGAAGCCCGCGTGCTCGACGAAGACCGGGTCCAGTTCGGCCACCGCGGCGGCGAACGCCGGCTCGTCTGCCAGCAGCCCTCTGCCCATCCCGGGCCATTGGGAGCCCTGACCGGAGTAGACGAACACCGTGCCGAAGCCCGCCGGCGTGTCGGTGGGCAGGACCACGCCCGGTGCCGGCCGGCCCGCGGCCACCGCGCGCAGCCCAGCCACCGCCTGGGCGCGGTCGCGGGCGCACACGGCGGCGAACCTGCCGTGCCGGCCGTGCTGCCGGGTCAGGGTGTGGGCCAGGGTATGACCGACGTCGGCCAGCGGCGTCCCGGCACCGCGGCCCTCCAGCCAGTCGGCCAGCGCCGCGGCGCGGGCGGCCACCCGCTGGTCGGTCTTGCCCGCGATCGGCAGCGTCGCGACCGCCGGCCCGGGTACCGCCGGCGCCGGGTCCGGGCCCTGCTCGAGCACCACGTGCGCGTTGGTGCCGCCCAGCCCGAATGACGACACCGCGGCCCGCCGCGGCCCCTCGCTGCGCGGCCACGAGGTCAGCTCGCCGGGGATGAACATTCGTGTGGCGGCCGCGTCGATCGCCGGGTTCCACCGCGAGAAGTGCAGGTTCGGCGGGATCTCGCCGCGCTGCACCGCCAGCGCGGTCTTGATGAATCCCGCGATCCCGGCGGCCGCCTCCAGGTGGCCCATGTTGGTCTTCACCGCACCCAGGGCGCAGGGCCCGCCGTCGCGTCCGTACACCTGCGCCAGGGCGTCGAACTCGATCGGGTCGCCCAGCGAGGTGCCGGTGCCGTGGGTCTCGACGAAGTTCACCGAGTCCGCCGTCACGTCGGCGTTGCGCAACGCCCGGGTCATCACGTCGGACTGCGCCGGCGCGTTCGGCGCGGTCAGCCCGTTGGAGCGGCCGTCCTGATTGACCGCCGAGCCGCGCACCACCGCCAGGACCCGGTCGCCGTCGCGCACGGCGTCGGTCAGCCGTTTGAGCACCACGACACCGGCGCCCTCGCCCCGCACGAACCCGTCGGCGCCGGCGTCGAAGGCGTGGCACCGGCCGCGCGGGGACAGCATGCCCCACTTGGACAGCGCGAGTTGGGTTTCCGGGCGCAAGATGAGGTTCACCCCGCCCGCCAGGGCGAGGTCGCTTTCCCGCAGCCGCAGGCTCTGACAAGCCAGGTGCACCGTGACCAGGGACGACGAACAGGCGGTGTCCACCGCCACCGCCGGCCCGCGCAGCCCGAGCGAGTACGCGATCCGCCCCACGGTGACGCTGTGCGCGTTCCCGGTGGCCGAGTAGGCGTCGATGCTGTCGGGGTTGGCGGCCGAGGAACTCTGGTACTCGTTGTAATACACGCCCATCATCACCGCGGCGCGGGTCTCGCTCACGGATTCCGGTGCGAGGCCGGCATTTTCGAGCGCCTCCCAGGCGACCTCCAGCAGCACTCGCTGCTGCGGGTCCATCGCTTGGGCCTCGCGCGGGGAAATCCCGAAGAACTCGGCGTCGAAACCGGCCACGTCGGGCAGGAAGCCGCCCCACTTGGAGGCCATCCGGCCGGGCGCGAAGGGGTCGGGGTCGTAGTAGGCGTCGGCGTCCCAGCGGTCGGGCGGGACCTCGCCGATCGCGTCCCCGCCACCGGTCAGGAAGTCCCAGTAGGCGTCGGGCCCGGACGAGGCGCCGGGGAAACGGCACCCGATCCCCACCACCGCAACCGGCTCCGCCGTCGCCAGCCGGGCGGCCTTGTCGAACTGGTCGCACAGCGCCGCGCGCTGCGCGGCGGTCATGCCCGCCACTCTGCTGAAGATCGTCTTCATCACATCCCGCTTTCCACGCTGTCGAACAGCGCGTCCAGCACGCCGCCCGCCGAGCCGTCCGTGCCGGCCCCGCCGTCCCCCTCTGTCGTGTCACGCTTCGACCCATGTTGCGCGACAATCAGTTCCGTCAGATATCCGGTCATCGCCGCAATGGTCGGGTGGTCCCACATCTTCGTCGCCGAAACGTCGAAGCCGACCAGGCGCTTAGCGTCTTTCAGCACGGCCATCGCCATCATCGAGTCGAGACCCATTTCCGGGAACGGCCGTTCCACGTCGACCGCGGAGACGGGCATCCCGAGCTCGCGGGCCAGGATCGACCGCAGCCTGGTCCCCAGTTCGGCGGCGACCTCCTCGGCGGAGAGCTCCACCCATGCCGGCGGGGTCGGTTCCCGGCCGGCGGCGGGCTCGGCCGCCGCGTACCGCAGGGCGCGGACATCGATGCAGACGCCGCCGTCGGGTGCCGTCGCGACGAGGTCGACCACCAGTTCGCCCGCGTCCCCGCCGCCGCGCCGGCGCACCCTGACGCTGCCGCGTGGCTCGGCGAGTTCCCCGAGGATGCGCGCGCTTTCGGCGGCTACCGCTCGCATCGGCCGCGCGCCGTCCACCCGCCCCGCGACGCCGAGGGCGGCGTCGAGCAGCGCGGCGGTCGAGGCCTCCGGCAGGTCGACGTCGACCGGTGGGTCAGGGAACGCCGGCCCGCCCGCGCGGTCCGCGGCCCGGGCGATCCGGGCACGTGCGTGCACCCCCGCAGCCGAGGACACGGTGAGGGATTCGCCGTCGGCGCTCACGTGGATGACCCGCGGCGCGTCGACGACGATCGGCTGCTCGAAACGGACGTCGCACACGGCCGAGCCGCCGCAGTCGGTGGCCGCGGTCGACAGCGTCTGCAGCAGCACCGATTCCGGGATCGGGTGCGCCGCGCCGTCCGGCGTCAGCCGGGCCTGCCACAGATGCAGCGGCGGTGTGGTGGTGACGGCGACGTGGTCGCCGAGGACGGTGCCGGGGCGGGGTGAGGTCACCGCGGCCTCCAGCCGGTCCCGGATCGCGGCCCAGTGCGGTGCGGGGTCCGCTTGGCGCGCCGGAGTTTTCGGCGGGCTCACCCAGTGGCGGGTGTGCTGCCAGGGCGTGCTCGGCAGCAGCGGCGGGGGCCCGGCCGGGTGTTCGGTGTCGGGCGCCTTGACCGTGTGGGCGGCGTTGCGGTTGGTGTGGAAGGTGAGCGTGTCGTCGGTGTCGCGGGCCAGGGTCCCGATGCTGTGATGATGAACCCCGGCCAGGGTGTCGCCGATCGCATCGGTCAGCAGCGGGTGAGGGCTGATCTCCACGAAGGTGCCGTGGTCGGCGCCGGCCGCGGCAATCGCGTCGGTGACCTGCACCAGGTTGGGCAGCTCCGATGCCCAGTGGTCGGCGTCGAAGGCCGGCGTCTCGCCGCCGGCGGTGACGACCGGGATGACCGGCCGCCGCGGCGTCAGATCCGCGAGCGCCGCCCGGACGTCGGTGCCGGCGTTGGCGCGGGTGGTGATGACGCGCAGGCCGTCGCGGGGGCTCAGCGCCCCGGCGACCACGGCGGCGGTGACCTCCCCCATCG
>NZ_VMQU01000092.1 GCF_007714205.1 Mycobacterium helveticum | reverse complement strand
GGCAACGCCGCAGCTGGTGCACTCATCACACCAGAATACCGAACGACACGCTATCTATTTGCGAGACACACCACTAGAGCCCCTCCGGGCGGCGCCTTACCGTGGCCTGAGGCTCTCGGCTCAAGGAGCAGCAGATGGTCCTCGACGCGGTCCGCGCGTTCAACAAACACGTGCTGAATCCGGTGATGAAACTGGTCGCCGGCCAGAAGTATTGGTACGCAGGGGTGATCGAGCACACGGGCCGGCGCTCGGGCAGAACGTACACCACGCCGGTGGTGGTGGAGCGGGTCGGCGACGGCTTCATCGTTCCGCTGCCCTACGGCACGCGCGTGGACTGGCTCCGCAATGTACTGGCTGCCGGGCGGGCCACCGTCCGCGTCCATGGCGAAACCTCTTGTGCCATAAGGCCGGAGATTATCGACGCTGCTACGGCATCCGACCAGCTTTCGCCGCGACGGCGACGCGAGTTCGCCCGCTTCGGGATCAAGAATTTCCTCAAGATGAGCCGTGAGCCCGCGGTGGCCGCGCGGGAATGAAAGCGCGGATTCCCAAATCGATCCGCACGCAACGAACGGGTGCGCGATCGGCGGATTCACCGCGAGCTTCCGCCCTGCGGGGCGAGGCGACCTGACGTAGGATCCCGCGCTGGACCACCGCCGTTTCGCATCCCGCGGTAGGGGGTATCCGCGACGCGGCCGGCGGAGCCGTGGTACAGCGACACGAAGGAGAACGGTAGTGAAGCGTGGGATCGCGGTCGGAGTAGCCGGTGTGGTCATGGTGGTCGCGGCCAGCGCCGGCTGTTCGGGCAACAAGTCCAGTACCGGCGCGTCGAGTTCGGCGCCGGCGGCGCCGGGCACGCAGGTCGTCGTCGACGGTCAGAAGCAGAACGTCAGCGGCCAGGTCTCGTGCACCCCGTCGGGTGACAACGTCAATATCGGCATCGGCGACGCGTCCGACGGAGTCGGGGCGGTCGTCAGCAACGGCAACCCGCCGATCGTCCACTCGGTCGGTCTGGGCAGCGTCAACGGCGTCACGCTCGGCTTTTCCGACGCCGCACCGAACCAGGCGGGCAACGCCGGTGCCGCCGCGAGCGGCAAGTCGTACGCGATCAAGGGCACCGCTTACGGCGTCGACATGCGCAACCCGCAGCAGCCGCAGCCGGTGACCAAGTCTTTCGAGATGGACGTGACCTGCCCGTAGCACGGGCCGCCAGCATCGTCGGGGCCCCCGCCCCAGAGGGGACGCAGTTATGTCTATGAAGCATGTGGCCGGTGCGGCGGTGGTCGCGACGGGTGTCGGCATCTCGGCAATCTCGCTGAGCGCGGGGTTCGCGCAGGCCGCCCCGCTTGACCCGCCGCCACCGCCGTGCCCGAACTGCCACGGCGGCGGCCCGGGCGGCGCGGGCGGCCCGGGTGGTCAGGTGCCGCCGCCGGGTGGTCAGGCGCCGCCGCCGCCGGGTGGTCAGGCACCGCCGCCGCCGGGTGGGCAGGCGCCGCCGCCGCCGGGTGGTCAGGCACCGCCGCCGCCGGGTGGGCAGGCACCGCCGCCGCCGGGTGGTCAGGTGCCGCCGCCGGGTGGTCAGGTGCCGCCGCCGGGTGGGCAGGCACCGCCGCCGCCGGGTGGTCAGGTGCCGCCGCCGGTTGGTCAGGCACCGCCGCCGCCGGGTGGTCAGGCACCGCCGCCGCCGGGTGGTCAGGCACCGCCGCCGCCGGGTGGTCAGGTGCCGCCGCCGCCGCTCCAAGCGCCGGGTACCCAGCCTCCTCATCCGGCTTACCGCCCGCACGGCGCCTACGACCGGCCGACCGCGCAAGTCGGCGGTCCCAGAGACGCACCGCAGGGCTTCAGCGTCCCGGACCACGGGGCTCCGCCGCCACCGCCGCCGCGCGGGTACGGCTGGAACGACGGGCCCGCTCCCGGCCACCCGCCACCCAACTGGGACGGCCCTCCGCCCCCGGGTGGATGGAACGGTCCGCCGCCTCCCGGCGGTTGGAACCGGCCGTGGAACGGCCCGCCGCGCGACGAGGCCGCCGCCCGCAGCGACTTCGGTCCATTCGCCTACAACACCTTCACCGCGACTCCCGTCTTCAACTCCCAGTTCGGAGGCTGGGGTTACTGGTTCTTCGGTGACTGGATCCCGCTCTACTGACGAGGGGACGGATGCCGAGAAAGCGCTCGGTTGCAACGGTTTTCAGGCCGTACTGCGCTGAGGGCCCGGGGGGCGCGATGTCGGCTGCCCGCCCCCGGGTGACAAAAAGATAACGATTGTCACGACATGTCGTCGCGCTCCGGCAAGCGCGGCCGAGCACGGCGCCTAATGAACTTATTGTGCCCAACGTGCGCCGCCGAGAGGCCCTGAAGTTTCCGCTGCTTCTGGCCGCAGGGACCGGGGTGGCCCGGGTGCCCCGCGCCTCCGCGGATACGACCCGCTGGTCACCGGACCGGGCCAATCGGTGGTATCAGGCGCAGGGCTGGCTCGTCGGGGCGAACTTCATCCCGTCGAACGCCATCAACCAACTGGAGATGTTCCAGCCGGGCAGCTACGACCCGCGGCGCATCGACACCGAGTTGGGCTGGGCGCGTGCGGCCGGCTTCAACACCGTGCGGGTTTTTCTGCACGATCAGCTCTGGGCGCAGGATGCGCGCGGATTCCAGGGCCGCCTGGCGCAGTTCGTGGCCGTCGCGGCGCGTCACAACATCAAACCCCTGTTCGTGTTGTTCGACT
This sequence comes from Mycobacterium helveticum, assembly GCF_007714205.1. Taxonomy (GTDB): domain Bacteria; phylum Actinomycetota; class Actinomycetes; order Mycobacteriales; family Mycobacteriaceae; genus Mycobacterium; species Mycobacterium helveticum. The sequence goes on along the minus strand of NZ_VMQU01000092.1, from coordinate 19,248 downwards.
CCTGCTGGGACCCGCACCCCAGACCGGGCCGGCAGCGCGCGCCACGGCCGGGGATCCACAACTCCGGGTGGGTGCAGAGCCCGGGCGCCGAACGACTCGATGACCGTCGCTACACGCGCGTGCTCTACGACTACGTCACCGGCGTCCTGAGCCAGTTCCGCAACGACGACCGCGTCCTGGGCTGGGACGTGTGGAACGAACCCGACAACCCCGCCCGCGTGTACCGCTCGGTGGAGCGGAAAGACAAGCTGGAGCGTGTCGCCGACCTGCTCCCGCAGGTGTTCGGTTGGGCACGCGCGGTCAACCCCGGCCAGCCGTTGACGAGCGGTGTCTGGCAGGGCCAGTGGTCAGAGCCCGCGCGCCGCAGCACGATTGCCGGCATCCAGCTCGACAACTCCGACGTGATCACCTTTCACTCCTACGCCGAGCCGGCGACGTTTGAGAGCCGCATCGCCGAACTCGCCCCGCAGGGGCGGCCGATCCTGTGCACCGAGTACATGGCCCGCACCCAGGGCAGCACCATCCAGGGCATCCTGCCGGTGGCCAAACGCCACAACGTCGGCGCCTACAACTGGGGCCTGGTCGCCGGCAAAACCCAGACCTACTTGCCCTGGGATTCCTGGGACCACCCCTACCCGGCGGTTCCCAAGGTGTGGTTCCACGACCTGCTGGGCCCGGACGGACGGCCCTTCCAGGACAACGAAATTCAAGCCATCAAGGCCCTGGCCACCCCGATGGCATAGTCGTTGGCGTCTGGCTTTTTCCGATCTGACCCCATCATGGCGGGGTATACGCGGACGCGGGGGGAAGCGATGTCGTTCGTGGTCGTGGCGCCGGACATGTTGGAGGCGGCGCGGATCGGTTCGGCGGTGAGTGCGAGCAGTCTGGCCGCCGCGATCCCGACGACCGGAATGGCGGCGCGGCCGTCGCGCACGCGCTCGCGGGCCAGGGCCCGGGTGGTTTTCGGCCAGGGCTTCAACAACGCCCTGCAAACGATGTACGCCACGGCCATGGCCGACCCGGTGCACGCCGCGAACGGCCGGATCACCGACGCCGCGTCGTCGAGCGAATTCGCCATCGAGGTCGGCGCGCTGATGACCGTCAACGACCCCGTGCTCATGCTGACCCCACCGCTGGCCGACACCGGCATGGTCGTGATGCAGGGCGATCCCCGGCGCGGCTGGACGCTGGTCAGCTGGGACGGGGTGCCCGTCCCGCCGGCGTCTCGGCCCGGTTCGGGGATGAGCGCATTCATTCTGCGCCGGCTGGCGTGGTCACCGATGCCCGCGTGCCACCGCCGATCGCCGACGTGAGCTTCATCGATCCGCCCATCGCGTCGATGCGGACCGCCAGCGAGGCGAGTCCTATGTGCCCCGCGGCGACACAGTGATTCAGGATGGCCGGATCGAACCCGGTTCCGTCGTCGGCGACGCTCAGCGTGATGGTGTCGCCCGCCCCGGTGAGACGGACCCGCACGGTGCTCGCCCGCGCATGCTTGTACGCGTTGGCGAGCAGTTCGCGGGCCGCCCGGTACAACAGCGACTGGGACCGCGGGCGGCCGACCTCTTCGAGGTCGGCTTCGACGGCGAAGTTGCCGCGGCGCTCGTAGTCGCGAACCAGCTCGCGCAGCGCGGCGGTCAGCCCCACCTCGGTGAGCACCTGGGGATGGAGTGCGGTGACGGCGCTGCGCAGCCGGGTCGCCGTGTCCTGCACCGCCTGGTAGGCGGCGTCCAGCGCCGGATCGCTATGACGCTCGCGGAATTCGTCGAGTTCCAGCCGCGCCGCCAACAGGTCCTGCAGCGGTCCGTCGTGGAGTTGTTCGGCCAGTTCCCGCGAGTGGCGCTCGTCGGCGCGCATCGACTCCGAGACGAGCGTGCGGCGCATGTCGAGCAGGGTCGCCACGCGCGCCGCCGCGCGCGTCAGGAAGTAACACAGGGCGGTCATCGCGGCCGCCAACCACAGCAGCAACCCGAAATGGGTGTACACCACGCTCGGCAGCTCGACCGTGTCGTCGCGCTTCGAGTAGACGATCCACACACCCAGATACCCGACGGCCGTGGCGATCCCGACGGCGGCCGTGAGCGACGGGCGGTCCTGAAACGCCACCGAAATCGGCAGCAGGAAGAACACCGGCAGCAATGCCACGGTGGCTCCACCGGACACCACGCACAGCGCCACCACGGTCAGCACGTCGATGCCCGTCGAGGCCCAGCCGGCCCATGGCGGCACCGGGCCGCGCAGCACCACCACCACCCACACCAGTGCGGCGACGCTGTAGGTGCCGAGGATCAGCGCATAGGCCAACGGTAACCAGTGCTCCACCTCCCACAACGAGACCAGCAGGACGATCAAGCCGATCAGCGGCAGGCGCAGGAACGCCGACAGGCGAACGGGTTCGGCCGCGACGAAGTCGACCAGTCGAGCCGGGCGGCGGTTCATCATTCGATCAGCCCGCGCCGCATCGCCGCCGCGACGGCCGCGGCGCGGTCACCGACGCCGAGTTTCTCGTACAACCGTTGCACGTGGGTCTTGACCGTGGACGGAGCCAGGTACAGTTCGGCGGCGATCGCGGGGATGCTCAGCCCCTGGGCGATGAAATTCAGGACCTCTCCCTCCCGCACGCTGAGCGCCGGTGTCTGGGCTTCGCCGCGGCGGCGGATCTCCCCGGCCAGACCAGCGGCGAGGGCCGCCGGCACGACGTCCCGGCCGTTGGCGCAGTCGAGCACGCCCTGCACGATCTCCGCTTTCGTCGATTCCTTGGGCAGGAATCCCGCGGCGCCCTCGGTCAGGGCGTGGAAGACGATCGCCGACTCATCGTGCGCCGACAGCAGCAACACCCTCGTCGGCAACTCGTCACGCCGGACCGCGGCCGCGACCTGTGCACCGTCCATTCCGGGCATCCGGTAATCCAGCAGCGCGACGTCCGGCAGGTGGGTCTTGATCAGGGTCAGGGCAGCTTCGCCGTCGTCGGCCTCGGCGACCACCTCGACGACGCCGCTCGATGTCAGCGCGCGCACGAGCCCGTCACGGAACAGCGGGTGGTCTTCGCCCACGACCACGCGCACCTTGTCCGTCGCCGCCTGGCCGAGCATGGCTCGTAGTGTCGCACAGCGGTTGCCGTCGTTTCCCCCGATCGGAGGACGTGAGATTCAGCCGGCGCACCCGTTGCCTGGCGGACAGACACCGCCGAACCGCTGCGGAATAGTCGTGGCCGGGGGGCGAGCACCCGCACAGGAGTATTCGATATGGATGCAGCCAGCACCGACATCGACAGCGTGGACGGAGCCCGCTTCGCGTGGGTGGCGAAGGCGCGATGCCGCTCCACCGACCCCGACGAGCTGTTCGTTCGCGGCAAGGCGCAGCGGAAGGCCACCGCCATTTGCCGGCACTGTCCCGTCGTCGCCGAGTGTCTCGCCGATGCGCTGGACAACCAGATGGACTTCGGTGTCTGGGGCGGGATGACCGAACGCCAACGGCGGGCGTTGCTCAAGCAGTACCCGGACGTGACGTCCTGGTCCGAGTTCTTCGCCGCCCAGCGCAGGCACCGCAGCACCGGCCGATCGGCCTGACCGCGCGGAGCCCCCTGTCAGGATTGAACTGACGACCTTTCGCTTACAAGGCGAGTGCTCTACCACTGAGCTAAGGAGGCCGGTGAAACCGGTGCCAGCCTAACGAATCACTCGTTGGTGTCGATGATGCGCGTCGAGCGCACGGGCCGCGAGACGGTGCGGCGCGGGAGCCGTCGTCCGGGAAACGGAAAGCGCTCGGCGATGTTGCTCAGCGGGTTGACCACCATGGTCAGCGCCATGACGGCATCCTGCAGGGTTTCGATCGCGGGCTCGAGCGTCTCCATGCCGGGGGTCAGCCGGGCCAGGGTGTCGGCGACGTCGGCGAGCTGTTCGAGCGGTCCGTTCTTCGCGGTCAGCTTGTCGATCAGTCCGCCGTCGGCGAGCAGCCGGTCGGCCAGCCCGTCCTCGGACAGCACGCGTTCGATCAGGCCTTCCTCGGCGAGCAGCTGGTCGGCCAGCCCGCCGGGCTGCAACGCGCGCTGCAGCCCGCCGCCCTCCGCGGTCAGCCGGTCCAGCAGGCCGCCCTGCGCGGTCAGCATGTCCACCATGCCGCCCGGGCGTAGCAGCCGGTCCAGCGGTCCGTCGGGCGCCACGGCGCGCCCGAGCGGCGCGTCGTCGTCCATCAGCCTGGCCAACCGGTTGGCGCGCACGATCGCGTCGTCGATCCCCAGCATGGACGCCACGCCGTTCGTCGCGGCGCCGGTCCCGCCGTCGCCCACTGCGCGCTTGGCCACGCCGACGGCCACGAAGGCGACGTTCAAGCTCACCTCCGCGGCGGCGAGTCCGGTCCGCGCGGGGGCGGTCGCCAGCGACACGACGCTTTTGACGAGGTTCATGGTTGAAGTCTATTCGCGACGCGACCTCGATGAACGGCGTTCGGACCGACGGCGGTGCCATGATGGCTGGCAGGCTACTATCAGACGGTTACCACCGTGCTCACAGTAACTACACACTTGCTGTGAAGGTAACGCTCAATGAAGGCAACGCTCAATGAACGACAGAAGGCCCCAATGACAGCGGCTATCCACAACGAGCCCAAACCGGAGGCTCGCATCCTCGTGGTCGACGACGAGGCCAACATCGTCGAACTGCTTTCCGTCAGCCTGAAATTCCAGGGCTTCGAGGTGCACACCGCGACCAACGGGGCCCAGGCCCTGGACCGGGCACGCGAAGCCCGCCCGGACGCGGTGATCCTGGACGTGATGATGCCCGGCATGGACGGGTTCGGGGTGCTGCGCCGGCTGCGCGCCGACGGTATCGACGCGCCTGCGCTGTTCCTGACGGCCCGCGACTCCCTGCAGGACAAGATCGCGGGGCTGACCCTCGGCGGAGACGACTACGTGACCAAGCCGTTCAGTCTGGAAGAGGTCGTTGCCCGGCTGCGGGTCATCCTCCGCCGCGCGGGCAAGGGCGGAGCGGAACCCCGCAACGCCCGGCTGACGTTCGCCGACATCGAACTCGACGAAGAGACCCACGAGGTGTGGAAGGCCGGTCAGCCGGTCTCGCTGTCGCCGACGGAGTTCACGCTGCTGCGCTACTTCGTCATCAACGCGGGCACGGTGCTGAGCAAGCCCAAGATCCTCGACCACGTCTGGCGTTACGACTTCGGCGGTGACGTCAACGTCGTCGAGTCCTACGTGTCATACCTGCGCCGCAAGATCGACACCGGGGATAAGCGGCTTCTGCACACCCTGCGCGGTGTGGGCTATGTGCTGCGCGAGCCGCGCTGAGCACCCGCTCGGGCGCGCGACGAGGTACGCGCGGCGAGATAGTTGACCGGTGGCGAAGAATACGGAGATGGTCAAGCAGTTTCGACGCGGAGTGCCGCTGCGGGTGGGTCTGGTCGCCGCCACCCTGATCCTGGTGGGCTGCGGCCTGCTGGTGTCGGGGGTCGCAGTCACCTCGATCCTGCGTCACGTGCTGGTCAGCCGGATCGACCAGACGCTGCTCGAGGCGTCCCGCGGCTGGGCGCTGGCCCCGCGCCGGCAGTCCCCGCCGCCCTACGAGAGCCCGGACCCCGGCCGGCCCCCGTCGAAGTTCTACGTGCGGGGCATCGGCACCAACGGCACGCCGTTCACCGCCATCAACGACCGCAACGCCGAACCGGCGCTGCCGCCCGACAACGACGTGGGCCCCGATCCGACGACCTTGCCCTCGGTCAACGGCTCCGACATCGAGTGGCGGGCGGTGTCGGTGCGCGGCCCGCACGGCCTGACGACCGTCGCGATCGACCTCTCCGACGTCCAGCACACGGTCCGCTCGCTGGTCTGGTTGCAGATCGGCATCGGGGTGGGCGTGCTGGTCATCGTCGGGATCGCCAGCTTCGCGGTGGTCCAGCGCAGCCTGCGGCCGCTGTCCGAAGTCGAACAGACCGCCGCGGCGATCGCCGGCGGCCAACTGGACCGACGGATCCCGCAGCGCGATCCCCGCACCGAGGTGGGCCAGCTGTCGTTGGCGCTCAACGGGATGCTGACCCAGATCCAGGAGGCGTTGGCGTCCTCGGAGTCCTCGGCCGAGCAGGCCCGCGGGTCCGAGGAGCGGATGCGCCGGTTCATCACCGACGCCAGCCACGAGCTGCGCACCCCGCTGACCACCATCCGCGGCTTCGCGGAGCTGTACCGCCAGGGCGCCGCGCGCGACGTGTCGATGCTGCTGGCGCGGATCGAAAGCGAGGCCAGCCGGATGGGGCTGCTCGTCGAGGATCTGCTGCTGCTGGCCCGCCTCGACGCCCAGCGCCCGCTGGAACATCACCAGGTGGATTTGCTGGCGCTGGCCAGCGACGCGGTGCACGACGCGCAGGCCGTGGATCCCCAGCGCACGATCAGGATGGAGGTCTTCGACGGGCCCGGCATCCCGGAGGTGGTTGGTGACGAGGCCCGGATCCGCCAGGTGCTGAGCAACCTGCTGGTCAACGCCCTACAGCACACCCCGGAAAGCGCCGACGTCATCGTGCGGGTCGGCACCGACGACGACGACGCGGTGATCGAGGTGGCCGACAAGGGGCCCGGCATGAGCCGGGAGGATGCGGCACGGGTGTTCGAGCGCTTCTATCGCACCGACTCGTCACGCGCCCGGGCCAGCGGCGGCACCGGCCTCGGGCTTTCCATCGTCGACTCGTTGGTGCACGCGCACGGCGGCACCGTCACCGTGACCACCGCGCCCGGCGACGGTTGCTGCTTTCGGGTCACCCTGCCGCGGGTGAGCGACATGCCCGTGCCGGAGGAGCCGGTTCAGGTCAGCTGAGCCAGGGCCGCCTTGATCTTGGCCTGTGCCTCGTCCAGCGATTCCGGCGACGGGTTGCGGTCGACGTGGGCAAAGCCGAAGTCGCCCAGGCTGCGGGTGGGGAACACGTGAACGTGCAGATGGGGCACTTCCAGCCCGGCGATGATCATGCCGGCACGTTCGGTGTTGAAGGCTTTGCACACGGCCCTGCCGATCAGCTGGCTCGCCGACATGACGCGGGCGAAGACCGCGTCGTCGACGTCCTGCCACTGGTCGATCTCGGCGCGCGGCACCACCAGCGTGTGGCCCTGTGTCATCGGCTCGATCGTCAGGAACGCGACGACGTCGTCGTCCTCGTAGACGAAGCGGCCGGGCAGCTCTCGGTTGATGATCTTGGTGAAGACCGACGACATGGGCCCCAGCATAGGTGCGGCCGGATCGGCCGCCGGACCGAGGCCGTTCGGCTACTCCTGGTTGCCGAACTTCATCATGTCCAGGTTCCAGTAGCCGCGCATGTTGGTGATCAGCCCCGCATCGTTGACCTTGTAGGTGAACACCCCGCGGACCTCGCTGGTGACGCCACCCTCGAATTCGCTGTGCAGCACCAGGATATGAGCGACCTCGTCGGGTGAGCTCGACGGGAACGTCTCCTCGCAGGTGATCGTGAGGCGGTTGGCCGCGATGTTGGTGTCGTAGAAGCCGCCGACGGCCTCCCGGCCGCGCACCCCGGTGCCGTCGGGGTTGGTGACGGACTTGCCGATCGGGTCCTCGACGACGACGTCGTCGGCCATCAGGGCCAGCCAGCCCTCCCGGTCGTGGGCTTGGACGCACCGCCACGACGGCTGCGACGCGGCCAGGGCCGGCGAAGCCTGGGATGATGCGGTTTCGGTCATCGTTTCTCCTGTCTCCACAGCGTGTCGAGCACCTCTGGTGTGTGTTCGGCACCGCCCTTCTCGGGCGCGCGGTGCGCCCCGACCGCGCCATCGGCGCCCAGGTGCAGCCCGCCGGGGGCCTCGGGGTGCTGCGGGTCGACGCCGTTGGCGCCCAACGTGATCAGGCCCACGCCGCCCCTGGCCCGGGCGGCGAAGCAGTCACGCGTGCGCTGCGACGCCAGCCCGTCCGGGGTGCCGTACATCGTCTCCATCGCAGACATGACCACCCGGTTGCGTACCGCCATGGCACCGATCCGTCCCGGCGCCGGCAGGTGCGGTAAGTTCGCCACCCGTGCGGCCGCGGCTTCTTACCGGTCTGCGTCGGTGTACCGGATGACCCCGCGAATGTTCTTGCCGTCCAGCATGTCCTGGTAGCCGTCGTTGATCTGCTCCAGCTTGTACCGGCGGGTGATCATGTCGTCGAGGTTGAGCTTGCCGGCCTTGTACATCGACAGCAGCTGCGGGATGTCGTAGTGGGGGTTGCCGCCGCCGAAGATGGTGCCCTGCAGGTTCTTCTGCATCAGGGTCAACATCGCCAGGTTCAGGGTGACGTTGGTGTCCAGCAGGCTGCCGATCGCGGTGAGCACGCAGGTGCCGCCCTTGGCGGTGATGTTCAGGTAGTTGTCGACGTCGGCGCCGTGCAGCTCGCCGACGGTGACCACCACCTTGTGGGCCATCAGGCCGTAGGTGACCTCGGCCATGCCCATCATCGCGGCGTCCATGTCGGGGTAGACGTGGGTGGCGCCGAACTTCAGGGCCTGGTCGCGCTTCCACTCCACCGGGTCGATCGCGAAGATGTAGCGGGCCCCGGCGTTGACGGCGCCCTGCAGTGCGGCCATGCCGACCCCACCGACGCCGACGATGGCGACGTCCTGGCCCGGGCGGATGTCGGCGGTGCGGACCGCCGACCCGTAGCCGGTGGTGACACCGCAGCCGACCAGGGCGGCCACCTCGAACGGCACCGACGGGTCGATCTTCACCACCGAGCTCTGGTGCACCACCATGTACGGCGAGAACGTGCCCAGCAGCGTCATGGGGTAGACGTTCTGGCCGCGGGCCTGGATGCGGAAGGTGCCGTCGGACACGGCCGCACCGCCGAGCAGTCCGGCGCCCAGGTCACACAGGTTGCGCAGGCCCGCCTGGCACGTGGGGCACTTGCCGCAGGACGGGATGAACGACAGCACGACGTGGTCGCCGGGGGCGATGTCCTCGACGCCCGGGCCGACCTCGGTGACGATGCCGGCGCCCTCGTGCCCGCCGAGCACCGGGAAGCCCGCCATCGGGATGCCGCCCGTCACCAGGTGGTGGTCGGAGTGGCACATGCCCGACGCCTCCATCTGGATCTTGACCTCGTCTTTGACCGGGTCACCGATCTCGATTTCCTCGATCGACCACGGCTGGTTGAACTCCCAGATCAGCGCGCCTTTTGTTTTCATGAACAACCTCCACTAGCAAGCCCTGACCCGAGTGTTCGGCGAAAGGGGCCGGCCGGGGCCGGACGGCAATTTAGAACGTGTTCTCGTTCTCGGTGAACATTATGACGTGCGTCACCCCGGTGTAAACACGGGGGAGCGGCATTCCGCACCCGTGCTACCAAATCGGGACCGGGGCCTCGCCCAACGGGTAGTAGCCGGGCAGCTTCTCCCCGGCGAGGCTGCGCTCGATCCGTTTCTGCATGCCGGTGCTCAGATCACCGGATTCGATCAGCGCCGCGAACATCTTCGCGACGTGACCGAAGTCGAAGAAGTCACGCTGCCACTCGATGAGATTGTCGCCGTTGAGCCGAAACCAGCTGCCGCCGATGCCGTAGATCTCGTCCCGGGTGCCGTCGGACTTGTTGACGATCTGCTTCCAGAAGCCGACGATCTCGCCCTGCTTTTCGTCTATGAGCACCTTCTGGTACTCATAGACCCAGTTCTCCAGGCCCTCCATCTCCAGACCGAGGGCAATATCGCGGATCTCGTCGACGCCCACGCACATCACGTCCTCTTTGGGGCCGATGTTCCAGCCGTAGGTGGCGTCCTCGGTGTAGAAGCCCGCCAACGGCCTCCAGTCGCCGGCCTGCTCGCAGTCCTTGTTGGCCTGCAACCAGCGGCCGACCCATGCCTCGAGTTCTTCGCGCGACGGCATTCTCAATCCTCTTTCTCTTTGATGAACAGTGCTTGGGTGGGGCACGCCATGACGGCCTGCTCGATCTCCCTGCGGGCCGCCTCGGGAGGCTCGGCGTCCAGAATCTCGACCTTGCCGCGCTTGGGCACCCGGAAATAATCCGGGGCCTCCAGCTCGCACATCGCATGGCCCTGGCACAGATCCAGGTCGGCCTCGACTCGAAAACCCATGGTCAGCTCCTATTTGCGGCGGCGGTGGTAGCGCACCGTGGCGGGCCGGGCCAGCTGCACCACCATCTTCGAGTGGTCGTTCCGATAGCTGTCGGCCGGCTGGGCCATCTCGAACTCGTACTCGCGCAACAACACCGAGAAGATCGCCTTGATCTGCATCTGGGCGAACGCCGCACCCACGCAGCGGTGTCTGCCGGCGCCGAACGGAATCCACGTCCACCGGTTCACCAGGTCCTCCTGCCGGGGCTCCTCGTAGCGCTGCGGCACGAAGTCGTCGGGGTCCGGGAAGTCCTCGGGAATCCGGTTGGAGATCGCCGGCGAGGCGGCGACGAAATCGCCCTTGTGGATCGGGTAGCCCTCGACCTCGAACTCGCCCTGGGCCACCCGCATCAGGATGATCAGCGGCGGGTGCAGGCGCAGCGTCTCTTTGAGGACATTCTCCAGCTTCGGGATCTGGCGCAGCGCATGGAAACTCACCTCCTGCCCGTCGGCGTAGAGCTCGTCGAGCTCGGTGACCACCTCCGCGTAGGATTCGGGGTGGCGCATCAGCTCGATCAGCGTCCACGCCGAGGTGCCCGAACTCGTGTGGTGCCCGGCGAACATCAGCGAGATGAACATCCCGGTGACCTCGTCGGCCGAGAACCGCGCGTTGCCCTCCTCGTCGGTGATCGACACCAGCACGTCGAGCATGTCGCGGTCGCTCTTGTCCGCCGGCGGGTTGGCGAGGCGCCGGTTCATGATTTCCTGCACCAACGCCACCAAGCCTTTTCGGGCTTCGTCGCGGATGCGGAAGCTTTCGATCGGCAGGTAGGGGTCGACGTAGCACAGCGGGTCCGTGCCGCGCTCGAGCTGGTGGTAGAAGTGCGCGAACCGCGAGTCGAGCTGGTTGCGGAACTTGGTGCCGATCAGGCACGCGGTCGAGGTGTAGATGGTCAGCTCGGCGAAGAAGTCCAGCAGGTCGATTTCGCCCCGCTCACCCCAGGTCTGGATCATCCGGTGCACTTCGCGCTCGATGGTGGTGGCGTGGCCCTTCATGTGCTCACCGCGCAGCGCCGAGTTGTGCAGCATCTCCTTGCGCCGCTCGGGGCTGGCGTCGAAGACGACGCCCTTGCCGAAGATCGGCGTCATGAACGGATAGGCCTCGGCCTGGTCGAGGTCCTCGTCGGCGGACCGGAAGAAGAACTCGTTGGCCTCGGCGCCCGAGAGCAGGATGACGTGCTTGTCGGCCAGCTGGAACCAGCCGGCGTCCCCGCACTCGTCGCGGACCCGCCGCATCAGCCCGATCGGGTCGGTGCGGAACTCCTCGAGGTGGCCGTGTTCTTCTTCGCCGCCGGAAACCCGCGGCACGATCGCGGTGGTTGTCATGACGGCATCCCTTCCTCGCCGAGCGCGAGTTTCTGGCGGTCTTTGTTGTCGGCCAACGGCGCTTCGGGCTGAAGCTCCATGTTGGCGATGAAGCCGCCGCGCGGTGTCTCGGCGACGAACGTGATCGCTCGTGCCAGGTCGGCCGCCCGCAGGAAGTAGTCGTGGCGGGCCTGGCCCCACTTGGCCCAGTCCTGCAGCGCGGGACCGATCTTCTCGGCCGGCAGGCTCCAGCCCATCGACGTCTTGGTCGGGCCGGGATGCACGATCGAGGCCCGCACGCCGGTGCCCTCGAGTTCCATCTGGAAATTGGTGACCATGGCGACGAGCGCGGCCTTGGCGGCGCCGTAGGCGCCCATGTGTGGCCGCTGGCGCAAAGCCACGTCGGAGCCGACGAAGATCACATCGCCGCGCTGCCGCTCGAGCATCCCCGGCAGCACCGCGGCGGCCAACCGGAAGGCGCCGACGAGGTGGATCTGCAGCTGCGACTCGAACTCGTCGCCTGCGATCTCGGCGAGCTTGCCGAAGTAGGTGTCGCCCGCGCCGGTCACCAGCACCTCGATGTCGCCGAGTGCTTCAACAGACCGTGCGACAAAGGATTTCACGGAATCCGGGTCGGTGACGTCCAGGTGGAATCCGACCGCCTCGCCGCCGTCGGCGTTGATCTTGCCGACGATGTCGTTCAGCTTCTCGACGCGGCGCGCACCCAGGGCGACCGGGAAGCCGTGGGCCGCGAGCTCGATGGCGGTGGCCTCCCCGATGCCGGAGGAGGCGCCGGCCACGATCGCCGGCCGACGTTCGGGCAGGGGGTCAAAGCGGGGCATGCGCGGGCCTTCAGTTGATTGTGAGAGTCATCGGGTTGTGAGAGTCATCGGTAGGTGGGCGAATCCGCGGACATTGCTGGAGTGGACGCGGACGGCGTTGGCCTCGTCGACCTCGTACCCGCGGATTCGCTTGAACAACTCGGTGAGGGCCACCCGCGCCTCCATGCGGGCCAGGTGCGCGCCCAGGCAGAAATGCGCCCCGCTGCCGAAACTGAGGAGCTTGGGCCCGATTTCGCGCCCGATCAGGAATTCGTCGGGGCGATCGAAGACCCGCTCGTCGCGGTGCCCCGAACCGGGCAGCAGCAGCAGGACGTCGCCCTCGGGAAGGGTGGTGTCGTGGAGGGTGAGCTCGCCGGAGACGGTGCGGGCCAGGATCTGGCTGGACGTGTCGTAGCGCAGGGTCTCCTCGACCCACAGCTGCACCCGGGACAGGTCGGCGTAGACCGGCGTCAGTTGGTCGGGATTCCTGTGGCCCCAAAATGCCGCATTGGCAAGGAGTTTGGTGGTCGTCTCGTTGCCGGCTATCACCATCAGGAACATGAACCCGAGGACTTCGTCGTCGGTGAGCCGGTCGCCGTCGATCTCGGCCTCCAGCAGTGCCGTGGTCAGATCGTCGGTGGGCTTCTCGCGCCGCTCGGCCACCATCCCCTGGTAGTAGACGATCAGGTGCAGGGAGGCTTCGACGGCCTCCGGCGGGACGTCGGTGACCCCCGCGTCGCGGTGCATCACCTTGTCGGCCCAGGCCCGTACCTGGGCGCGATCGGCTTCGGGAACCCCCATCAGCTCGGAGATGACGTCCATGGGCAGCTTGCCGGCGAACTCGTCGACATAGTCGACGCAGTCGCCGGCGCGCGACGCCGACGACCTGGCCTTCTCCAGCATCGTGTCCAGGTGCCGTGTCGCGATCGCGGTGACCCGGGGCTCGAGTTCCCGGATCCGGCGGGGGGTGAAGCCTTTCGACACCAGGGTGCGCAGCCGCAGGTGGGCGGGATCGTCCATCGCCAGGAACGACATCGTCTTGGACGCGTGCGGGCCGCGTGACGCCGGGTCCAGCGAGACGCCGTACTTGTTGGACAGCGTGGTGCTGTTGCGGAACCCCTGCAGCACGTCGCCGTGCCGCGACACCGCCCAGAACTTCAGTTCCTCGTTGCGGTACAGCGGGGCCTCGTCGCGCAGCCGCCGGTAGTACGGATACGGATCTTCGTGGAAGTCGTAGTCGTAGGGATCGAGCACCAGCTCGTGGTCCCCGAGATGTACGGTCATTCGCTGCGTGTCTCCTGGCTTGTCTCTCCGGCGCCGGTGAGGATGAGCTTCACCACGTAGGCCAGCCGGTCGGCGATCTCGCGATAGGTGAATTCGCCGCTGCCGGCCTGAACGAGCGCGCCGAAAAACGACATCTCCAGCGCCGACACGGCGGTGGGATCGGCGTCGGGGCCCATGGCGGACGTGATGCGACGGTGGATCTCCGCGCCGATGCGGTCGCGCGCGGCGCGCACCGCCGGGTCGCCGCCGCCGCTGAGCAATGCCGTCGTGCAGGCGGCGCTGACCTCCGGCTCGTCGGCCACCACCAGCGCCAGCTGGCGCAACACCATCTCCACCCGGGTGGACATGGAGTCGTTGACGTCGGTGAAGAACGGGACCTTCCGGACCAGGTCCAGATAGACCTCGGCGATCAGGTGGTTCTTCGACGAGAAGTAGGTGTAGGCGGTGGCCGGGGCGACCCTGGCCCGCGCCGCCACCGCGCGCACCGTCAGGTCGGCGTACGACGTCTCGCGCAGGGTTTCGACGCCAGCGGCCAGCACCTTGCGAAACGTCTCCTCCTGGCGGCGGTTGCGCGGCGCGTGACCGGCGGGCCGCCCAGCCGGAGATGACGGCGTCACCAGAGCATCGCTGGACACCTGTCCAAGCTAACGGATCGACTCGGCACCTGGCAAGGCCACGCGTGAAATGGGCAGTCTAGCGGCGAATATCTGTGTGCCTACGCGCCGTTCCCGGCCTCGCCCCTTGCCCCGCCGCCAACCTGGCGGCTATGGTTCCCTGGGGCAATACCGGACAAGTGTCCACTTGATGTTCCGCGGGTTCCGGGCCCACGGTCCGCCACGCGAAGACGGGAGCGCGAGATGGCCTTGCTGGCCGACGGCGTGAGTGAACTTTTCATCGACGGCACGATGTCGGCCGGCAGCGCCGGCACCTTCCCGACGATCAACCCGGCGACCGAGGAGGTGCTCGGTGTCGCCGCCGACGCCGGCGCTGACGACATGGGCCGCGCCATCGAGGCCGCGCGGCGCGCCTTCGACGAGACGGACTGGTCGCGCGACACCGCACTGCGGGTGCGGTGCGTGCGCCAGCTGCGCGAAGCGATGCGGCAGCACCTCGAAGAGCTGCGCGGCCTGACCATCGCCGAAGTCGGCGCGCCGCGGATGCTCACCGGCATCGCTCAGCTCGAGGTCCCGGTCAACGACCTCGCGTTCGCCGCCGACACCGCCGAATCCTACGAGTACAGCCAGGATCTCGGCGAGGCGGCGCCGATGGGCATCCCCACGCGGCGCACCATCGCCCGCGAGGCGGTCGGCGTCGTCGGCGCCATCACCCCGTGGAACTTTCCCCACCAGATCAACCTCGCCAAGATCGGTCCCGCGCTGGCCGCCGGAAACACCGTCGTCCTCAAGCCCGCCCCCGATACGCCCTGGTGTGCCGCCGTGCTCGGGGAGCTCATCGCCGAGCACACCGACTTCCCGCCCGGTGTCATCAACATCGTCACGTCCAGCGACCACGCCGTGGGCGCGCTGCTGGCCAAAGACCCTCGGGTGGACATGATTTCGTTCACCGGCTCGACCGCCACCGGTCGCAGCGTGATGGCCGACGGCGCCGCGACCATCAAGAAGGTCTTCCTCGAGCTGGGTGGCAAGTCGGCGTTCATCGTCCTCGACGACGCCGATCTGAGCGGCGCGGTGGGGGTGGCCGGGTTCTCGGTGTGTATGCACGCGGGGCAGGGCTGCGCCATCACCACCCGGTTGGTGGTGCCGCGAGCGCGCTACGACGAAGCCGTCTCCATCGCCGCCGCCACGATGGCCGGTATCAAGGCCGGCGACCCCACCGACCCCGGAACCATTTGCGGGCCCGTGATTTCGGCCCGCCAGCGCGACCGGATACAGGGCTACCTCGACTCGGCGATCGCCGAGGGCGGCACTTTCGCGTGCGGCGGCGGCCGTCCGGCCGACCGGGAGGTCGGGTTCTTCATCGAGCCGACCGTGATTGCGGGGCTGGGCAACGACGCGCGCTGTGCGCGCGAGGAGATCTTCGGCCCGGTCCTGACGGTGATCCCGCACGACGGCGACGAGGACGCGGTCCGCATCGCCAACGACTCGCCGTACGGGCTGTCGGGCACGGTGTTCGGCGCCGACCCGCAGCGGGCGGCGAGGGCGGCCGCGCGGGTCCGCGCGGGCACGGTCAACGTCAATGGCGGCGTGTGGTATTCGGCCGATGCGCCGTTCGGTGGCTACAAGCAGTCCGGAAACGGTCGCGAGATGGGTCTGGCCGGTTTCGAGGAGTACCTGGAAATCAAGACCATCGCCACGGCAATCAACTAGAGGAGCCCGAATAGCATGCGGTTCGCCAACAAAGTCGCCATCGTCACCGGGTCCGGGGGCGGGATCGGCCAGGCGTACGCCGAGGCGCTGGCCCGTGAGGGTGCCGCGGTCGTCGTGGCCGACATCAAGGCCGAGGCCGCCGAGGCGGTGGCCAAGCAGATCGCCGCCGACGGCGGCACGGCGCTGGCCGTCCCGGTCGACGTCTCCGACCCTGCTTCGGCCAAGGCGATGGCCGATGCCACGCTCGCCGAGTTCGGCGGCATCGACTACCTGGTGAACAACGCCGCCATCTTCGGGGGCATGAAACTGGACTTCCTGGTCACCGTCGACCCGGAGTACTACAAGAAGTTCATGAGCGTGAACCTCGACGGCGCGCTGTGGTGCACTCGCGCGGTGTACAAGAAGATGGCCAAGCGCGGCGGCGGGGCGATCGTCAACCAGTCGTCCACCGCGGCGTGGCTGTACTCCAACTTCTACGGCCTGGCCAAGGTCGGCATCAACGGTCTGACCCAGCAGCTTTCGCGCGAGCTGGGCGGCCAGAACATCCGGATCAACGCGATCGCGCCCGGACCGATCGACACCGAGGCCAACCGCACCACCACGCCGGCGGAGATGGTCGCCGACATCGTCAAGGGTCTTCCGTTGTCGCGCATGGGAACGCCCGATGATCTGGTCGGGATGTGCCTGTTCCTGCTGTCCGACGAGGCCGCCTGGATCACCGGGCAGATCTTCAACGTCGACGGCGGGCAGATAATCCGGTCATGAGCGATCAGTTGAGGCTGGGCTACATCGGGCTGGGCAACATGGGCGCGCCGATGGCCAGGCGGCTGACCGGCTGGCCGGGCGGACTCACGGTCTTCGACGTGCGCGCCGAGGCGATGACGCCGCTGGCCGAGGCCGGCGCGACGCCGGCCGGCAGCGTGGCCGCGGTCGCCACCGCCGACCTCGTCCACGTCACCGTCCTCGACGACGCGCAGGTGCGCGAGGTCGTCGGCGAGGTGGCCGCCAATGCGAAGCCCGGCACCGTCATCGCGATCCACTCGACCATCGCCGACACCACCGCCGCCGAACTGGCCGCGCAGCTCGGACCGCGGGAGATCCACATCGTCGACGCCCCCGTCAGCGGCGGCGGCGGTGCCGCCGAAAGGGGAGAACTCGCCACCATGGTGGGCGCCGAGCGGGCGGTGTACGAGCGGATCAAGCCGGAGTTCAAGCAGTGGGCGTCGCTGGTCATCCATGCCGGCGAGCCGGGTGCGGGAACGCGGATGAAGCTGGCCCGCAACATGTTGACGTTCACCTCCTACGCCGCCGCGGGCGAGGCCATGAAGCTGGCCGAGGCGGCCGGGCTGGACCTGCAGGCGCTGGGCCGGGTGGTGCGCCACACCGACGCGCTGACCGGGGGGCCGGGGGCCATCATGGTGCGTGACAACATGAAACCCCTTGAGCCGGACAACTTTCTGTACCAGTCCTTCGTGCACGCGCGTGGCCTGGGGGAGAAGGACCTGGCACTGGCACTGGCGCTGGGCGAGGCGGTGTCGGTCGACCTGCCGCTGGCCCGGCTGGCCTTGCGGCGGCTGGCGGACGGCCTCGGCGTACCGCACTCGGACTGATGGGAGACGCAATGGACGAGCTGCGCCGCAAGGGCCTCGAGAAGATGAACGAGGTCTACGGCTGGGAGATGCCCAACATCGAGGGCGACGCGTACTTCGACCTGACCGTCGACCACCTGTTCGGCAGCATCTGGACCCGGCCGGGACTGTCGATGCGTGACAAACGCATCATGACGTTGACGGCGGTGACCGCCATCGGAAGTCGCGACCTCGCCGAGATCCAGATCAACGCGGCACTGCTCAACGGCGAACTCTCCGAGGACGAACTCAAGGAGATGGCCGTCTTTCTCACCCACTATCTCGGCTTCCCGCTGGGTTCGGCGTTCAACGGCGCGGTCGGCGCCGTCGTGGCCAAGCGCAAGAAGGCCGCGGCCAAGGGCGCCGGTGAGGACAAGAAGGCCAACGTGGAGGCCGCGTTGAAGATGAACTCGGGCGACGCGCGGGAGTAGGGCGCGGGTGGTGCGCCGGCTGCGGACACCCGGGCACGCGCTGATCGACGTGCTCGCCGTGCAGGTCGGCGAGTTGGCCAAGTATGCCCAGCGGATCATGGACTGGCTCAATCCCGATGGAGAATCCAGAGGTCAGGAGCGGGCCCGCAAGCGCTGCGTCATGCTGGGCAACCCGGAATTCGACGGCAGATTCGACGGCATGAGCGCAACCACGACGGACTGGGCGCCGGACTGCCGGCGGCTGGTGGCGTCCGGACGGTTGGGACCGCACGACGGGCTGCCCGTGTCGATCGTCAAGATCACTACCCTGACGGAGTTGGAAGCGCCGGCACGCTGCTACCGATGTCCGATGTGATCCGCATGGCCGGCCACGCGCACCACTGTCTGGCGATCTTTGAGTACGACAAGGCGCTGGCGCCCCGTCACGCGAAGCGGTTGGCCTCCACAGTTCGGCCAGCGCATCTTCGACGACGTCATCGTAATCACCGACCGGCGCATTCTCGGTGAGCGGACTGCGCGAGAAGGTTGAGCAGTTCGAGAAGGTTATCGGAGCGGGTCGTCTCTCTATCTCAGGCTCTCCGGCACCACAAACGGATCGGGGTTCTACCGCAACGCACACATCAGAATCCTGTGTTTCACCTGGCTGATAAGCCAGCAGGGCCGACCACCGGCAAAGGTGACCGCAGCGGCCGCATTTTCTGTCTCCACGGAGGGGCCACCGGTGCGCCCCTGGATTGCTCTATCGCAAAGTCAGAAACACCGCAGGCCTTCCGTCGACAGTGATCTGTGTCACTGATATATATGGTGGGCGGTTTCATTAGGTCTGCAGCTGTCCCCGCGTCGATTGCGTTGTCGTTGTCGTTGTTGGTGTTTGGTCGCCTTGAGGTGAGTGGAGCCCACGATGTCGTCTTTTTTGATCGCTGTACCGGAGTCGTTGGTCGCGGCGTCGGCGGACTTGAGCAGTATCGGGTCGTCGATCCGCGCGGCGAGCGTGGCGGCGGCGCCGTCGACGACGTCGGTGTTGGTGGCGGCGCAGGATGAGGTGTCGGCCGCTGTTTCGGCGTTGTTCGGCGCGCATGGTCGGCAGTTTCAGTCGTTGATGGGGCAGGTGAACCTGTTCCATGAGCAGTTCGCGGCGGCGGTGAGCAAGGGTAGCGGGATGTATGTGGCGCAGGAGGTGCTCAGTGCTGCGGCCACGGGCGCGGGTTGGGGTGGGAATCCGGTGACGGCGTTGGTGAATGCGGCGCAGCCGTTCGGTGTGTTCTCGCCGGTGCGGGATCTGACGGGGCGTTCGTTGTTTGTCAATGGTGCTGATGCGACCACGCCGGGGGGTAGCGGCGGGGTCGGCGGG
>NZ_VMQU01000091.1 GCF_007714205.1 Mycobacterium helveticum | reverse complement strand
GCCCGAAACACGCAGCACCACAACAACACCCAAAACCGCAAACCTAAACCCCCAACTATGCGGAAAACGGGCCTAGCGCGCTCACGACGCCAGTTGGCGGGCCATCTCGGCGCCGGTGTCCAACACCAGCAGGACCAGGGTGCGCAGGGCCTCGTCGGTCAGGCCGGCGCCGGGAAAGTTGTACCGCATGATCACGTCGGCGCTCTTGGCCACGCCCTTGCCGGAGTTGCGCTGCACCGCTTTGTCGTTGACCTTCTCCACCAACGTCACGCTGCCGAAGTTGCTGTCCCGCGCCTGCCTGGCCACCTGGTCCGCGATCTTCCTGGTGAGCGGCAGGTCCCACGCCAGCACCTGGGTGAGCGACACCAGGTCCAGGTCCTCGGCGATGTTGACCACCCGCAACGACGCGATCGTGCCTTCGTGGCGGATCGTCAGCGCGCCGTCGGGCTCCTCGTCGACGGAAACGGCGTCGACGAGGAGGGACGCCAGACGCTCCCGCAAAGATGGCACTAAGCACTCCCGAATCGTCGGTTGCGGGAAGCGTATTCCGCGCAAGCTGCCCACAGGTCGCGGCGGTCGTAGTCGGGCCACAGCTTGTCGGAAAAGATGTACTCGGCGTAGGCCGCCTGCCACAGCATGAAGTTGCTGGAGCGCTGCTCCCCCGACGTGCGCAGGAACAGGTCGACGTCGGGGATGTCGGGCCGCTGCAGGTGGCGGGCGATCGTGGACTCGGTGACCCGATCCGGGTTCAGCCGGCCCGCGGCGGCCTCGCGAGCGATTTCCCTTGCCGCTTCGGCGATTTCGGTGCGCCCGCCGTAGTTGACGCAGTAGTTGACGGTGATGACGTCGTTGCCGTCCGTCATCGCCTCGGCGATCGCCAGTTCGTTGATGACGCTGCGCCACAGCCGCGGCCGCGACCCCACCCACCGAATCCGCACGCCCATCTCGTTGAGGCTTTCGCGGCGCCGCCGCACCACGTCCCGGTTGAAACCCATCAGGAACCGGACTTCCTCGGGCGAGCGCTTCCAGTTCTCGGTGGAGAATGCGTAGAGACTGAGCCACTTGATTCCGAGTTCAATTGCGCCGCAAGCGATGTCGATCACCACCGCCTCGCCCATCTTGTGGCCCTCGGTGCGGCGCAGCCCGCGCTGGGTCGCCCAGCGGCCGTTGCCGTCCATCACGATCGCGACGTGGTTGGGCAGGCGGTCGGCCGGTATGCGCGGTGGCGCCGCCTTCGACACGTGCTGGGGGGGCCTGCGCGGGCCGCCCCCGGGCGCGGGCGGCAACTCGGGGAATTCGACCGGCCACGTCGACGTGTCGGGAAAGACCGGGTAGTCGTCGGGCGCGGGCGGCAGCTGCGGGAATTCGACCGGGGTCGGCTTGCGGTCGGCCTTCTTAGCCACAGGCCATGTCCTGCCGGGCCAGTGCCGCGCGCAGGTCGGCCACCGTGCGGTCGGCCCGGTACGTCCGCTCGACCAGCGGCAGCGTTTTGAGCTGCCGCTCCAGGTGCCATTGCAGGTGCGCGGCCACCAGCCCGCTGACGTGGCTGCGGTGCGATTGCGGCGCCACCTGGGCGGCCTCCCAGTCACCGTCGTGCAACGCGCACATCAGGTCCAGCACCCCCGGCGGCGGAGTGGTGGAACCGGCCGGGCGGCAGTGCGGGCAGACGCTGCCCCCGGCGGCGATGTGAAACGCCCGGTGCGGCCCGGGTGTGGCGCAGCGGGCGCATTCGGTCAGCGCCGGCGCCCATCCGGCGATGCCCATGGCGCGCAGCAAGTAGGCGTCCAGCAGCAGGTCGCGGGGGCGGTGCCCGTCGGCCACCGCCCGCAGCGCGCTCACCGTGAGCCGGTGCAGGGCCGGGACGGGTGCCCGCTCCTCGCCGGCGAGGCGTTCGGCGGTTTCCAGCATCGCGCACCCGCAGGTGTAGCGACCGTAGTCGTCGACGATGTCGGTGGCGAACGCGTCGATCGAGACCACCTGGGTGACGATGTCCAGGTTCCGGCCCGGGTGCAGTTGGACGTCGATGTGCGCGAAGGGCTCCAGCCGGGCGCCGAATTTGCTGCGGGTGCGGCGCACGCCCTTGGCCACCGCGCGGACCAGCCCGTGCTCGCGGGTCAGCAGGGTGACGATCCGGTCGGCTTCGCCGAGCTTGTGCTGGCGCAGTACAACCGCCCGGTCTCGATACAGCCGCATTACAACAGTTTTGCACCCCGCCGCGACATCGTGGGTATCCGCGCCGATAGTCTCGTACCCCGTGGTTGGCGCTCCTGGGTCCGCTTCCGGATCCGTTCCCGGTTCCGGCAACCAGCGCCTGCCCACGCTGACTGACCTGCTCTATCAGCTCGCCAGCCGCTCGGTGACGTCGGACACATTGGTGCGTCGTTCCCTGCACACCATCAACGTCAGCCAGTCCACCCTGAACGCCTTCCGGGTGGTGCTCACCGAGTCGGCCCTGGCCGACGCGGCCGAGGCCGACCGTCGCCGGGCCGCCGGCGACACCGCCCCCTTGCTCGGCATCCCGATCGCGGTCAAGGACGACGTCGACGTTGCTGGGGTGCCCACCGCGTACGGGACCGACGGCTATGTCCGCCCCGCCGCCCAGGACGCCGAGGTGGTTCGGCGCCTGAAGGCCGCCGGCGCGGTGATCGTCGGCAAGACCAACACCTGCGAACTGGGCCAGTGGCCGTTCACCAGCGGACCCGGGTTCGGGCACACCCGCAACCCGTGGTCCCGCCGGCACACCCCGGGCGGATCGTCGGGCGGCAGCGCGGCCGCGGTGGCAGCGGGCCTGGTCACCGCCGCCATCGGCTCCGACGGCGCCGGTAGCGTCCGCATCCCGGCCGCGTGGACGCACCTGGTCGGCATCAAGCCGCAGCGGGGCCGCATCTCCACCTGGCCGCTGCCGGAGTCGTTCAACGGCATCACCGTCAACGGTGTGCTGGCCCGCACGGTGGCCGATGCGGCCCTGGTGCTCGACGCCGCATCCGGCAACGTCGAGGCCGACAGGCACAAGCCGCGCCCGCTCCGGGTGTCCGACTACGTCGGGAAAGCCCCCGGCCCGCTGACCATCGCGCTGTCAACCCGGTTCCCGTTCACCGGTTTTCGGGCCAAACTGCATCCGGAGATCGCGGCCGCGACGCGCGTCATGGCCAGGCAACTCCAACTGCTCGGCCACACCGTGACGCCCGGCAATCCCGACTACGGCCTGCGGTTGTCGTGGGACTTTCTGGTCCGGTCCACCGCGGGGCTGCGTGAGTGGGAGGAGCGCCTGGGCGACGGCGTCACCCTGGATCCGCGCACCCTGTCCAACCTGCGCACCGGGCACGTGCTGGGACAGGCGACGCTGCGCAGCGCCCGCCGCCACGAGGCCGCCGCCCAGCGCCGCGTCGGCTCGATCTTCGACATCGTCGACGTGGTGCTGGCACCGACCACCGCGCAGCCGCCTCCCCTGGTGCACGCTTTCGACCGGCTGGGCAGCTACGGCCTCGACCGAACCATGATCCGCGCCTGCCCGGTGACGTGGCCGTGGAACCTGCTGGGCTGGCCGTCGATCAACGTGCCGGCGGGGTTCACCTCCGACGGCCTGCCGATCGGGGTGCAGCTGATGGGCCCCGCGGACAGCGAACCCATGCTGGTCTCGTTGGCCGCCGAGCTCGAAGCCGTCTGCGGCTGGGCGAGCAAGCAGCCGAAGGTGTGGTGGAACGCCGGCGCGGACGGTGCACCGTGGGGCGCACGTTGAGGTCGACGATGCCGAGGGGGTCGGCGGGCGGGCCCACCCGCCACGGACGGGAGCAAACAACGCGTCAGAAACCCAGCCGGCCAAGCTGTTTGGGGTCGCTCTGCCAGTTCTTGGCGATCTTGACCCGCAGGTCGAGATAGACCTTGGTGCCCAGCAGCTTTTCGATCTGGGTGCGCGCCGCGGTGCCCACTTCCCGCAGCCGGATCCCGCCCCTGCCGATGATGATCCCCTTCTGGCTGGACCTTTCGACGTACAGGATGGCATGCACGTCGATCAGGTCGTCGCGCCCCTCGCGCGGGTTGACCTCGTCGATCACCACCGCAAGCGAGTGCGGCAGTTCGTCGCGCACCCCCTCCAGGGCCGCTTCGCGGATGAACTCGGCCATCAGGACTTCCTCCGGCTCGTCGGTCAGCTCGCCGTCGGGGTAGTACGCCGGGCCCGGCGGCAGGGCCGCGGCCAAGACGTCGATCAGCACGTCGACCTGCTCACCGCTGACCGCCGACACCGGCACGATCTCGGCCGCGTCGCCGACGAGCTCGCTGACCGCGACCAGCTGCGCGACCAGCCGGTCCTTGGGCACCTTGTCGATCTTGGTGACGACCGCGACGACGGTGGTCCGGGGCGCGACCGCACGGATCTGGTCGACGATCCACCGGTCACCCGTGCCGATCGCCTCGTCGGCCGGGATGCACAGCCCGATCACGTCGACTTCGGTGTAGGTGTCGCGGACCAGGTCGTTGAGCCGCTTGCCCAGCAGGGTGCGCGGCCGGTGCAGGCCCGGGGTGTCGACCAGGATGATCTGGAAGTTCTCCCGGTGCACGATGCCGCGGATGGTGTGCCGGGTGGTCTGCGGCCGCTTCGAGGTGATCGCCACCTTGGCGCCCACCAGCGCGTTGGTCAGCGTGGACTTGCCGGTGTTGGGCCGGCCCACCAAACACACGAAGCCGGAGCGGAATTCGGTCATGCCAGCCTTTCACCGAGCGTGCACACAGGGCGACATACGACGGGAATTCTCACCGTGGGTACACGTTCGGCGTCATGACGCGGCCTTGGAGCCGCCGGACTCGACCGGGGTGAGCAGGACGGTGCCGATCCGCACCCGGCCCCGATGGTCGAGGCCCCCCTCGGCGTGCAGGCGCAGCCCGTGCGACACGACCTCGGCGCCCGGCAGCGGCACCCGGCCCAGTTCCAGGGCCAGCAGGCCGCCCACGGTGTCGACGTCGAGGTCGTCGTCGAACTCCACCCCGTACAACTCCCCGACGTCTTCGATCGGCAGCCGGGCCGACACGCGGAAGCGTTGGTCGCCCAGATCCTCGATCGGCGCCGTCTCGGCCTGGTCGTACTCGTCGGCGATCTCCCCGACGATTTCCTCCAGCACGTCCTCGATGCTGACCAGGCCCGCTATCGCCCCGTACTCGTCGACCAGCAGGGCCATGTGGTTGCGGTCGCGCTGCATGTCCCGCAGCAGCGCGTCCAGCGGCTTGGAGTCCGGCACGAACACCGCCGGGCGCATCACCTGCGCCACGGTGGTGTCCCGACCGCCGTCGTCCGCTAACAACGTATGCTGGACAAGGTCTTTCAGGTACACGACACCCACGATGTCGTCGACGTTCTCGCCGATCACCGGGATCCGGGAATGGCCGCTGCGGACGGCCAGGTTGATCGCCTGGCCGGCCAATTTGTCGCTTTCGATCCAGATCATCTCGGTGCGCGGCACCATCACCTCGCGGGCGGGGGTGTCGCCCAGTTCGAACACCGACTGGATCATCCGGCGCTCGTCGGCGGCGACGATGCCGCGCTGCTGGGCCAGGTCGACGACCTCGCGCAGCTCGATCTCGGACGCGAACGGGCCGTTGCGCAGGCCGCGGCCCGGTGTCAGCGCGTTGCCCAGCACGACCAGCAACCGGCTGATCGGCATCAGCAACCACGAGATCACCTGCAGCGGAACGGCCGTCGCCAACGAGATGGAGTACGCGTGCTGGCGCCCGAGCGTGCGCGGACCCACGCCGATGACGACGAAGCTGACCACCACCATGATGGTCGCGGCGACGAACAATCCCCCGTCCAGGCTCAGGGCGTGCCGGAAGAACACCACCAGCAGCGCGGTCGCGGTGATCTCGCAGGCGGTCCGCAGCAGCACGATCAGGTTGATGTAGCGCGGCCGCTCGGCCATCACCCGGGACAACGCCACCGCGCCGGGCAGTTCTTCGCGCACCAACTCCTGAACGCGGGCCGGCGACACCGTGCCGATGGCCGCATCGATCGCCGCAAAGAGCCCGCCCAGGACGATCAGCGCGATCGCGCCGAGCAACTCATTCAGTCCGGTCAAAGGTCGACGGCCGCAATGTCCGGCAAACTTCCCGCCATGCGGACATTTTGACATACCGCCCCGCCGCCCCGGTCGCCCCGACGCGCAACGCCCGCGCGGGGCGCCTGGACCGGCTCCGGAAACTGGCGGGAACACCCAAGAACTTGCCAGCAACACCCAAGAATTCTGCTCTACGATCTGGGTCCGTGCGCAGTCGGCCACCCCCCGGGCGGCGGTGGGTCAGGTGAGCGACGTCCCCCCACCGCTGCCGCCGTTCGCCGACGCGGATCGGACCGTGATCGCGGCCGACCCGAAGGACTACTGGCGCGCGCTTCAGTCCGAGGCTGTGTTCGTCGGCATGGGCGGCTACTACCTGGTCACCCGCCGCGAAGACGTGCTCGCGGCGCTGGGCGACTACGCCACCTTCACCTCACGCAGGCAGCCGCTCCCGCTGCCCGGCGCCGGGATGAAAACGCTGCCGACCCCGGTCCCGCTTGCCTACGATCCGCCCGAGCACTCGCGCTTCCGCCGGATCCTGCAGCCCTACTTCACCCCGCGCGCGGTGGATGCGCTGCTGCCCGCGCTCCGGGAGCAGGCCTCGGTGCTCATCGACGCCCTGGTACCCCGTGGTGGGTGCGACGCGATCGCCGACGTCGCCGTGCCGTTCCCCTTCGGCGTGTTGACTGCGCTGTGCGGTCTTCCGCCGGGCGACCGGGACAAGCTGGCCGCATGGGCGGAGGACGTCAACTGGGATACGCCCGGGTCACCCCACGCCTCCGGGCTGTTCGCCTACCTCGTCGAGGCCATCACGGGCGAGGCGCGGCCGGCGCTTGCTTCGCGGCTGCTCACCGGCGCCGACCCGCTCACCGAGAACGAGGCGATCGGGTTCTACGCCCTGCTGTGCTCCGCCCAGGACGCCATCCAGGCAGCCATCGGGTCGGCGCTGCTGCAACTGGCCCGCGACCGGCGGCTTCGTCGCTCGCTGCGCGACAACCCCGATCAGATCGGGGCGTTCATCGAAGAGCTGCTGCGGCTCGAGACGCCGTTCCCGTTCATCGGGCGCTTCACCGCACGCCAGGTGACGCTCGCCGGCGTCACGATACCGGCGGGCTCGGTGGTGGTCCTGTGCCTGGCGACGACGAATCTGGAGGCCGGCGACGGGTCGTCGGTGACCCTGACCGACGACGGCGAAATCCGGCCCAAGCGGCACCGGAGCTTCGCGGCGGGCGTCCATCGCTGCCTGGGTAAAGCCCTGGCCCGCATGGAACTGACCGTGATCATCACCGAATTCCTGAATGCCGTCAAGGATTTCGAGTTGGAGCCCGACTTCACGCCGGCTTTCACATTCACCCCGGGCGGCGCGGTCATGCCGAGCAGTCTGCCGCTGCGGTGGAGCCCACCCCCCTGAGCCGCGGCCGGCCGGCTCAGTTGTCGAAATACCTCGACTTGTCCAGCAACCGGCGATCACGCTCGCCCTGCACGTCGTGCCGGTACGCCTCGACCTGCTCGGCGACCCACTCTTCGAGCAAGCGGTCCTGAAGGGCGAACATCTCCTTCTCCTCGTCCGGCTCGCCGTGGTCGTAGCCGAGCAGATGCAGCACGCCGTGGATGGTCAGCAACGCCAGCTCGTGGCCGAGACTGTGGCCGGCCGCCGCGGCCTGCTCGGCGGCGAATTCCGGGCACAGCACGATGTCGCCGAGCATGGCCGGCCCCGGCTCGGGGGCGTCGGGGCGGCCGCCGGGCTCGAGCTCGTCCATCGGGAAGCTCATGACGTCGGTCGGGCCGGGCAGGTCCATCCACCGCATGTGCAGGTCGGCCATGGCGGCGGTGTCCAGCAGCACCATCGACAGTTCGGCGCCGGGGTTGACGTCCATGTTCGCCAGGACGAACCGCGCGACGCTGACCAGTTCCGCTTCGGAGACGTCGATGCCGGACTCGTTGGAGACTTCGATGCTCATGGGACCACTATCGGCGACCGCGCGAACCCGATGACCGGCGAGCCGCCCGATTCATCGTCAGGCCGGGCTCCTCGAACCTCGCGTAGGCGTCCACGATCTCCGAAACCAGCCGGTGCCGTACCACATCCGCGCTCGTCAGCTCCGTGACGTGGATGTCGTCGACGCTGTCGAGGATCTCCATCGCCGATCGCAGGCCGGACCTGGCGCCGCCGGGCAGGTCGATCTGGGTGATGTCGCCGGTGACGACGATCTTGGAGCCGAACCCGAGCCGGGTGAGGAACATCTTCATCTGCTCGGCGGTGGTGTTCTGCGCCTCGTCGAGGACGATGAACGCTTCGTTCAGGGTCCGGCCGCGCATGTACGCCAGCGGGGCGACCTCGATGACCCCGGCCGACATCAGCTTCGGGATCAGCTCGGGGTCCATCATGTCGTAGAGCGCGTCGTAGAGCGGCCGCAGATAGGGGTCGATCTTCTCGCTCAGCGTGCCCGGCAGAAAGCCAAGGCGCTCACCGGCTTCCACCGCGGGCCGGGTCAGGATGATGCGGGTCACCTGTTTGGTCTGCAGGGCCCGGACGGCCTTGGCCATGGCCAGGTACGTCTTGCCCGTGCCGGCGGGGCCGACCCCGAAGACGATGGTGTTGGCGTCGATGGCGTCCACGTAGCGCTTCTGGTTCAGCGTCTTGGGCCGGATCGTCTTGCCGCGCCGCGACAGGATGTCCAGGGTGAGCACCTCGGCGGGTGACTCGTTGCCGGCGCCCACCAGCATGGCGACGCTGTGGCGCACCACCTCCGGCGTCAACGGCTGGCCGCCGGCCACGATGGCGACCAGTTCGGAGATCACCCGCTCGGCGAGCGCGACGTCGCCCGGGTCGCCGGACAGGGAGACGGCGTTGCCGCGCACATGCAGGCTCGCGTCGAGCGTGCGTTCGAGAGCGCGCAGGTTCTCGTCGGCCGAGCCCAACAGGCCCACGATGAGATCGGGCGGGATGTCGATGCTGCTACCGACCTGAGCGGCAGCCTTCGGAACTCCGGGTGCGTCATCGGCGCTGGTCTCGCGGGGCGTCACGTGGTTTCCGATGCCTGCCTTCTGGTGTTTGCCGGGGTCACGTTCCAGGTCGCCAGTCTACCGCCGGTCAAGACCCCCTCCCAAGCGCGCAGTTGCGGCGCGGTCTGCCGCCGGCCGTGCACACGCGACGCATCAGCGGCGTGTCGCGTCGCCGGACGCACACTCGGCGTCCGGGTCCCATCGCGGGGTGAGCACGCCCAGCGCGCCCAGCGCCACCGCGGCCGCCGTCGACGTCCGCAACACCTGCGGACCCAGGCGGGCCGCCACCGCGCCGACGACGGTGAGCGCGGCGATCTCCCCGGGCGCGATCCCGCCCTCCGGGCCGACCACGAGGAGCACCGAATCTGCTTGTGCGACGGTGTGATCTGCGAGGACATCGGCGAACCGCCCGGCTGCAGATTCGTGCAGAGCCAGCACGATCGCCCCGGCGGACACCTCGTCGCTGACCCGCCGGGTGAGCGCCGCGGTGGACAGCACGCCCTCGACCGGCGGGATGTGCGCGCGACGCGACTGCCGGGCCGCCGAGCGGGCGACGGCGCGCCAGCGCCGCAGGCCCTTGTCGACCCGGGCGCCCGTCCAGGTGGCCACGCAGCGGTCCGCCTGCCAGGCGACGAAGGCGTCGGCGCCGGCTTCGGTGGCCAGCTCGATCGCCAGTTCCGAGCGTTCGGACTTGGGCAGCGCCTGCACGACGGTGACGCGGGGCCGCCCGGGCGCGACGCTCCACCGGCCCAGCACCCGCGCGCGCAGCCCGTCGCGGCCCGCGTGCTCGACCTCGCAGCGGGCCAGGCCCCCGGCGCCGTCGCCGAGCACCAGTTGCTCGCCGGGCCGGATCCGGCGCACGGTCGCGGCGTGGAATCCCTCGTCGCCGTCGACGACGGCCAGCCCGCCGGCAGCGGGCAGCGCGTCGACGTAGAACAGCGTCGCCACCATCTCCGGACGGACCCCGACGACTGCCGGCTAGCGACCGGTGAAGGTCTCGCGCAGCCGGTTGAACAGCCCGCCGCCGTTACCGGCGTGGTGCGACGAGCGGACCTCGGCCACGTCCCGGCTGCGGCGGTTCTTGAGCTCGCGCAGCAGTTCGGTGTCCTGGTGGTCCAGCCGGGTGGGCACCACCACCTCGACATGGACGAGCAGGTTGCCGCGGACGCCCGAACGCAGGTGCGGCATCCCGTGGCCACGCAGCGTGATGATCGTCCCCGGCTGCGTGCCGGGCGGGATCATGATCTCGCTCATGCCGTCCAGAATGGCGTCCACGGTGACCGTGGCGCCCAGCGCCGCGTCCACCATCGGCACCGAGACCGTGCAGTGCAGGTCGTCGCCCTCCCGGACGAAGATGTCGTGGGCCTGCTCGTGCACCTCGACGTATAGGTCGCCGGCCGGCCCACCGCCGGGACCGACCTCACCCTGCGCGGCGAGACGCACCCGCATGCCTTCGCCGACGCCGGCGGGAATCTTGACGCTGATCTCCCGGCGCGCCCGCACCCTGCCGTCGCCCATGCACTGGTGGCACGGGTCGGGGATCACCACACCGACCCCGCGGCAGGTGGGACAGGGCCGAGACGTCATCACCTGGCCCAGCAGCGAACGCTGCACCGTCTGCACCTCCCCGCGACCGCCGCAGGTGTCGCACGGGACCGGAGCGGAATCGCCGTTGGTGCCCTTGCCCTGGCAGCGGTCGCACAGCACCGCGGTGTCGACGGTGACCTGTTTGGTGACGCCGGTGGCGCACTCCTCGAGATCGAGGCGCATCCGCAGCAGCGAGTCCGAACCGGGCCGGACCCGGCCGATCGGGCCCCGCGAGGACCCGCCACCGTTGAAGCCGCCGCCGAAGAAGGCCTCGAAGACGTCGCCGAGGTTGCCGAAGCCGCCGAAACCCCCGGCACCCGGCGCCGCGTTTTCCAGCGGGTCCCCGCCCATGTCGACGATCCGGCGTTTCTCCGGGTCGCTCAGCACCTCGTAGACGGCGCTGATTTCCTGGAATTTCGCCTGCGCGGCATCGTCGGGATTGACGTCGGGATGCAATTCGCGCGCCAACTTGCGATAGGCGCGTTTGATGTCCGCATCGCTGGCGTTCCTGCTCACACCGAGCAGCCCGTAATAGTCGCGTGCCACGCTTGAGTCTCCTATATCTGGTTTTTCGCCGCGCCTGCGCAGGCCTGAGCATTATGCAGGTGCGCGGTCACCGGGCACCAAGCACTTCGCCGATGTAGAGAGCAACCGCAGCAACGCTGGCAATAGTTCCCGGATAATCCATCCGGGTGGGCCCCAGCACACCCATTCCGCCGTAGACGGTGTCGGAGGTGCCGTAGGCGGTGGTCACCACCGAGGTGCCCATGATCTGCTCGACGGCCGTCTCGTGACCGATGCGCACGGTGACCTTGCCGGCCTCCTGCTGGGCCGCCAGCAGCTTGAGCACCACGACCTGCTCCTCGAGCGCCTCGAGGATGGAGCGCAGCGAGCCGCCGAAATCCGCGGCGTTGCGGGTCAGGTTGGCGGTGCCACCCATCAGCAGGCGCTCCTCGGTGTGCTCGACCAGCGACTCCAGCAGCACCGTCGCCGAGCGGCCGACGGCGTCGCTAAGGCCGTCGGGGCCGCACAGCTGCCCGGCGAGGTCGGCCACCGCGACCGAGGCCACCGACAGCTTCTTGCCGATCAGCGCCTGGCCGAGCATGTCCCGCAACTGAGCAAGCTGGTGGTCGTCGATGACGTCGCCGAGCTCGACGATGCGCTGGTCCACCCGGCCGGAGTCGGTGATCACCACCATCAGCAGCCGGGCCGGGGTCAGCGCGATCACCTCGAGGTGGCGCACGGTCGACGACGACAGCGTCGGGTACTGCACCACGGCCACCTGGCGGGTCAGCTGCGCCAGCAGCCGCACCGCACGGCGCAGCACGTCGTCGAGGTCCACACCGGACTCGAGAAAGCCCTGGATCGCGCGCCGCTCGGCGGACGACAGCGGCTTGACGTCCTCGATCCGGTCGACGAACTCGCGGTAGCCCTTCTCGGTGGGCACCCGGCCCGAGCTGGTGTGGGGCTGCACGATGTAGCCCTCGGCCTCCAGCACCGCCATGTCGTTGCGGATCGTCGCCGACGACACCCCCAGGTTGTGCCGCTCGACCAGGGACTTGGAACCGATCGGTTCCTTGGTGGCGACGAAGTCGGCGACGATGGCCCGCAGCACCTCAAGGCGACGTTCGTCGGCACTACCCATCGTTTGTCACCTCCCTGACACCAACTGACCGGCTTCATTTTACGGGCCCCGGACAGGTGCTGACCGGCAGCAGCGGAGTGCGTCGACGCCGGGAAGGGCTTTTCCGGCTAGCCTATCCAGCATGAATCGGTCGGGCCCCGGCGATGCGATGGGGCCGGAAACGATGGTCGACCCATGATCTTCAAAGGCGTGCGGGAAGGCAAGCCCTATCCCGAGCACGGGCTGTCGTACAAAGACTGGTCCCGGATACCGCCGCAGCAGATCCGGTTGGACGAATTGGTCACCACGACGACGGTGCTCGCGCTCGACCGGCTGCTTTCCGAGGACTCCACCTTTTACGGCGACCTTTTCCCGCACGCCGTCCGGTGGAAGGGGATCACCTACCTCGAGGACGGCCTGCACCGCGCGGTGCGCGCCGCGCTGCGCAACCGCACGGTGCTGCACGCCCGGGTGTTCGACATGGACCTGCGCTGAGCGCGCTAACCGGTCAGTCCGTCGCCGTCGCCGCCTGCAGCAGCGCGATCGCGGCATCGTGCTGCAGGATCCAGTTGCCATTCTGGTTGACGAACGCGAGGTGCTTGGTGACCGGACCGGCGAACTTGGGACCGGCAATGGCCACGTCGGCCTGGGCCATGTTCGGCCCGGCCGGTGCGATGTTCGTCACCGTGAACGTCTCCGGGAAGTTCCCGTGCCGGTAGGCCTTGCGCAGGTCGTGGTCGGCGACGTGGCCCTCGTCCGGGCTGATGCCGTTCTCGACCAGGTCGTTCTTCGTCGTGTAGGACACGCCGGGATCGGTGACCTGGTTGCACAGGTTCGACAACTGCGCCGCGCTCGGCAGGTTCTGCCCCGGCGCCGGGGGCGGGGGATTCTGCGGCAGCGGTGTCCGGGGTGTCCCCACCGCCGCCAGCTGGATCTGAACGTGGCCGGCCGGCGGCGCAAGGGACGCCGCGCCCGCGAGTGCGCCGCCGATGACAGCCAGAACCGCTGCCGTTGCTACCCGTTTCACGGTGTTCCCTTCGATAGAGCCGAACGTGACGTCAGGACGACTGGCCGGCGGCCTGCAGCAACTCCATCGCCGAGGAACGGGACAGCACCCAGCCGCCCTGGTTGACGAAGGTGATGCTCTGGCTGACCGGCGCGGCCAGCTTGGGGCCCGATACCGCCACGTCGGCGGTGGCCGAGCCCGGCGCGGACGGCTGGATGTTGGTCACGTTGAACGACAGGGGCAGGTCACCGTTCTTGGCGGCCTTCTTCAGCTTCTTGTCGGCGACGTGGGCCTCGAGCCCGCTGATCCCGCCCTGGACCAGGTTGCCCTTGTCGGCGAACGGCACGTTCGGGTCGGCCAGGCTGTTCAGCACGTCGGTCAGCTGCGCGGCGGACGGGACGTTCGCGCCCTGGGCCGGGGCCGGGGGGTCCTGCGGCAGGGGCGCACCGACCGCGGCCAGCTGCACCCGGGCCGGGCCGGCAGCCGGAACGGACGCGACGGACGTCACGCCGACCGCTGCGGCGCCCAACGCCCCCAGGGCCGCCGCGCCGGTGGCGATGGATGTGAAGGTCTTCATGCTCGGGTCTCCCCCTCGGTGTGTGCCGCCTGCGGTGATCAATGGTGCCCCAGTGGTGCCATTGTGCCCTCTGTGGCGGCTGTTTTCCCAGTGACGATTCGTTTCGTTATCGCGACGGTACCCATGCGGACGCAGGCGCAGCTGTGCTCAACCTGTGTAGCGGATGAGAACCGTTCGGCGGGTGTCACGCGCGCGGCCGGTCGAGGGCCAGGATCTCCTCGTCGGTCATCGCGGCCACGTCGAGATAGTGGCGGGCGATCACGGCGAGCCGGCCCGGCGTGCCGCGTTGCGACTCCCGCGCGTCCAGCCGCTCGGCCAGGCGCGCGACGGTGCGGGCGGCGAACAGGTCGGCGACCATGGCGTGCTCGACGTCCAGCCAGTCGCGGATCCGGGCGATCGCGGTCGTCGCCAGCACCGAGTCGCCGCCCAGCGCGAAGAAATCGTCGTGCACACCCGCGGCTGCCACGCCCAGCACCTCGGTGACGATCCGGGCCAGGGCCGCCTCGACGTCGTTGCGCGGGGCCCTGTCGTCCCCCTCGTAGCCCTGCTCGTCGAGCAGGGCGGCCACCGCGGTGCGGTCCACCTTGCCGTTGGGGGTCAACGGGATTCGCTCCAGCACCTTGATCCGGACGGGAATCATGTAGTGCGGCAACAACTCCGCCACCGTCGCGGCGATGTCGCCGACCGATTCCCCCGCGACCGCGGCGACGAGCTTGGGCGCGGCGGCGCCGACGACGGCCGCGACGGCATGGCGCACCCCCGGCGCGCTGCGAAGCGCGCTTTCCACCTCGCCGAGTTCGACGCGATACCCGCGGATCTGCACCTGATGGTCGGCCCGGCCCAGGAACTCGATCGTGCCGTCAGGCCAGTATCTCGCCAGGTCTCCGGTGCGGTACCAGCGCATCCCTTCGTGGTCGACAAAACGCTCGGCGGTACGTTCGGGGTCGTTGCGGTATCCCGCGGCGAGGTTGGGGCCGCTGAACCACAGTTCGCCGGGAACCCAGTCCGGACAGTCGCGCCCCGTCGGCGATGCGACCCGGCAGCGCACGTTGCGCATCGGCACCCCGAACGGCACCGTCGCCCAGTGCGCCGGTGGTTCGCCGAGCACCTCACACACGGTGCCGTGGACCGATGTCTCGGTCGCACCGCCCAGCCCGGCGAACCGGGCGCCCGGCACCTGCTCGGCGAGCCGGCGGGCCAGGTCCGCGCCCACCCAGTCGCCGCACACCATGGCGACCCGCAACGAGTCGCCCAGCCGGTCCCCGCCCAGCTCCAAGATCATGTCCAGCCAGCTCGGCACGCAGCTCAGCACCGAAACCCGATGGCGGCGAATCAGTTCCACCCAGGTGGTCGGCGCGGCCCGCTGTCCGGGATCCAGGGCCACGATCACCCCGCCCGCCGACAGCAGGCCGAAGATGTCGTAGACCGACAGGTCGAACTCCAGGGCGGCCAATCCCAGGACTCGATCCTCGGTGCCGATGCCGAACCAGTCGTTGAGGGCGTCGATGGTGTTCATCGCCCCGGCGTGCCTGATGTCGACCCCTTTGGGCAGGCCGGTGGAGCCGGACGTGAAGATCACGTACGCGAGCTCATCGGTGCCGGGGAAGACCGGCGCCGCCAGCGGCGGCGAAAACCGTTGCGCCGCAGCGATGGGCAGGCACGGAACCGACGGACCCATGCTGGCGCCCTCGGTGGTCAGCGCCGCGACGATGTCGGCGGCCCGAAGGATCTTGGCGCGCCGCCCGTCCGGCTGGTCGAACCCGATCGGCACGTAGACGCCCCCCGCGGCGAGCACCCCCAGCACGGCCGGGATCTGGTCGGGCCCCTTGGGCAGTTGAACGGCGACCGCGTCACCCCGCCCCACCCCGGCCGCGCGCAGCGCCCCGGCGACCGCGAGCGCGCGCCGGACGAGCTCCCCGTAGCTCCACGCACCCTCGGTGCCACCTTCTGCATCGGGTAAGCCCCAGACCACGGCCGGCGCGTC
Organism: Mycobacterium helveticum; assembly: GCF_007714205.1. Classification (GTDB taxonomy): domain Bacteria; phylum Actinomycetota; class Actinomycetes; order Mycobacteriales; family Mycobacteriaceae; genus Mycobacterium; species Mycobacterium helveticum. The sequence continues at coordinate 6,668 of NZ_VMQU01000091.1, read as the reverse complement.
CGGGTTCGCCGCGGCGTGCTCGAAGAAGCCCTGGTGCAGGCAGCGCCCGCTGACCGGGCCGTCGGTCGCGTTGACGGCCGCACGGACCCGGGCCTGGGCGCTGGGCAGGCGCACCGCCGCCTCCGCCTCCCAGCCCGCGTCGCCGTCCGCCAGCCGCCGGACCGCACCGGTGAATGCGGCGAACATGGCGTCGATGAGGCCGTGCGGGAACGCCGACTCGCGCACGTCCCAGTTCACGAGCAACCCACCGCCCAGCTCGGTGATCTGGGCGTCCAGCAACACCTGCGGCCCCTGCGAGACGATCCACACCGGGTCGCCGAAGGTCTCGGTCACGGTTGGCGAGAACAGCTCGCCGAGGTCGAGCGCGCTGGTGAACACGACCGGTGCCAGCACCGGCTCCCCGCGGTGGCGACCGAGGTCACGCAGCACCTCGAGCCCGGAATAGGCCGAGTGCGAACCGCTTTCGTACATGCTGTGCTGGATGGCCCGGGCCCGCTCGGTCACCGAGACGTTGGCGGTGACGTCGACCTCGAGCAGGACCGAGGAGGTGAAGTCCCCGACCACCCGCGCGATGTCGGGGTGGACCGGCTCGCGTTGGAACAACGGCACGTTGAGCAGAAAGCGCGACTGCGCCGACCAACCGCCGACGGTGTCGGCGAACACCGCCGCCAACGCCATCGCCGGCGTGATCCCGCGGGCGTGGGCCCCGGCGATCAGCCGCTGCTTGGCCTCGGGGGCCAGCCAGTGGTGGTGCCGCACGGTGCGGTGCGGTGTCCCGCGCTCCCCGACCGGAACGGTCGGCAGTTCGGGCGCACCGGGCAGCTCGCCCAACCGCTGCTGCCACCACTGGCGGTCCCGGGCTCGCGCGGCGGCGTCGACGCGGCGTTGCGTGCGGTAGCGCCGGTAGCTGTAGCCGGGCGGCCGCAGCGTCGCCCCGGTGTACGTCTCGGCCAGCTCGGCCACCAGCACGCGGTAGCTCATCGCGTCGGCCGCCAGCATGTCGACGTCGAGATGCAGCCGGCCGCGATTCGGGTCGTACCGGCTCAGCGTGACGTCGAGCACCTGGGCGTCCTCGATCGCCAGCCGCTGATGGGTTTTGCGGTCACGCAGCTCCGCCAGCCCGGATCGGACGGCGTCGGGGCTTTGTCCGCGGAGGTCGACCACGGCGAAGACCGGCCTGCCCGGCGCGGGCATCGTCTGTTGGGTGCCGTCCGGCAAAAACCGGGTGCGCAGCATCGGATGGTTGGCGACCAGAGCGTTGACCGCACTCTCCAGGCGCTCGGGATCTATTGCCTCACAGTTGAATTCGACGTAGAGGTGGGCCGCGACACCGCCGAGCTCCTGCTCGTCGGAGCGGCCGATCCAGTAGGCGTGCTGCATGGTGGCCAGCGGGAACGGCGCGTCCTCGCCCGCAGGCCCGGCGGCGGGTTCGGCGGGTTCGGTCCCGGCCGCGCCTGCGCCCGGCTCCGCGCCGAGCAGGGCGTGCCAGGCTTCGACCGTCGGCGCGTCGGCGAGCTGGGCGAAGGTGATGCCCGCGCCGCGTTTTCGCCAGCCGCCGGCCAGGGCCATGATGCGGATCGAGTTCAGGCCCAACTGGATCAGGTTGGCGTCGTCGGCGATCTCGGTCGCCGGGCACCCCAGTTGCGCGGCGACGGTGACCCTGATCTCGTCTTTGCTCACCCGCTCGGCGCCGTCACTCATGCGTTGCCTCGCCGTCACTCCGGCCCCTTTCGTGCGGTCGATCCAGGTCGGCGGCCAGCGCGGCGATCGCGCGCCGCCACAGCTGCGTCAGGCGGTCGATGTCGGCGGGCGCGAACACTGCGTCGCTCCAACGCCAGTTGCTGATCAGTTGGACGCCCTCCGGCGTCATCGCCACGAAGCCGCTCAGGTTCAGGGCGAAACGCAGCGGCAGGTCGGGCTCGGGATCATCGGGGAGCGCGTCGATGTAGGATCCGGCGAGCAGCGACCACGGCTCCTCGGTGACGCCGAGGTCGAGCCGGCCCAGATAGCTGAACTGGATCTGTGGCTCCGCGGCGGCCTGCAGCTCGGGCACGCCCCCGACGTAACGCAGCAGCCCGAAGTCCAAGCCGCCGTGCGGGACCGCGCCGAGGTGGGCCACCACCGCGTCGAGCAACACCCCGGCCGCGCGCGGGTCCCGCTCGGCCCCTTCGACGTCGACCGCCGCGAATCCCACCCCCAGGCGCGCCGGGTAGGCGTTCGTGAACCACCCCACGGTGTTGGTCGTGTCGGTGTCGAGCACGCCGTCGGCGCGCCCGTGGCCCTCGAGCGCGACGAGCGTGCCGGCGGCCGGGTCCTGCCCGCGTTCGCGGCGCCACCCGGCGATCGCCATGGCCGTTGCGGTCAAGAGAAATTCGCGCACGCCTTCGTCTCTGGTGACCGCGGCCAGCAAACGCGCGGTGACCTCGGCGTCGACCGCGACCCGGGTCACCCGCAGCGTGGACCAGGTGTCCCGGGCGGGGTCGACCCGCCGGGCCCCCAACGGCGGATCGGCCCCGCGGACCTGCTCGAGCCAATACGCGAGCTGGTCGCGCACCTCCGGCGCGGCGGCCCGTTGCCACATCAGGTCGCACCAGCGCCGGTAGGAGGTGAACTCCGGCAGCATCGTCGGTGCCGTCCCGGCGCGCACGCAGCGCCAGGCCTCGACCAGGTCGCCCAGCATGATGTGCCAGGACACCACGTCCACCGTCAGGTGATGCGCGGTGAGCAGCAGCACGTCCGATTGCCGCGCACCGGAATACCAGACGGCGCGCACCATTGCCCCGGCGCGGGGATCGATCTCGTCCAGCACCGCCCGGGCGGAGGCCGCGATCGCCGAAACCAGTGCGGCGTCGGTGGGTTCGGCGAGCCGCACCCGGCGCAGCAGCTCGGCGGCGCGGACGGCGCCGGGCTCGCGGGTGACCAGGCGCGGACCCGCGGCGGTGCCGACAAGTACCGAGCGCAGGGTGTCGTGGCCGTCGAGCAGCGACTGCAGCATCGACTCGATCGACGCGCGGTCGATGCCCGGCGGAAGCCGCAGCAGGACGGTGTGGGTGAACCGGCGGTAGTTGCCGTGCTCGTAGAGCCACGACACCATCGGCAACGGCAACACCTCGCCGTACTGCGCACCCGGCGCCGGGGCGTCGCGCGCGGCCGCGGCCGGCGCGGCCGCCGCGTCGATCGCGGCCGCGAGCTGGCGGATCGTCGGCGCGGCGAACACCATCCGGGGGCGCAGCGTCAGCCCGCGCCGTTGCGCCTTGTGCACCAGCGAGATCGCCACGATGCTGTCCAGACCGAACAGGAAGAAGTCGTCGTCGAGGTGGGGCACCACCCCGTTGAACTGCTCCTCGAACACCTCGCACAGCGACCGTTCGGTCTCGGTGGCGGCCACCGCCCCGCCGCCCGCCGGCGACAGCGCGCGCTCGGCCAGCCGGTCCAGCGCGTGCCGATCCAGCTTGCCGTTGCCGTTCACCGGCAGCCGCGGCAGCGCCACGACGCGCGCCGGAACCATGTAGGACGGCAGCCGCTCGGTGAGCGCGGTGCGCACCGTGCCCGGGTCGCCGTCAGCGGCGTTCTCCCATACGACGAAACCGACCATGGCGGTGGAGCTTTCGCCTCGCACGACGGACACCGCCGCGTCACCGACCGTGGGGTGGCCGCGCAGCGCTGCCTCGATCTCCCCGATCTCGACCCGGTAGCCGCGGATCTTCACCTGGGTGTCGGCACGGCCCAGGTAGGCGTACCCGCCGTGCGGCAGGCGCCGCACCAGGTCGCCGGTCCGGTACATGCGCCGGCCGGGACGGAACGGGTCCGCGACGAACCGCGCGGCGGTCAGCGCCGGCCGGCCGAGGTAGCCGCGGGCGAGCTGCGCGCCACCCAGATACAGTTCGCCGACCACGCCGTGGGGCACCATGCGCAGGCCGGAATCCAGGACGTAGGCGAACATTGCGGCGTTCGGGGTGCCGATCGTCGGCGCCGGGTAGTCACCCACCGCGGCCACGAGCGCCTCGACGGTCACCTCGGTGGGCCCGTAGCAGTTGTAGACCGCGCCACACACCCCGGCCGCGGGCAAGGCGCGCAACTGCTCCCACAGCGCGCTGTCGATCGCCTCGCCGCCCAGGGCCAGGACCGGCAGGCCGTGCGTCAGCAGCCCGGCGGCGCGCAGCTGTCCGAGCATCGAGGGGGTCGTGTCGATCATGTCGACCCGATGGGTGGCCATGCCCGCCACCAGCCGGTCGGCGTCGCGCATCTCCTCGGCGTCGAACAGGTGCACGGCGTGGCCGTCGAGCAGGCCGACCAGGGGCTGCCAGGACGCGTCGAAGCTCAGCGACCAGGCGTGCGCGATGCGCAGTGGACGGCCCAGCCGCGCCACGGCCGGCCGGTAGACGCGTTCGCGGTGGTCGGCGAAATAGCTGAGCACCGCGCCGTTGGTGCCCAGCACGCCCTTGGGTTCCCCGGTCGAGCCGGAGGTGAAGATGACGTAGGCGCACTGCCCGGGATGGCGTTGCACCGCCGGCGCGACGGCGGGTGACCGCGCGATGCGCCGGGCGGTGGCGGGGTCGTCGATGACCAGCGTGGCCGTGCCCGCGCCGACCAGCCGTTCGCAGCCGGACGTGGTGACGGCGAGGACCGGATCCGCCTGCGCCAGCATGGTGTCGATGCGGGCCTGCGGGAGCGTGATATCGACCGGCAGGTAGGCGCCGCCGGCGGCGAGGACGCCCAGGATGGCGACGATGGACCGCGCCGATCGCGGCAGCACCAGCGCGACAACGGTTTCCGGCCCGACGCCGCGCGCGGCCAGGTCGGCGGCCAGCCGGCAGGCCCGCGCGTGCAGTTCGGCGTAGGTGTACCGCTCACCGCTTCCCGTGCTCAGCGCCTCCGCGTCCGGGGTCAGGCGCGCCTGCCGCGCGAACGCCTCCCACACCGTGGCGTGCGGCGCGGGCACCGACCGCGTGGCAAGACCGGCGGATTCGGCGCGCTCGGCGGCGGTGAGGACGTCGAGCGCGTCGGGGGTTACGTCGCCGACGTCCGGCAGCCGGCGCAGCACGCCCAGCAGCCTCGCGCACGTCTGGTCGGGCCGAAGATGCGGCAGCGCTTCGCCGATCGCCTCGACGAGCACCACCAGCGCGTCGCCGCGCAGGTGCGCGACCACGGTCAGCGGGTAGTGCGTCAGGCTTTCCATCTCGACCGGGCGGAAGCGGGCCCCGTCGGGCGTGGTGACGGCGCGGATGGCGTCTTCGACGGGCGCGTTCTCGAACACGAACAGGCTGTCGAACAGCGCGCCGCGCCCGTGCGCGCGCTGGATCTCCGACAGGCTGAGGTACCCGATGTCGCGCAGCGCCGACGTCTCGCGCTGCAGTCGCGCGCACTGGGCGGCCACCGTGGCGGTCCCGCCGAACCGGTGCACGACGGGCACGGTGTTGATGAACAGACCGACCATGCCCTCGACGCCGGCCAGCTGCTCGGGACGGCCGGACACGACGGTGCCGAAGACGACGTCGCGACGGTCGGTGAGCCTGCTCAGCACGACCGCCCACGCGAAGAGCACCGCGGTGTTCAGCGTGAGCCCGTTGCGCCCCGCCCAGTTCCGCAGCCTGGCCGTATCGGCCGCGGGCAGCAGCAGCTCCGCGGTGCCCGGCACACCGGCGCGCCCGACGGCGGTGCCGTCGGCGACCATGAGCGGCGCCGACGCGGCGGAAAGGTAGTCGTTCCATCGTGACATCGCCGCGGCCCGGTCCTGGCGGGACAGCCACGCGATGTAGTCGCGGTAGGGGCGCGGCGGCGCCAGCCCGTCGGCCGAACCGCCCGCCCGGTACACGGCGAGCATCTCGGTGAAGAACACCCCGAGCGCCCAGCCGTCCATCAGGATGTGGTGGGCGGTGAAGATCAGCCGGCGCCTGGACTCGCCGGGCACGCGGAGTACTACGACGCGCAGGGCCGGCCCCCGGCCCAGGTCGAACGGGCGGCGCCGCTCCGATCGTGCGATGGCATCGAATTCGGTTGGCACGGCGGCGCGTTCGGTCCACGGCAGCTCCGCATGGGCGGGCACGATCTGCACGGGCTTCTCGACGCCGCGGTCCCAGAACGCGGCGCGCAGGTTGGGGTGCCGGTCCAGCATCGCGGCGGCGCTGCGGCGCAGCAGCTCGACATCGACGGGCCCGTCGATGTCGACCCGCAGTTGCATGGTGTACAGGTCGACGCCGTCCTCGGCGAGCCGGTACAGCGCGAACAGCCCTTCCTGTAGGGGGCTCAGGGCGAGGACGTCCTCGACCTGCGGCGGGGCCTGCCGGGGAGCCGCCACCTCAGGACTCCCTGAGCCAGGAGGCGGTGAGCTCCGCCAGCGCGGCGGGGTCCAGGCCGGACGCGCTCATCGGCGCCGACGGCGGCTCCGGCGCCGAGTCCCGCTCGGGGGCAGGCTGATCGGCGGCCGCGTCCACGGCGGCGGCCAGCTCGGCGATGCTCATGTGCTCGAACACCATCGCCGGGGTCAGCGGCAGCCCCTGCGCGGTGGCCCGGCCCGCCAGCTGCACGGCGACGATGCTGTCGCCGCCGACGGCGAAGAAGTTGTCCTCGCGCTCGACGCCGGTGATCTCCAGCAGCTCCTCCAGCAGGGCCGTCAGCGCCCGTTCGGTGTGCGCGGAACCGCCGGCCGGCGGCCGCGACGGCCGCGC
>NZ_VMQU01000090.1 GCF_007714205.1 Mycobacterium helveticum | reverse complement strand
ACGCTGCGCGGCGTCGGGGTGTGCGGGGGACGGGTACGCGGGCGGGTGCGCATCGTGCGGCCCGAGACGATCGACGACCTGCAACCCGGGGAGATCCTCGTCGCCGAGGTCACCGACGTCGGGTATACGGCCGCCTTCTGCTACGCGGCGGCGGTGGTCACCGAGCTGGGCGGGCCGCTGTCGCACGCGGCCGTGGTGGCCCGCGAGTTCGGCTTTCCGTGTGTGGTCGACGCCCAGGGCGCCACCCGGTTGCTGCCATCCGGGGCCCTCGTCGAGGTGGACGGCGCCACGGGCGAAATTCAGGTGCTCGAACCGGGCCCGGACGGTCATCCGCCGCGTCCGGAAAACACCAGCACCCCTTGATTCGACAACAATGACCGAGCCGCGGCGAGTTAACCGCCCTGCGCAGATACCGTTCAGCTCATGAGCTCTGGTTTCGAACCTCGTGATCCCGACTACGAACGGCGAGTGCTGGGGAGTTTCGCTCGGCAGGGGCTGTTGGCGACCTTTGCCGCTCGGCTGGAAACCATCGAGCCGGGAATGGTCGAGATCCACGTGCCGTTCTCGACGGGGCTTACCCAACAGGACAATTTCTTTTATGCCGGTTCTTTTATGCCGGTTCTTTCATGCGGGTTCTTTCATGCCGGCGTCGGGATCTCCGCACTCGATAACGCGTGCGGTTATGCGGCGCTGACTCTTATGGCTCCGGCGACCCGCGTGCTGACGGTGAAATTGAAGGTCAACCTGCTGTCTCCGGCGGTGGGCAGCTTCCTGCTGGGCGCGCGGAGAAGTCGTCCGGCCCGGCCGGAATCTCACTGTCTGGCGCGGCGGCTGCCCGGGCTGAGATTGGCCGTACCGCCCGAAAAGCTCAGCTGCAAAGAAGCCGCCATCCACGGGATGAAGGAGCTTGCCGTCGCCTGGTGACGCGTGCTTTCACCCGACGCGACGACGCCGGGCCCGGGGGCCCGGCCCCGACCCCCGGAGCCGCTTGTACATCGTGTCGGCGGCGAGGACGGCGGGCACGGCGAGCAGGGCGGTCAGCCATCCGGCCCGCGACGGGCCGGTTTGGCCGAGCAGGTGCGCGAGCGGTGGCACATACAGGAAGGCCGCCAGCATCGCGAGTTCGGCGGCAACGGCGCCCAGCAGCAGACGGTTGGTCCGCCACGGAACGGTCCAGGCGGGGCGCAGCGTGCTGCGGCAGGCGAAGGCGTTGGCCACCTGCCCGAACACCACGGCGCTGAACGCGGCACCCGAGGCCGCGAGCAGCGCCGGACCGTGGGGGAAGGGCGCACCGGGTCGCCAGCCGAGGGCGAGGAACGCGGTCAGGAAGGCGCCGAGCTCCACGGCGGCCTCGACCGGGCCCAGCACCCCGAACGCGCGCGCGAACAGGCGCCCGTCCAGCAGGTGCCCGTGCGTCGGGGGCCGATCGAGCACGTGCGCCGCGGCCGGCTCGGCACCCAACGCCAGGGCGGGCAGGACGTCGGTGCCGATGTCGAGCGCCAACACCTGCAGCACCCCGATCGCGAGGGGGAACGTCCCCGCGCTGAGTGCCCACACAACGAACGGGGCGAGCTCGGCCACGTTGTCGGTGAGGTGGTAGGTCAGAAAGCGGCGCAGGTTGGCGAACGTGGCCCGGCCCTGTTCGACGGCGGCGACGATGGTGCTGAAGTTGTCGTCGAGCAACACCAGGTCGCTGGCCTCGCGGGCCACGTCGGTGCCGGACCGGCCCATGGCCACCCCGATCGCCGCTTCGCGTAGGGCCGGCGCGTCGTTGACCCCGTCGCCGGTCATGGCCACGACGTGACCGCGGTGGCGCAGCGCCCGGGCGATGCGCAGCTTGTCCTCGGGGGTGACCCGGGCGACGACGACGCCGTCGTGGTCGAGCAGCGCGCCGAGGTCCGCATCCGCGGCGGGCAGGTCGCGGCCGGTCACCACGAGTTGCTCCGGCCCGAGCAGGCCCACCTCGGCGGCGATGGCCCTGGCGGTGTCGGGGTGATCGCCGGTCACCATGGCGACCCGGATGCCGGCGCGCCGGCACGCGGCCAACGCCGCAGCCGCACCCTGGCGCGGCGGGTCTTCCAGCGCGATCAGCCCCAGCAGCGTCAGGTCGCGCTCGGCCTCGGCCGCCGAACCCGGCGCTTCGGCGGTGGTGAGGTCTCGCGCGGCGACTGCGAGCACGCGCAGGCCGCGGCGGGCCAGCGCCCGCAGCGCCTCGACCGCGCCGGGCGGCACCGCACAACGCGGAAAGACCGAATCGGGAGCGCCTTTGACCAGCACCCGGTTCCCGGTGACCACGGACATGCGGCGCCGCCGGGCGTCGAACGGGAACCGCGCCCGCTCCGGGGCCGCGTGGGCGCCGTCGTCGGTGTCGACGCCGACCCGGCGCGCGAAGGCGTCCAGCGCCGCCTCCATCGGATCGCCGTGCGGGACCCAGCGGCCGTCCTTCTCGCTCACCCGCCCCGACGAGCACCGCGCGGCCACCCATGCGACGTCCCGCAGCGGGGCGTCGTCCCCGGCCCAGTGAACCGTGGCCACGGGTTCGTAGCCGTTGCCGTCGATGGTGGCGGTGCCGTCGGGCATCCACACCTCGACCACCGACATCTCGTTGCGGGTCAGGGTGCCGGTTTTGTCGGTGCAGATGAAGGTCGTCGAGCCCAGCGTCTCCACCGCATCGAGATTGCGCACCAGCGCATGCCGGCCGGCCATCCGCTGGGCCCCCATCGCCAGCGACAGGGTGACGGTCGGCAGCAGGCCCTCGGGCACCACGGCGACCGTCACCCCGACCGCGAACAGAAATCCGGCGGAGGGCGGCGTGCCGACCAGCAGCGCGACACCGAAGAACACCGCCCCGACCATGACGGCGACCACGGCGATGATGCGCGACACGCGGTCGAGCTCTTTGCGCAGCGGGGTCGGTGCGGGCCGCTGCGCCTGGGTCAGGCGGGCGATCCCGGCCAGCCGGGTGTTTTGGCCGGTTGCCTCGACCGTGGCCCGGGCCTCGCCTTCGATCACGAAACAGCCCGCCGGCGCGGCCTGGCCCACCGCGGGGTGCTCGGGCACACTCTCGCCGGTGAGCGCCGAGGTGTCCACCGCCAGCGCATGCACGACGTCCAGCCGCAGGTCGGCCGAGATGCGGTCGCCCTCGGCAAGCAGCACCACGTCGCCGACCACCAGGTCTTCGGCCGGCACCTGCCCCGCCACCCCGTCGCGGACGACGGTGGCGCGCCGCGGCAGCAGCTCGCTCAACCGCTCGGCCGCGTGCTCGGCGCGCTGTTCCTGAGCGAACGCGAACAGGCCGTTGAGCACGATGACGACGAAGACTGCCACACCCAGCTGGGGCATCCCCGCGACGAACGCCAGCGCGCCGGCCACCCAGAACAACAGCGCGAAGAAGTGCACCATCTCGGCGAGCAGCCGCCGCCAGGCCGGGATCCGGCGCGCCACCGGCAGCCGGTTGGGGCCCTCGGCTCTCAGGCGCGCCGCGGCCTCCTTCGACGTCAATCCCGCCCGCATCTGCGCGGGACCCGCGATGCTCATCGCGTGCCACGCGGATGTTCACCGTGGGCGTGGTTCGCCGGTCGCCGCCGCACCCAACCGACGGCAATGCCGATGGCGGTCAGGCACAGCACCGACGCGATCACCACGCCCGCCACCACCAGGCCGACCACCCCGACCGCGCCCATGCCACCTCCCACTCGCTCCTCAGCCAGCGAAGACCGGCGCGACGCCGCCGGATAGAGCCCAAGGTCACGACCGGTTGGTGACATGGTGCCCGCGCGGGCTCAGCAGGCGAACGCGAGGCCGACGCCGTCGGGCGGCGGCACGGGCTGCAGGCAGCCGAACGGCTCGATTCCGGCCGTGCCGAACCGCACCGCCGACCGGTGGGCGTAGTTCACGCAGAACAGCCCCGACCGATCGGCCCGGCAGCGGTAGTCGCCGAAAGACAGCGAATCCCCGTCGGCCAGTGCGGGCCCGTCACCGTCGACGAACGGACCCGGGTCGCCGCGGGCCGCGCCCACCTGCAGGTTCGTCCCGTCGAAAAAGACCCAGCCGCCTTTCCATTCGCCGTAGGCCGTCGCGGGCGCGGGCGGGGGATTGGTCAGCTCGACCAGGCAAACCGGCGCCGGGCCGGTGTGTTTGGCGTCGGTCATGCACGCGACTTTGCCGGCCTGGGCGGTGAACGCGATGTCGTCGCCGAGTGGGGTAACGACGCCGTCGCGCGTCGCGGTGTGGAAGCCGGCGGGGTCGGCGGGGTGACCCGCCTCGATCCAGGCGATCACCTGCGCGATCGCGGCGTCCGCGGCCGGCGCGGCCGACGGAGCCGGCTTGCCCGACGCGGTGGTGGTCGTCGCCGGGGTGCTCCCGGGCGCCCCGGTGCCGGGCCGGGACTGACCGGGGTGGCCGTGTGAGCAGCCGGCGACCAGCAACGTCAGCGCGACCAGCGCGGCGATCCGCATTGAGCCAGGCTAGCCGCCCGGCTGCGCACCGGCCCCGAATGAGGCGCTGCGCGCGCGTTCTGCGCGTCGTGTCGGTTACGGTCGGGTCATGCATGAGCGCACCGTCCGCGTGCACACGGCCGCCGGCATCGTCGAAGGTTTCACCCGGAACGGGGTGAACCGGTGGCGATCCATCCCGTATGCCCGTCCCCCGCTGGGCGCCCTGCGCTTCCGGGCCCCGCAGCCCGCCCGGGCCTGGTCGGGCGTGCGGCACTGCCACGGATTCGGCAGCTGCGCGCCCCAGCAGCGGCGCTACACGCTGCTCGGTGTCGGCAAGTACCAGCCCACGAGCGAGGACTGCCTCACGCTCAACGTCGTCACCCCCGAATCCGTTGGTGCGCAACCGCTTCCGGTGATGGTCTTCATCCACGGCGGCGGCTACATTCTGGGCAGTTCGGCGACGCCGCTGTACGACGGTGCGGCGCTGGCGCGCCGCGGCTGCGTCTACGTGTCGGTGAACTACCGGCTGGGCGCGCTGGGCTGCCTGGACCTGTCGTCGCTGTCGACACCGGACGTCACCATCGACGGCAACCTGTTCCTGCGCGACCTGGTGCTGGCGCTGCAGTGGGTCCGCGACAACATCGCGGCGTTCGGCGGCGACCCGGACAACGTCACCATCTTCGGCGAAAGCGCGGGCGCGCACATCACCGCCACGCTGCTGGCGGTGCCCGCCGCCGCGGGGCTGTTCACCCGGGCGATCGCGGAAAGCCCGGCCTCGGGCATGACGCGGCCCGGGGAGACCGCCGCCGAGTTCGCGACGCGCTTCGCCGAACTGCTCGGCGCGCGGCGTCAGGACGCCGCGCAGGCCCTGATGCAGGCGTCGCCGCAGCAGTTGGTCGACACGCAGCACCGCCTGCTCGACCAGGGCATGAAGGACAGGCTGGGTGCCTTTCCGATCGGTCCGGTCTTCGGTGACGACGTGCTGCCCGCCGACCCCGTCGAGGCGATGCGGCGCGGGCATGCGCACCGGGTGCCGCTCATCGTGGGGACCAACGCCGAAGAGGGCCGGTTGTTCACCCGCTTCCTGCGGATGCTGCCCACCAACCAATCGATGGTCGAGGAACTGCTGGCCGACGCCGAACCGGCCGCGCGCGAACGCATCACCGCCGCCTACCCCGACTACCCCGCGTCCTCGGCGTGCATCCAGCTCGGCGGCGACTTCGCGTTCGGCTCGGCGGCCTGGCAGATCGCCGAGGCCCACGGCGCCCACGCGCCCACCTACCTGTACCGCTACGACTACGCCCCGCGGACCCTGCGCTGGTCGGGTCTGGGCGCCACGCATGCCACCGAGTTGTTCGCGGTCTTCGACATCTACCGGACCCGGTTCGGCGCGTTGCTGACCGCCGCCGCCGACCGGGGTGCCGCACTGCGGGTCAGCAACCAGGTGCAGCGCCGCTGGCGGTCCTTCAGCCACACCGGGGTACCCGGCGACGACTGGCCCGCCTACACCGCGCAGGACCGCGCCGTCATGGTTTTCGACAGCAGGTGCCGCGTCGAGTTCGACCCGCATCCGCACCGCAGGATGGCCTGGGAAGGCTTTTCACTGGCACGTTGACCTGGCACGCTGACCCCATGCACGCCGACACCGAACAAGTCATCGAACGACCCGGTGACCTCACGGCCGCCTGGCTGACCGCGGCGATCGGCGCCGGGCCGGTCGCGGAGTTCACCGCGGAGCGCATCGGCACCGGCCAGATGAGCGAGTGCTACCGGGTGCGGCTCACCTACGCGGACGGGGCCCTCCGCCCCGACCGGCCCGAGTCGGTGGTGCTGAAGGTCGCCGCGACCGATCCGATGAGTCGCCAGACCGGGCTGGCGCTGGGTCTCTACGAACGTGAGGTCTGCTTCTACGGCGATATCGCGCCACGCCTGGGCGGCCCGGTCGCGCCCTGCTACCACGCCGCGGTCGACACCTCGACCGGCGTCTTCGACCTGCTGCTCGGTGACGCGGGCCCGGCGGTCGTCGGCGACGAGATCGCCGGTGCCACAACCGAACAGGCCCGCCTCGGTGTCGAGGAGCTGGGCCGGCTGCACGGCCCGCTGCTCGGGGACCCGGCGCTGGCCGAGGCGCCGTGGCTCAACCGCGAGTCGCCGCTGCGCCAGGCGATGATCACCCCGCTGTATGCCGGTTTCGTCGACCGCTACGGCGACCAGATCGAGCCGGGTCACCGCCTGGTGTGCGAACGCCTGGTGGCCTCGTTCGACGCCTACCTGGCCCAGGAGTCCGAACCCGGCCGGATCCAGGGCCTGGTGCACGGCGACTACCGCCTGGACAACATGCTGTTCGGTACCGAGGGGGCCGACCGCGCGTTGACCGTGGTCGACTGGCAGACCGTCTCGTGGGGCCCGGCGCTGACCGACCTGGCGTACTTTTTGGGCTGCGCCCTGTCGACGCGGGACCGCCGCGCGCACTACGACGCGTTGCTGCGGGCCTACCACGAGGCGCTGGGGCCGGACGCCCCCGTCAGCCTCGCCGACGTCGCCGAAGGTGTGCGCCGCCAGAGCTTTTTCGGGGTGATGATGGCGATCGTCTCCTCGATGCTGGTGGAGCGCACCGAGCGCGGCGACCGGATGTTCATGACGATGCTGCAACGGCACTGTGAGCACGTGCTCGACACCGACGCGCTGGCGACGCTGCCGGACGCCGCGACACCCGAGCCGCTGCGACCGTCGCACGACGACGAACTCGCGCACGCCCCGACCGCCGAACCGCTGTGGAGCGAAAGCTGGTACGCCGACTTCGCCGATCCCGCACAGGGATTGGGCGGCTGGTTCCGGCTCGGCCTGATCGCCAACCAGCGGCAGGCGTTGGTGCACGCGCTGCTGTGCGGCCCCGAGATGCCCACGGTCGCCGTCGACGCGCTGGTCCCGCTGCCCGCCGACCCGTGGGCGCTGCGCACCGACACCCTGGAGCTGGGCCACTCGGCCTCCGCCGCGCTGCAGACCTACCGCGTCGACGTCCGCGCAAGGGCCCGGGCGTACGACGACCCGGCGGCCCTGCTGCGCGGGGAGCCCGGAACCCCGGTCGAGCTGACGATGCATCTGGTGTGGGCCACCGACGGCGCCCCGTACATGTACCGGCTCACGACGCGCTACGAAATCCCGTGCAGGGTCTCGGGCACCGTCAGCGTGGACGGCACCGGCTACCGCGTCGAGTCCGTGCCCGGGCAGCGCGACCACTCCTGGGGGGTGCGCGACTGGTGGAGCATGGACTGGATCTGGAGCGCGCTGCACCTCGAGGACGGCACCCACCTGCACGGGGTGAACATCCGCATACCCGGGGCCCCGGCCTTCAGCGTCGGCTACGTGCAGGACGCCGACCACCACCTCACCGAGGTGCAGACCCTCGACGCGCGGGAAACCTTCGGCGCCAACGGGTTACCGCGCGATGCGACGTTGGCCTTCGACCCGGGCGGGATCGCCGCGGACATCGCCGTGCGCGGCCAGGCGCCGGTGCGGCTGGTTTCCCCCGACGGGCGGGTCAGCCAGTTCCCGCGTGCCTGGGTCACCGTCACCACCACGGACGGCCGCCGCGGCGTCGGCTGGGTGGAATGGAACCGCAACCTGGCGACCGGGTGAGCGAAGGCCGGGCCCGTGCGCCGTCGCCGATCGTGGTGATGGGTGTCTCGGGCTCGGGCAAGTCGACGGTGGGTTCGGCTCTGGCGCAACGGTTGCGGGTCCCGTTCGTCGACGCCGACACCCTGCACCCGCCGGCCAGCATCGCCAAGATGGCCGCCGGCGAACCGCTCGACGACGACGATCGCCGCCCGTGGCTGGACGTGGTCGGCGAGTGGCTGGCGGGCCACCGCGCCGGCGGCGTGGCGAGCTGTTCGGCGCTCAAGCGCACCTACCGCGACCGGTTGCGCGCGCACTGCCCACGCGTGGAGTTCCTGCACCTGAGCGGTTCACCGGAGCTCATCGGCGGCCGGGTGGCCGCCAGGACGGGTCATTTCATGCCGGCCGCGCTGCTGCGGTCGCAGTTCGAGGCGCTCGAGCCGCTCGGCGCCGACGAATCGGGTGTCACCGTCGATGTCGGCCGGGACGTCGAGGCGATCATCGATGCCTTCCTGTCCGCGTCGGCGGCGCGGCGGCCCGACGGGAACTGAAACCCGCTGCACCACAAGTGCGTTCAGCGAAGTCGGCGCCTGACCTTCGAGCCGACCCGCTCCAGCGCGTCCTCGGCCGCGTGGCCGTTCGCGGAATCGGCGAGGTGGCGCGCGGATTCGGCGAGGTGCTCGCCGCGAACCCGGGCGGTGTCGGCCAGTTCGCGGCCACGCTTGCGGGCGGACCGGGCCCAGGGCTGCTCGGCGATCTCCGCGACCTCGGAAGCCAGTTTTTCGCCGCGTGCGCGTGCCTTCTTGGTCAACGGTTCGGCCTTTTCGACGGCCTCGAGGGCCAGTTCGCGGCCGCGCTCGGCGCGCGCCTGCAATCCGTGCACGATCTTCTCGCCGAGCTCGTCGAAGTCGGTGTCGGCCCCGTCCGAGAAGTCCGGCAGCGCCGACGAGACCGCATCCGAGAGCCGCTCGGCCGCCCGGCGGCCGCGCCACCCCAGCGACGGCTTGCCCGCGGTGTCGGCGGCCGCGATCAGCAACCCGCCCAGCAGGCTGAGGTCCGTCAGGAAGTCCTTGCGCTTTTCCGCTTTGCGCTGCGGGTCGGTCTCGCTCCAGAACATGTGCGCGCCGAGGTTGGCAGGCAGGATGGTGACAGCCAGGGCCGCCGACGCGACACGCGGCATCCGCCCGGTGGCCAGCAGCAGGCCGGCCCCGATCTGGACGGCCGCGTTGAGCTGCGCGACGGTCTGCGGGTTGCTCGGAATGCTGCTGCCCACCGGGTCCGGCAACGCCTGCAGGCCCCCCACCGCGGGTGCCGCGGCTTCCGCCGCGGCCTTGGGGTTGCGCAGTGAATCGATTCCTTGCCCGATGAACACGACCGACAAGAGCGGCCGCGCAATTCTGCGGATCAACATGGCAGCCTGGTTACCCCGCCGGCCCGCAAACAAACCGCCGCGCCCGCCGGGCCAAGCCGGTGGACCGTATTCGCAGCCGACGGTTCGCGGCCTCGGCGGCGATAGGGTGGACCCCGTGCGGGCGTTGATCATCGTCGACGTGCAGAACGACTTCTGCGAGGGTGGGCCGCTGGCGGTCGCCGGCGGCGCCGCCCTGGCGTCGGCGATCAACGGCTATCTGGCGGGCGGCCCGGGCTACCGCCATGTCGTGGCGACCAAGGACTGCCACGTCGACCCGGGAGACCACTTCTCCGATCGGCCGGACTATTCGTCGTCGTGGCCGCCGCACTGCATCGCGGGCAGCCCCGGTGCGGACTTTCCTCCCGGACTCGACACCGGACCGATCGAGGCGGTCTTCTGCAAAGGCGCCCACACCGCCGGCTTCAGCGGTTTCGAGGGCGTCGACGAACACGGGACCTCCCTGCTGGCGTGGTTGCGCCGGCGCGGCGTCGACGCGGTCGACATCGTCGGCATCGCCACCGACCACTGCGTCAAGCGCACCGCCGAGGATGCGGCGCGGGCCGGTCTGGCGACGCGCGTGCTGGTCAACCTGACCCGCCCCGTCGACACGGATGCGGCCGCGCGGGCCCTGGCCGAGATGCGGTCCGCGGGCGTCGAGCTGGCCGAGGCGGCCTGATGGTCGTGCCGCTGGATCGGGGGCGTCTCCTCGCCGCGGTGGAGCGCTCGCCGCAGGCGGCGACGGCGCACGACCGCGCCGGCTGGGTCGGGTTGTTCGCGCCGGACGGCCGAGGTGGCGATGGGCCCGGCCGTGACGATGCACATTCCCGCGTTCCTGCGCTATGACCTTCGGGAAGACCTCCGAGGAGGTGACGGCCGGTGGCAGATTGCCCGGCTGCGAGCGTATTGGGAGTTGCCCGCGATGATGCTGCAGTTCCTCGGCGCCGGTTCGGCGGCGATCGGTCCGGCCGCGCAGCTGTCGCGGGGATTGCTGGCCAACCAGGGGTTGCGGGGGACCGCCGGCTTCGTGGCCGGCTTCCGCCGCGTGGGGGCGCGGCACAAGAAGTGGGTCGAGGCGTTCCTGGGCGCGCTGACCCGTGGCGACATGAGCACCGCGGCGCGCGCCCTGTCCCCAAACTCCCCAATAACTTTGGGCGACGACCAGCCCCTCGGCCTCGCCGAGCTCGCCGGGCAACCCGAGGGCGGGGGCTGCACCAGGATGAATGGCGCCGGACCCACCGTGGCCGTCGCGCTGAACTCGGGGCACGGGCGTGCCGTCCTGTTCGCCGACGTGGCCCGGCGGGCCAACGCGATCAACCGGATCCGGTACTTCCCCGCCTGATCGCCGCCCGCGCGACAACACGTGCATCGGGTACCAAGGACACTGGACGTGGCCGGCGCGCGACCGGCCGAAACCGAAGACCGGGGAGCACCATGCTCGATGAGCCGATCCCACGGCGGGGCCTGCTGCGGGGTGCCGGCGCGCTCGCCGCGGCGGCGCTGGCGCCGGCCGCGGGCGGCTGCAGTTCCGGCGGCGACGATGCGCTCGTCTTCTTCTTCGCGGCCAACCCGGACGAACGCGACGCCAGGATGCGCGTCGTCGACGCGTTCCGGCGCCGCCACCCCGACATCAAGGTTCGGACACTGTTGTCCGGGCCCGGCGTGATGCAGCAGGTCTCGACGTTCTGCGCCGGCGGCCGATGTCCCGACGTGCTGATGGCCTGGGAATCGACCTACGCCGAATTGGCCGACCGGGGAGTGTTGCTCGACCTGAACACGATGCTGGCGCGCGATCGGGCGTTCGCCGCCGAGCTCGAGGCCGACCGCCTCGGCCCGCTCTACGACGTCTTCTCGTTCAACGGGGGCCAGTACGCGTTCCCCGAGCAGTGGTCCGGGAACTACCTGTACTACAACAAGCGCCTGTTCGCCGCGGCCGGGGCGCCGGCACCGCCCGGGACGTGGGCGCAGCCCTGGACGTTCGGTGAGTTCCTGGACGCCGCTTCCGCGCTCACCAGGCGGGACGGATCCGGGCGGGCCACGCAGTGGGGTTTCGTCGACACGTTCCTGCCGTATGCGTCGGCGGGGCTGTTCGCCATGAACAACGGCGTGCCGTGGTCGACCCCGCTGAAGAACCCCAGCCACTTCAATTTCGGGGACGACGCGTTCATCGAGGCGGTGCAGTTCTACGCCGACCTGGCCACCAAGCACCAGGTGGCGCCCACCGCCTCGGAGACCCAGTCGATGTC
The DNA here is from genome assembly GCF_007714205.1 of Mycobacterium helveticum. Taxonomy (GTDB): domain Bacteria; phylum Actinomycetota; class Actinomycetes; order Mycobacteriales; family Mycobacteriaceae; genus Mycobacterium; species Mycobacterium helveticum. The sequence continues at coordinate 11,719 of NZ_VMQU01000090.1, read as the reverse complement.
CACGCCCAACCTGTTCGCGGCCGGCAAGGCGGCGATCGCGCTGGGCGGCCACTGGCGCTATCAGACGTTCCTGCGCGCCGACGGCCTGGAGTTCGACGTCGCGCCACTTCCGACGGGGCCGGCGCTGCCGAAGGGGCATGCGGCCTGTTCCAACATCGGCGCCACCGGCCTGGCCATCTCGGCGAGCAGCCAACGCAAGGCCCAGGCCTGGGAATTCGTCAAATTCGCGACCGGACCCGTCGGGCAGTCTCTGATCGGTGAATCGTGTCTTTTCGTGCCGGCGCTACGCTCCGCGCTGACCTCCCGCGGGTTCGCCGCGGCCCACGCCCGGTTGCGCAACCTGTCCGTGCTCACCGAAGGTCCGGCCCACTCCGAGGCGTTGCCGATCACCCCGGCATGGGAGAAGGTCAGCGCCCTGATGGACCGCAACTTCGGTCCCGTGCTGCGCGGGTCGAAGCCCGCGACGACGCTGGCCGGGATGTCGCACGCCCTCGCCGAGGTGCTGCGCAACCCATGACACCGATCCGCACACGCTCCCCGGGCGCCCGCCCGCTGCGACGACGCGCCCGGGCGGGCCGGCTGTTCGTGGCGCCGAACCTGGCCGCGGTCTGCGTCTTCATGCTGTTCCCGCTCGGGTTCTCGCTGTACATGAGCTTTCAGCAGTGGGACCTGTTCACACCGCCGAAGTTCGTGGGCCTGAAGAACTTCGGGGACCTCACGTCCGACCCGTTGTTTGTCATCGCGCTTCGCAACACGGTGGTTCTCACGGTCGGCACCGTGGTGCCGACCGTGCTGGTCAGCCTCGTCGTGGCCGCCGTGCTGAGCCGGGAAGTCAAGGGCATCGGCATCTTTCGCACCATCGTGTTCCTGCCGCTGGCCATCTCCTCGGTGGTGATGGCGGTCGTGTGGCAGTTCGCCTTCGACACCGACAACGGGTTGCTCAACATCGTGCTCGGCTGGGCCGGGGTCGGCCCGGTTCCCTGGCTGATCCAACCGCAATGGGCCATGGTGTCGCTGTGCATGGTCAGCGTGTGGCGGAGCGTGCCGTTCGCCAGCGTCGTGCTGCTGGCCGCAATGCAGGGGGTGCCGGGAAACCTCTACGAGGCCGCCAGGATCGACGGTGCGGGCGGGATACGACAGTTCGTCTCCATCACCGTGCCCATGATCCGGGGTGCCATGTCGTTCGTGGTCGTCATCTCGGTCATCCACGCCTTCCAGGCGTTCGACCTGGTGTATGTCCTCAACGGGCCCAACGGCGGTCCGGAGACCGCGACGTACGTGCTGGGCATCATGCTGTTCCAGCACGCGTTCTCGTTCCTGGAGTTCGGATATGCCTCCGCGCTGGCGTGGGTGATATTCGCCATCCTGCTGGTGTTGACCGTGCTGCAGTTACGCATCACGCGGCGTCGCTCCTGGGAGGCTTCCCGTGGGCTTGGTTGAGCACCCCACGCGCATGTTCAAGCGCAACGCCATCCGGACCGTGGTCATCTACACGGCCCTGATCGGCATCGCCTGCAGTGCGCTGTTCCCGATCGCCTGGGCGGTCTCGGGATCCTTGAAGAAGGAGGGCGAGGTCACCGAGCCGACGTTGTGGCCGGCGCGGCCGCAGTGGTCGAACTACACCGAAGTGTTCGCGTTGATGCCGTTCTGGCGGATGTTCTTCAACACGGTGCTCTATGCCGGCTGCGTCACGGCCGGGCAGGTGTTCTTCTGCTCGCTGGCCGGATATGCGTTCGCGCGGCTGCAATTCCGCGGCCGCGATGCGCTGTTCTTCGTGTACCTGACCACCCTGATGGTGCCGCTGACGGTCACCGTCATCCCGCAGTTCATCCTGATGCGGACCCTCGGCTGGGTCGACACGCCCTGGGCGATGATCGTGCCCGGTTTGTTCGGCAGCGCCTTCGGCACCTACCTGATGCGGCAGTTCTTCCTGACCCTGCCCACCGATCTGGAGGAAGCCGCGATCCTCGACGGGTGCTCTTCGTGGCAGGTCTACCGGCGGGTTCTGCTGCCCCATGCCAGGCCCGCGGTGCTGGTGCTCGCGGTGCTCACGTGGGTCAACGTGTGGAACGATTTTCTGTGGCCGCTGTTGATGATCCAGCGCGACAGTCTGGCCACGCTGACCCTCGGCCTGGTCCGGATGCGCGGGGAGTACGCCGCCCGCTGGCCGGTGCTCATGGCGACGTCCATGCTGATCATGCTGCCGCTGGTGCTCATCTACGCCATCGCGCAGCGGTCCTTCGTCCGCGGCATCGCCGTGACCGGGCTCGGTGGCTAGTCGTGGCTTCGGTGAGTTTCGAACGGGCGACCCGCCGCTACCCGGGCGCGGACCGGCCGGCCCTGGACGGGCTGGACCTGGTGGTCGGCGACGGCGAGTTCGTCGTGCTGGTGGGCCCGTCCGGGTGCGGCAAGACGACCTCGCTGCGGATGGTGGCCGGACTGGAGACGCTGGATTCCGGACGCATCCGCATCGGCGACCGCGACGTCACCGACGTCGACCCGAAGTATCGCGACGTCGCGATGGTCTTCCAGAACTACGCCCTCTACCCACACATGACGGTCGCGCAGAACATGGGCTTCGCGTTGAAGATCGCCAAGACGCCCAAGGCCGAGATCCGCGAGCGGGTGCTGGCCGCGGCCGAACTGCTCGACCTGCGGCCGTATCTGGACCGCAAACCCAAGGACCTGTCCGGGGGGCAACGCCAGCGGGTGGCGATGGGACGCGCCCTCGTGCGCCGTCCGCAGGTGTTCCTGATGGACGAGCCGCTGTCCAATCTCGACGCCAAACTGCGGGTCCAGACGCGCAACCAGATCGCCGCACTCCAACGGCGACTCGGCACCACCACCGTCTATGTCACCCACGACCAGGTGGAGGCCATGACGATGGGCGACCGTGTCGCCGTACTGTGCGACGGGGTGCTGCAACAGGTCGCTGCGCCCCGCGAGCTCTACCACAATCCCGCCAACGTCTTCGTGGCCGGCTTCATCGGCTCGCCCGCGATGAACCTGTTCACCCTGCCGATCGTGGATTCGGCTGTGTCGCTGGGGGATTGGCTGATCCCGGTACCACGCGAGGTCGCCTCCCTCGGGGCCGAGGTGGTCGTGGGAGTTCGTCCTGAACATTTCGCGGTGGGCGGCGGCCCCGGGGCCGCCAGGGGCCTCGAGATGCGGGTCGACGTGGTCGAGGAGCTCGGGGCGGATGCCTACCTCTACGGGCGGATCGCCCTGTCGGGCAACGCTGTCGAGCAGACCGTCGTGGCGCGGGCCGACGGGCGCCGGCCACCGCAGCGGGGCAGCCGCGTGTGGCTGCATCCCGAGCCCGGGCACGTGCATTTCTTCGGCGCCGACGGCCACCGCATTCGCTGAGTGCCGTACGTCCGGCGTGCCGCGCGGCGCCCTGCCGGATCGGGGCTAAGGTGGCGGCCGTGAGCGTGGCACACGCCGATCTGGTGTGCGAAGGCGGCGGCGTGCGGGGCATCGGACTGGTCGGCGCGGTGGACGCGCTGGCTCAAGCCGGCTACCGGTTCCCCCGCGTCGCCGGCAGCAGCGCGGGCGCCATCGTCGCCTCGCTGCTGGCCGCCCTGCAGGTGGCCGGCGAACCGCTGAGCCGGCTCACCGACGTGATGCGCGACATCGATTACCGAAAGTTCCTCGACCGCAGCCCGATCGGGCGGGTACCCGTCATCGGCGGGGGACTGTCGCTGCTGGTGTCCGACGGTGTCTATCGCGGGGCCTACCTGGAACGGCTGCTGGCCGGACTGCTGGGCGAGTTGGGCGTGCGCACCTTCGCCGACCTGCGCACCGGCGAGAAGCCCGACCAGTTCGCATGGTCACTGGTCGTGACCGCCAGCGACCTGTCCCGACGCCGCCTGGTGCGCATCCCGTGGGACCTGCCCGACTACGGCGTGGACCCGGACGACTTCCCGGTGGCCCGCGCCGTGCACGCCTCGGCGGCGATCCCGTACGTGTTCCAACCGGTCCGCGTGGCCGGCGCCACCTGGGTCGACGGCGGACTGCTGTCGGATTTCCCGGTGCAGTTGTTCGACGAACCCGCCGGCCGGCCCCGCTGGCCGACGTTCGGCATCCGCTTGTCGGCGCGCCCCGGCATTCCGCCCACCCACCCGGTGCACGGCCCGGTGTCGCTGGGCATCGCCGCCATAGAAACACTGGTGAGTAACCAGGACAACGCCTACATCGACGACCCGTGCACCGTGCGGCGCACCATTTTCGTCCCCGCCGGCGAGGTCAGTCCCATCGATTTCGGCCTTTCCGCCCAGCAGCGGGATGCCCTGTACCAAAGCGGTCTGCGAGCGGGCCGGCAATTTCTGGCGGCATGGGATTACGCGGACTATCTGGTGGCCTGCGGGCCGCCGGGGCGCCGGGCGCGGTAGCGCGGCGCCCGTGCGGGTTGGCGTCGCGGGCCCACGGGGGTGGCCGCGGCAGTCCGGACGACGTTCACCTGGTCGGGTCCGAATTTTTCTGAAACAAAAATCGGAAAGTCGGATGTGGTGAGGGCTACACTAATCGGCGTCCCCTACGGTGCCGAGAGGTAAAGGACGGGTCCGATGAGCTTCATGACAATGCCGCCAGAGATCAATTCGTTGCGGATGTTCTCGGGTGCGGGGCCGGCGCCGATGCTGGCGGCGGCGACGGCGTGGGACGGTCTGGCCTCGGAGTTGGGGTCGGCGGCGTCGTCGTTTTCGTCGGTGACGTCGAATCTGACGGGTCAGGCGTGGCAGGGCCCGGCGGCGCAGGCGATGATGGCCGCGGCGACCCCGTATGCGGGGTGGCTCAGTCAGGCGGCGGCGCACGCGTCGGGCGCGGCGGGGCAGGCCCGCGCGGTGGTCAGCGCGTTCGAGGCGGCGCAGTCGGCCACGGTGCAGCCGGCCATGGTGGCGCTCAACCGCAACTCGTTCGTGCAGATGGTGATGTCGAACTGGTTCGGGCTGAACGCGCCGGCGATCGCGGCGCTGGAATCCGAGTACGAGGAGATGTGGGCCCGCGACGTCTCGGCGATGTCGGCGTATTACTCGGGGGCGTCGGCGGCGGTCGCGCAGATGGCGCCGGTGCAGGGTCTGCACCAGATGCTGGCCGGTCTGCCCGGGGTGCTGGGCGGTCGGGGGAACGCCGCGGCGACCGCGGGGGTCAGCAATCTGGGTGTGGGCAATAAGGGCAGCGCCAACTTCGGCAGCGGCAACACCGGCAACGCCAACGTCGGCAACGGCAACCTCGGCAGCGGCAACATCGGCCTGGGCAACAAGGGCTCCAACAACTTCGGCAGCGGCAACACCGGCAGCGGCAACTACGGCGCCGGCAACTACGGCGCCGGCAACATCGGCCTGGGCAACAGCGGTCAAATGGTTCCGGGATCTACAAAGCTAACCAACGGGTACGGCAACATCGGCCTGGGTAACTCGGGGAACTACAACTTCGGGTTGGGCAACAGCGGCACCGGCAACTTCGGTGTCGGCAACACCGGCAACTACAGTTACGGCGGCGGCAACACCGGCAGCAACGACATCGGGTTTGGTTTGAACGGCAGCAACGAGATCGGCATCGGCAACACCTACTACAACGCCGCGACCGGCCAGTTCAACCTCGGCGGGCTGAACTCGGGCAGCGGCAACATCGGGTTCGGCAACTCCGGCACCGACAACATCGGCTTCTTCAACTCCGGCAGCGGCAACGTCGGCATCGGCAACGCCAGCGTCGGCAGTTTCAATCCCAGTAACCCAGTGAACTACGCCGCGAACTGGGGCATCGGCAACTCCGGCGGCGGCGGCCAGTTCGGCATCGGCAACTCGGGCATCGCCAACTTCGGCCTCGGAAACTCCGGTGTGTTCAACACCGGGCTGGAAAACTCCGGCCAGTACAACACCGGCGCCGCCAACGCCGGCAGTTTCGACACCGGCGCCAACAACTCCGGCAGCTACAACACCGGCAACTCGAATTCCGGGAGCTACAACACGGGCCTGTGGAACGCGGGCAGCACCAACACCGGCGTCGGGTACGCCACCGACAGTGGCGCCGGCAACTCGGGCGTCGGCAACGTCGGCACCGACTCCTCGGGCTTCTTCAACACGTCAAGTGGCGGGTACACCTCGGGCTTCTTCAACACGGCAAGCGGTGGCTCACCCAACGGCCATATTTCGGGCTACTTCAACACCGGCGCACCGAATTCTGTTTCCGATCAAGCCGGTTACCTCTCCGGACTGCTCAACGAAGGCAACTTCTTGTCCGGGTTATTCAGCCTGGGGAACCTGTAGGCGCCACGACCACAAACCCGGCTGGTCGGGCCGTCCGGGGATTCCCGGGAGGGTGGCGTTGCGCAACCCGCGGGTCCCCGTCGCTGCGAGTGGTCGGCACGGCGGCGGCGGCGAGCCAGGCGGCTGTCGGAATCCTCAAATCCGTTGTTTTAGAACATCTTTTGCTCGACGGCGGCTCACGCGACCATCTCGATGCACCGGCCCGTAACTCCGCCGGGGCGGGCGCGGGGATGGGGCGGGTGTCGGCATCGCGGGGTTCGCGACATTTCTGAACCACCTGAGGCGTGCCTCCAAGCCGTACGATCGAACGTTCTGCGCACGAACCACTTGCCGGTGCCCCAGGCGATAATAGGTAACCCGCGAATTGTGATGTCGGCCCCGGGCGCGCCGCACCGGCGATCACCCGCGGACCTTCCTAGTATTGCCGGCGTGGTGGATCGCTATGGAACCGACGTGCTGGCCGCCGGCCGGCGCACGCCCCGTTCGACCGAGCACCCCGCCGAGCCGGGCCTGGTAGTCGAGGACGCGCAGACGGGCTATGTCGGCGCCGTGGTGCGGGTCGAGTACGGTCGGGTCGACCTGGAAGACCGGCACGGCCGCACGCGCGGCTTTCCCCTCGGGCCGGGTTACCTGATCGAGGGGCGTCCGGTGATCCTCACCGCGCCGCGCCGCGCCGCGCCGGGCGCGCCGGCCAGGACGGCGTCGGGGTCCGTCGCGGTGCCGCGCGCCCGCGCCCGGGTTGCGCGCGCCAGCCGGATCTACGTAGAGGGACGCCATGACGCCGAGCTCGTCGCGCAGGTCTGGGGCGAAGACCTCAAAGTCGAGGGCGTCGTCGTCGAGCACCTCGGCGGCGTGGACGACCTGGTGGACATCGTGGCCGCGTTCGGGCCCGGCCCGGGGCGCCGGCTCGGTGTGCTCGTCGACCACCTCGTCGCGGGTTCCAAGGAGGCACGCATCGCCGACGCGGTGCGGCGCGGACCGGGCGGCGATGACACGCTGGTCGTCGGCCACCCCTACGTCGACATCTGGCAGGCCGTCAAGCCGCAGCGGTTGGGCCTGAAAGCCTGGCCGCAGGTGCCGCGGCACCTGGAATGGAAGCACGGCGCCTGCGAAGCCCTGGGCCTGCCGCACGCCGCCCAGGCGGACATCGCCAGGGCCTGGCGGCACATCCGGTCGCGCGTGCGCGACTGGAACGATCTCGAGCCCGCGCTGATCGGCCGGGTCGAGGAGCTCATCGACTTCGTGACGCAGCCGACGGAGTCCTGAGCCCGGCCGCACACTCCGCGGGCGCCGCGCTCGCGCGATACTCGGCGCGACGAATGCCTCTCGTCGGGGCCATAATTCACCCGCCGGGCGGCCGCGATGTTTCAGCGAAGTGATGTTTCGTGTCGTCGGTGTAAATCAGTCTCGCTCGCCGTCACGCACGGGCGCCCGCGGAGCACTAACCCCGTGAAGACCCCATAGCCAGCGAGAAACGGAGGAAGTACATGACCGACGCGCTCGTCATCGACGCCGCAGGCCTGGACCGGTTGTCGTGCACTGCCAAGGCCGACCCCGCGACCGGCAAGAAGACCCTGAAGGCCACCACGGTGTGCGAGGCCGGGTTCCGCAACATGACCTACGTGCGCGACCTCGCGCCGATGCTGGTGGGGGAGCCGCCGGCGCTGCTGGGCGACGACTCGGCGCCCAACCCGTCGGAAACCGCCCTGGCCGCGCTGGGCTCCTGCATCTCGGTCGGCATGCTCGCCAACGCGACGCACCGGGGCGTGACCCTCACCAAGATCGAGGTCGAGATGCAGGGCGACATCGACATCTCCGCCGTGTGGGGGGTCGGGGACACCCCCGACGGCAAGCCCCTGGGCTTCAGCGCGGTTCGCTGCAGGGTGACCCTGGCCGCAGACGTCGACGAGGCGACGCTCAAGGAGATCCACGACAACGCGATCGCCTGGTCGCCCGTGGTGAACACGTTCCGCAACCCGGTCAGCGTCGACTCGACCCTGTGCACCGGATAGGAAGCCCACCGTGACAACCACATTGACCAAAACCGGCCTCGCCGAGGTCATTCGGGTAGCCCGTGTCGAACACGGGTTGAGCTGGGCGAAAATCGCCGAAACGATCGGCAAGGACCCGGTATGGACCGTCGCGGCGCTGCTCGGCCAGCATCCGCTCGCGGCCGCCGATGCGGCGACGGTCGCATCGCTCCTCGACCTCGACGACGAGGCCGTGGCGGTGCTGCAGGCGACACCCTACCGGTGTCCGGACGCCGCCGAGGCGAAAGACCCGACGATCTACCGGTTTCACGAGGCGCTGGCTGTCTACGGCCCGGCGATCAAAGAACTCATTCACGAGGAATTCGGCGACGGCATCATGAGCGCGATCAACTTTCAGCTCAGCGTGCAGCGGCGACCCGACCCCCGGGGCGACAGGGTGGTCGTCACCTTCGACGGCAAGTTTCTCGACTACGCATGGCAACACGCCGCCCGGCAGGCTGAGGAGGTACTCACATGACGACGACAATGGATTCCGCGGCCAGCCGAGTGGATCTCGAACTTCTGGAAGACATCCGGGCCCATGCCGCGGTGTTGGACCGCGGTGAGCAGCATTCCCGTCGCAGCTTCACCGCACTGGGTGCGGCCGGCCTGCTCGGGGTCGGCGCGCCGGGCAACGCCGACGGTGGGCTTCCCGACATGGCCGAGGTGATCCGGCTGATTTCCGGGGAGTGTATGAGCACGGGGTTCTCGCTATGGGCCCACCGGATGGCGGTGGAGTACCTGCTCACGGCCGCAACGCCGTTCAGCATGGCCGCGGTCCAGCCGCTGCTTGCCGGCACCACACCGGGCGTCACCGGCATGGCGTCGGCGTTCAAGGAGGCGGCCGGCTGCGGCAGCCTCGACCTGACGGCCACACCGGTGGCCGACGGTTACGAGCTGTCCGGCGCGATCAGATGGGCCAGCAACCTCTATCGCGACTCGACCATGGTCACCGCGGTACGCACCGACGCCGGCGAAAAGCTCATCGTGGCATTGCCGTTGGACACGCCGGGCGTGTCCGTCGGCGACCACTTCGAACTGCTGGCCATGGGCAGCACCGCCTCGTCGTGTTTGACCCTCGAGGGCGTCCGCATCGGCCCGGAGCAGGTGCTGTCCCGCGACTTCGACGGGTTCCTGCAGGCCGTGCGTCCGACGTTCCTCGTCCTGCAGTCGGCCATGTGCCTGGGCCTGACCAAGACGACGGTCGAGGAGAGCCGGCGTGGGCTCACGGGGGTCAATGCCGTCTTCGCCGCCGACGTGGACCGCATCGCGGGCCGGCTCGCGTGCGCGGAGATGACGTTGGCCGGCTTGGCGGCGGCGGTCGGCGGCCCCGCCCAGCCGACCAGGAGGCAGCTGTTGGCGCTGCGGCTCACCGCTGCCGAACTCTCCAGCGCCAGTGCGGATCTGGAGATCCGTACCGCGGGCGGCAAAGGGTATGCGAGCAGGACGGCGGCCAGCCGGCGCTACCGGGAAGCGGCCTTCATCCCCGTGCAGTCGCCGTCGGAGGCGCAGCTGCGCTGGGAACTGGCCCGATGTGCCTGAGCGCGGATCGATGGTGACCCCGGTGGTGCTGCCGCCCGAGGACACCGCATGCCGGCACCTGGTCGGCGGGATCCCGCTGGCCGTGCTGGTGCGTGACTTTCACCGCCCGATGGTGAACTTCGCACGGACCATGGTGGATTCGCCGGTGCTCGCCGAGGAAGCGGTGCAGGAGGCCTGGGTGCAGGTGATGCAGTCCTCGTGCTCGTTCCAGGGCCGTTCATCGGTGAGCACCTGGCTGTTCGGGATCGTCAGAAACACCGCGTCGCGGCATCGGCGGCGCGAGTCCCGCATCCGCGACCACGAGGTGCTGGCCTCGGCAGGAGCCGAGGCCACCGACCCGCTGTCGGGTCGCATGCACCCCGCCGGACATCCCGATGCCGGGCACTGGAGCGCCCCACCGTCGCGGCGTTTCCTGCCCGAAGACCAGACCATGACGCAGGAGATCGTCGGCCACGTGCGGGCCGCGCTGGATGCGCTGCCGCAGCGGCAACGGCAGCTGGTCATCCTTCGCGACGTCGTCGGCATGTCCGCCGAAGAGGCGGCCCGCACCCTTGACCTGTCCGCCGAGGCGCAGCGCGCACTGCTCTACCGCGCCCGGGGAAACCTTCGCAACGCACTGGAGAAGCGGTACCCACGATGACCGTCCACGACAAGACAGTTCCCGCCATCGACTGCGTCGAATTCGTGCGTCTCGTCGACGATCTCGTGGACTCCGATCCGCGGCGCTGGGGTGCGATCGTGAGCCGGCACCTCGACGAGTGCCCGCCGTGTCTGGTCTACCTGCAACAGATGCTCGACCTCCGAATCCTGCTCAGCCACGTCTTCGACGGGCAGCAGCTCAGCGACGAGCACATCGCCGGGGTCATCCACGGCATCGCCGCGTTCAGGGACGGCCGCTGACGCTGCTTGACGCGGCACGGTAACGCCTCACGAAAGGAAAACCATAATGGCTCAGCTAATTTCACCTGTGGCGCCGATGACGGCGCCGGCGGCCGACCAGGCGGGCGGGGACCCGTTCGAGCCGCTCGGCATCGGGGCCATGGTGGACCGGGTGGCCGCCATGGCGGTCGAAAAGGCGGCGCATCCCTGGGCGTTTCTGATGCGCTCCCTGGTCGGCGGGGCGATGGTGGCCTTCGGGGTACTGCTCGCACTGGTCGTCAGCACCGGCGTGAAGACCCCGGGCGTCGCGAGCCTGCTGATGGGTTTGGCGTTCGGCATGTCGTTCGTCCTGATCCTGGTATCGGGCATGTCGCTGATCACCGCGGACATGGCCGCCGGCTTCCTCGCCGTGCTCAAGGGCGATATGAGCGCGGGCGGCTACGCGTTCCTGGTCGTCGTCGGCCTCGTCGGTAACATCGCGGGCGCGCTGGTGTTCGTCGCCGTCTGCGGTGCCGCCGGTGGCCCTTACCTGGGTGCCTTCGCTGAGCGGGCGGCGGCCGTGGGTGCCCAGAAGGCCGGCCATCCGTTCTGGACCGCGCTGCTCCTGGCGGTGGTGTGCACGTGGTTCCTGCAGACGGCGATGTGCATGTACTTCAAGGCCCGCAGCGACGTGGCGCGGATGGCCTTCGCGTTCTACGGCCCCTTCGCCTTCGTGATCGGCGGCACCCAGCACGTCATCGCCAACGCCGGATTCCTGGGTCTGCCGTTGATGCTCAACCTGTTCCACCCGGCGGCGCCACGCGCCGGGATCGGCTGGGGCTTAGGCGAGGACGGCCTGCTGACCAACATCTGCATCACCACGGTGGGCAATCTGATCGGTGGAACCTTGTTTGTGGCGCTGCCTTTCTGGGTTATCGCGCAGCTGCAGCGGCCCCGCCTCATGGCCGGCCGGTGACGGGACCGTTACGGCCCGGCGACGCGTCCACCGCCGCGAAAGCCCTC